>CAXQOB010000204.1:0-27556 GCA_964225475.1 Candidatus Nitrosopumilus sp. | reverse complement strand
GCGAATTGGGCTCAGAAACAGACCAAGAGTCTGACCCTTCCTCCCTCTCGGCGATCACATGCTCGGTTAGCTTGATCGCAACCAAATCGATCTCGGAGGCCGCCGGAATGGAGGAACGCGATTCCCGCTCTTGGGATCGCCGCCGCTCGAGAATCTCAGAAGCCTGATCACTCTCACTGTGACACCCAACTAATAACAGGGTCGCTATCATAGTGAGGCAAAACAAAGAAAAAAGAAAACTCCATGATTCACTTTGAAGGCAGACACCCCTTTTGGGGCACGAGCGTTTCCCTTTGCTGCAGATCATTCGGGTCTCACGCGGTAAAAAACTAGATAGTAGGGCCTTGGAATCCAAAACGTCGGCACCTGCCATGGACTGGTAGCCTTTTCTTACCAATCCGTCATGCACTACCTCTGTGCACTCATTTCTGCTCACAAATCCGAGATTTATCGTATCGTAGAACTCGGTTGCTCAGAGCGCAACTTCAGGGCAGCAAATAACCCGATAGCATTTCAGATTTTGCTCTGTTCTCACGAGCCTCGGAAACTCAAGCAGATTGCTCTTGACGATTTCTCCGTTCAGTCACAAACTTTTCTCTGGCTCGTGAAACACGACCCATGCAAACGCATGGATCAACGGTCGGGGATTCGACCAAGTTGGCACGAGTCGCAAAGGAATGCACCGATCGAAATTTACCTGGAACCTGGGAAGTACCAGTGACCGCACCATGCGGAGGGTGGACCGATTGGAACGTAGCGTCATGCTGATTCGACGAGACAATCAAGGAAGTCATCGACGCGGCGATACACACCTGGCTCAGTCACGCTAAAATGTGAACAGTGTTGACTGGCAATTGGTACGCCGAGTTGCTCTCTTGATCATTGGTTGCAATCAACCTGACACGCCCCACGGAGTTGGATTTTGTCCCTATCCACGGACTTCGACCTGAAAGAGCGGGTACGCGCTGCGGTTGACATCGTTGATGTCATCGGAGCGACGACCGAGCTGCGTCCACAGGGCAGGAATTTCGTGGCACGGTGTCCGTGGCATAATGATCGTCGCCCCTCGATGACCGTTAATCAGGAGCGTCAAACATGGAAATGCTGGCCCTGCGATATCGGTGGAGACGTTTTTTCCTTCGTTATGCGTCGTGATGGCGTTGACTTCCCATCTGCAATTCGCTCGCTGGCAGAACAAGCGGGTATTGAGGTACCTGAAGTCGGGGGTGGCCGGCGCACCGAACCCGGCGCACCCGATGATCGGCCAACGCTGTTTTCCGCGATGGAGCTAGTCACTAAAGCCTACTTTGATGAACTAGAATCTGGCTCGAGTCGAGACGCACAGCTCGCACGCGACTACATGGCCGAGAGAGGAATCAGCGACGAGAGCCGTCAGCGTTACCAAATCGGCTTTGCCCCTGACTCATGGGATTTCGCGGTTGAGCTCCTCAAGAAAAATGGCTTCAGTGGTGAGGTTGCACATGCTGCAGGCATTGCATCGGCAAAGAGATCGGGCGACGGTCATGTCGATATGTTTCGTGGCCGACTGATGTTCCCCATTTTTGATCTACAACGGCGTCCGGTTGCGCTTGGTGGTCGCATTATTCCGGAAATCGCTAAACGACTCGGCGACCGCGTTGGTGGGAAATACATCAATGGTCGTGAAACGCTGCTTTTCAGAAAATCACATCAACTCTACGGCCTTGATCAAGCTCGTGAGGCGATTCGCCGTGGTGGTGAAGCACTCGTCATGGAAGGCTACACCGACGTGGTGATGACGCGACAAGAAGGCATTGAACCCGTTGTCGCCGTGCTAGGAACCGCACTGGGTGAGCAGCACGTGCGAATCCTAAAACGACTCGCACAGCGAGTCGTGCTCGTCCTTGACGGCGACGAGGCCGGGCAAAACCGAGCAGACGAAGTCTTGGAACTCTTTGTTCATGCCGATGTCGACTTGCGTGTCCTAACGCTGCCGCAAGGACAGGACCCAGCTGACTATGTTGCCCAGCATGGACGAGAATCTCTCGAGCGTCTGGCGACGGAGGCTCCCGACGCCATGGACCACAAACTGAGTCGGCTAACCGATGGTGTTGACTTACTGGAGGACACGCACGCGGTAACCCAAGCTGTCGACACGATGCTGAGAATTGTCGCCAAGGCTCCGGACGGGCTGAAAACGGATCAGCTCCTGATGCGAATGGCAAAACGATTTAACTTCAAACCCGAAAGGCTTGAGCTACGCCTCAAGGGTATTCGCGAGGAAACGCAGCGAAGAGAGCGATTTCGATCCGGTCAGCAAGGCAACTCATCGGAGCGAAGGCAAATCACCCCACGCCAATCTACACCTGGGCAAAACCCGACGCGTCCCTCCGTGTTGGCAGATGACCTCAATGCAGCACTCCAGCAAGCTACATCATCCGATGATGCGATAACCGGGGCAATCCACCAAAATCAAGAGACTCGTCAAGCGATACCTCCGGAGAAACTTCGACCGCTGGCGAGCTTGGAGAGAGATCTTTTTGAGACCCTCATTGAAAATCCAGAATTGGCGATGACAGCCGTCGAAGCGATCGACCCAGACTGGCTAGAAACCAATACGGCCAAAATGCTCCTCTCCGCCTACCAGGATCTCGAGTTTGACGGCCATCAACTTGACATCGATTCATTATTACTACTGGTTGAGAACGAGCAACTGAAGAACCTACTGGTTACGCTCCATGAACGGGTACAGCGTCGCGGAACTTCGTTACCACAAACCGCGGACGAGCGCTACAATGCTGTCATGCTGCGCCTCAGAGAATTCGCCTTCTCGCATGAGCAATCCAAGAAAATTGAACAATTAGCCTCTGAACTTCTGCCGGAAGAGGAGGAGGTTGCAATCCTCGAAGCGATGATTGCCGAAGCAAGATCGAAACATGGAATTCAAAATGCCCCCAAGTCGCACAACGACTCGGCTGATTAAATCCAAGATGTAAGAAACAATAAATCACGCAATTCGACTTGGAGAATTATCGAATTGCCTGTTATCCTATTTCCCTTCAAATCCCAACCCATGCGTCCCCGGAGGTACCCCGCACCACCTTTTTTCGCCTGAAATGGATTTCAATAAGACCCAACCACGATGCCCAGTAAACCATGATGGTTTCGCAAAACATGAGGTTTTGAATTATGCAATTGATGGATCAAGAACTGACTGCTCTTTTAGAACGCGGACGCCAGGAAGGCTTCCTTACCTACGAAGAAGTTAACAGTTACCTCCCCGATGAAGATGTAAATCCCGAAAAGCTAAATCAGCTTTTACTCGCCTTGGAACGGCACAACATCCCGCTCATCGACTCCCCCGGCAACAAAGACAAGTCACAACGCACTCCCGAACCGAACGTGACGGAGATGCGAGAGTCCACTCCCGAAATGACGGAAAGCGATGATCTTGAGGCATTGCGGCTCGCAGCAGCTGAATCGCCTCGCCCTAGCGAAGATCCAATCCGAATGTATCTCAGCCAAATGGCTGAAATCCCTCTCCTGACTCGAGAGGAGGAAATTGCACTTGCTAAGAAGATCGAGATTACTCGTAAGCAGTTCCGACGTGCATTACTTGAAAATGACTACGCTCTCCGCTCCACGGTCAGCACATTACACCGTGTTCACCGTGGAGACCTTCCGTTCGATCGAACCATCAAAGTCTCATTGACCGAACGACTTACAAAAGAACAAATCAGTGCAAGGATGCCACACAACCTGCGCACACTTGACCAGTTGATCCGACAAAACAAAAGCGACTTTGAGCAACTCGTGCGAAAGAGCACTTCGCCAAGGCTAAAAGTCGAAGTGAGAAAACGTTTCATTCGAAATCGAAGAAAATGCCTTCACCTCGTCGAAGAATTGAGCCTTCGAAGTCGACGAGTCACTCCACTTCTTCGACAACTCGAGGAAATTTCACAGCGAATGAATTACATCCGCGATCGCTTGAGTTCATTGGGAAATGATCCATTGAGTCGTGATGAGGCTGCAGACTTGAGACAAGAGCAGAGAGAACTCATGCTCGTTACTCAGGAAAGCCCCAAGAGCTTAGATCAACGGATGACCAAGGCGCGGCAGCATTTTGAGGAGTACGAGTCAACAAAGCGACAGCTAAGTAGCGGCAACTTACGTCTCGTGGTCTCCATCGCCAAGAAATATCGTAATCGCGGTATGTCATTCCTAGATCTGATCCAGGAGGGTAACACCGGTTTAATGCGAGCCGTTGATAAGTACGAGTATCGTCGCGGATTCAAGTTCAGCACCTATGCTACATGGTGGATTCGGCAGGCGATCACGCGTGCAATAGCAGATCAAGCAAGAACCATCCGAATCCCTGTACACATGATTGATGTGCTAAGCAAATTAAGGCAGGCGCAGAAACGATTGACCCAAGATCTCAAGCGAGAGCCAACCTACGAGGAGATTTCTCGAGCCACCGATGTTCCTATGGAGGAAGTCAGGCGTGTAATGGATATTGGACGTCATCCGGTTAGCCTTGATCGGCCCGTGGGTGAAGGTGAGGACAGTAGTTTTGGGGAGTTCATTGAGGACAGCGATAGCCATAATCCGGTACGCAATGCAGCTGGCAGTATCCTCAAAGGAAAAATAGATGAGTTACTCAAAACGCTGACCTACCGTGAACGCGAGATCATTCGACTTCGCTACGGCTTGGTGGACGGCTACAGCTACACACTCGAGGAGTGTGGGCGAATCTTCAAGGTGACACGAGAGCGTGTACGCCAAATTGAAGCGAAGGCGGTTGCAAAACTACAAAGTCCATCGCGAGCGGATCGACTCGCGTCATTCTTGAAGACAGCGGCTTAGAGATAGAGAATTGCAAAGCATCAAGTCGGAGCCTCATCAACGGGCTCCGACGGGGGATCAACGGTCGCATCTTTCACCTCCACACGGAAAGACGGCGATCCTTGTACCCAAACAACCGATTAAACGACCAGACTCCCAAAACCCGCAACGGTTTTGGGAGTTTTTTTTGTCCAAACAATCAAACAATGAATGCTTAAAAAGGACGAAAAACGATAATCTGCAACCAACTCAATCTGCCACCAATCGCTGTGAACAAGCAACACTGTTATGATGTTTTCTTCCGATGGATGTTTCCAAGATTTAGCGATTGAAAGAAACGCCTGATCCCCTTGAAATGACTCAATTCGGCAGCGTTTTAAATGGCGTGAATGCATATCTTAAAAACGCAGATCGCTTGATCTCGGACAGCGAGCTACCCAAAGGACAAAAGCATTCAAAAGACCGAAGCATTCAAAGAATCATCGAATAAACCTTACCGACCCGAAAGTCAACATGCCAGCTGATAACAAGATCGAGATTCAACCAAGCTTGCTACAAAAGCTTCATAGAATTCATCGACAAACAACGGATCTTAATGGGCAACTTGATCGCTGCCCCCGCCAGATACAAGCAGGAGAAGTCCTTGTTTCAAACGCAACCAAAGCGAAGGAATTAGCGCAGGAAAATCATAAATCCGCCGTCATGTCATGTGATGATAAGCAGCTACAGCTTCAATCTCGCGAGGACAAAATAAAAGAACTCGAATCAAAGCTTAATTCCGCGGCTAGCAATCGTGAATTCAGTCTTCTCAAGGAACAGATTGCGGCAGATAAACAGGCAAACGAAGTCCTCAGCGATGAAATTCTTGAAGCGTTGGAGAAGATTGACGAGCTATCCGGTGCGATCCAAAGTGCAACCGATGAACTAGACAAACAGGAGAATGAACATCAAGTGAGAGTGGAAGAGATCCAGCAACGCGAAGCAGATCTCAAAGGGGAATTGGAGCGGGTCAAAGATGAACTAACACAGACAGAGAAAAACATCCCAACCAGCGCCGTTGACGATTACCGACGAATCACCGAAGCGAGAGGTGAAGAAGCGTTAGCACCGGTAGATGGTGAATCGTGTGGTGGCTGCTACCAAGTTCTCACCACCCAATTAATTGATCGGTTACGTATGTCGCTGTTGATTCGTTGCCCGAATTGTAACGCGTTCCTTTACGCACCTGAGGATCGTCAAGTCCGATAAGATGAAAGGCAAAGGCAGCGGTAAGTATTGTTTTTGAATTCCTTCTCCTCGAGTCAATCTTCCAGGTCCCTAGACGGATTACCATTTCACTCCCTCCCCTCACTGGAGCAACATTGGTGATCATCATTGGCATTGTCGGTTCGCCTGCGGGTGGAAAATCAACCGTTGCGAAAATATTATCGGAACTTGGCGCCACATGGATTAATGCAGATTTAATTGCCCGATCGGTGTTGGAGGAGTCCGAAGTTCAAGAAAGACTTCTAGACCACTTTGGTGATAGCATTCAAGGGTCTGACCTGAAAATTGACCGCACGAAATTAGCTGCTGCCGTTTTCGGGAGCGATGATCGGAGTCAAGCCAACTTAAACTTTCTCCAGTCGGTAATTCATCCCGAAACAAAAAAGCGAATCGCTGCAAAAATTGATGAGGCGACAGAAATGAAGTCCCCAGCCATCGCTCTTGAGGTTCCACTTCTCTTTGAATCCAAGTGGGATTTGGTGTGCGATGAGATCTGGTGCGTCGATGCACCATCAAATCGCAGGATTCTTTGGGCTAAATCCCGTAACTGGACCCCGGAGGATCTAAAGAACCGGGAATCGAATCAATTACCTTTGTTTTCGAAGAAACAGCGTAGTAACTTTGTTATCATGAACGACGGCGATATAAATAAGCTACGAGCGATCGTGACAGATCGGCTGGCCACCTTGATGCCTAAGGCTGATGCCTAAAAAAAACTTGTAAGTTCTCAGGTATTACTACGAGGTCCGAGATACCTCTCCAAACATCTCAGCGAATCCCCCCCCACCTCTCTTTTCTTCTCAGCTTTTCCCAAACTCTTCATCATGTCCTCGCAGAGTTCCGAACCGCGGGACAACTCGGGTTCACCGCATAAAAGTGAACCTCGAGTGAACCGCAATCACACAACACGCGCCCCCAAACCAAGGCACCCCGACAAGAGCGTCGATCGTCGTATTCGCGAACTTGATTCCGAACGCGACCCACTCTCTCTGCCGGAAGCAATTGTCAGTGAGGCAAGCAAACTCGGTAAGCCTTTGGGCACTCCATCGGTTGATAGTGGCGGTAAACCCAACATCAACCTTGCTGACCTACAGCGCTCCAGCCACGAATCGCTCTTGAAGCTCGCGGAGTCGGATGGGTTGCAGGAGTATGCTGGCTTGTGCAAGCAGGATCTGATTTTCCGAATCCTGAAGCATCGCATGGCAGTAACCGGGCTGATGTACGGCGAGGGCACACTCGAAATTTTACCTGACGGCTTTGGGTTCCTTCGCAGCCCACAATATCATTACCTTTCCTGCTCTGACGATATCTACGTTTCTCCGAGTCAGATAAGACGATTTGGTCTGCAAACGGGTAGTCATGTTGCGGGTCAGATCCGTCCGCCGAAGGAAAACGAACGTTACTTCGCTTTGTTGCGTATTGAGGCCATCAATCGCCAAGAGCCAAATCGACAACAAAAGATTGTTCCTTTTGAGGAACTCACTCCTTTGCATCCCAATCGACGGATCATGATGGAATGCAACAGCAACGAGCTGAGCACAAGAATTGTTGATTTGCTTACTCCGATCGGATTTGGGCAGCGAGGATTGATTGTCAGCCCGCCAAGAGCGGGCAAAACCATCTTGATGCAGCAGATGGCGAAATCGGTACTCAAGAATTATGAGCAGGCTTATGTGTTCATTCTCCTCATCGACGAGCGTCCTGAGGAAGTAACCGATATGGAAAGAGAGGTCACCGGAGAACGATGCGAGGTGATTAGCAGCACGTTCGATGAGCCTGCTCACCGCCATATTCAGGTGGCTCAGATGGTGATTGAAAAAGCCAAACGTATGGTTGAGGGGGGGTCAGACGTAGTCATTTTTCTTGATTCAATCACCAGACTTGCACGTGCTCACAACAGTGAGGGAGAGTTGACGGGAAAACTGCTCAGCGGCGGACTTGATGCGGGTGCGATGCAAAAACCGAAGTCAATCTTTGGATCCGCACGAAAGGTGGAGGAAGGTGGATCTCTAACGATTTTAGCCACGGCCCTGATTGAAACGGGAAGCAGGTTAGATGAAGTGATCTTCGAAGAATTCAAGGGCACCGGCAACTTGGAGATCGTGCTTGACCGATCACTTGTGGATCAGCGAATTTGGCCTGCTATGGACATTAGCCGTAGCGGCACCCGGCGCGAGGAAATGCTGATGGAGCAACAGGAATACCATAAAATATGCCACTTGCGTCAAATGCTCTCACAGGAATCACCAGCCGAGGCAATGCGCAGTTTGAACTCGCAGCTTGCGAAAACACAAAACAACGCTGAATTTTTGATGGGTTTAAAAGATGCCAACTGAGATCACTGGAGTCGATGGAGCTTTACCGAAGGGCCAGATTGCGATTGTCGCGAGTCGTTACAATCCCGGAATCTGCGACGCATTGGTCAACGGCTCGGTTGAAACACTTACAGAGGCAGGATTTGCTGACTCAGAGATCAGCATCTTTCGCGTGCCCGGTGCGTGGGAATTGTCAACGATCACAAAGCAACTGCTTCAAACCGAAAAATTCTTAGCGATTATTGCTCTTGGGTGCGTTATCAAAGGTGAAACAACACATGACGAACACATCAATCGAGCCGTCAGCCTTGCATTAATGGACATGGGTGTGGAAACAGGCGTTCCGATTGCTTTTGGCCTACTTACCTGCAACACCCTTGAGCAAGCGATCAACCGAAGCGGCGGAACAGTCGGTAATAAGGGACATGAAGCAGCGGAAGCGGTCCTGGAATTACTGCGTCTAGGAGTAAAGATTCGATCGTGAGTCTAAATACAACACACCACTCAATATTGCACGCTCATCATTCATCTATGCCGAAATCATGCTGCCTGATGATCATCGCCCGATCGACAAGAGCTCATCCCTCTATCGGATGAAGGGTATTGAAACCTGGTATCACTTTGAGTTCTCCGACTCGAACACTGATTCAGAGCTTACCAAGAATCAGGCTCACTCTCATTCTAAACCTGCTTCCGTCGCATCCATAACGGATTCGATTAGCAAAGATCAGGCAATGCTGCGGAAATCGAGCTTCTCAGGTCAATTCTTTCTCGAAGATGGATCCGCGATCACATTCGAAACGGGAGGAACTCAGTTGTGGACGGGCTCTTTAAAAATATCGACCTCAGAAACGGATGACTTAGACGAGCTGATTACAGCAGTCCAGAATTCTGATGCACAGGCACTTCGAGTGCTCTCCCTGCTACCGTCAGGAACAAAGCTCTTCAAAGGGGTGCCCCAATCAGCAGCAACGGACAATGGATGCCACGAAAACTATGAAGCGATCGTCGCAGAGGGGAAGCTGCTCAGAGTGTACCGGATCCTGATACGCACCGCTTTATGTACTCAGTTACTGGCGAAAACCGTTACAGCTGTATGCGTCTCTCTTCTCTTCGGATGCCAATGGTTAGTAAGCCGTAGGAAGCCCTGCTCACTCAGCGAAGCTACCTTTGAGGATTTCCGGAGCGTCCCCGGGATTCTAAAATCTCCGTTACTTCTGACTGTACGTTATTCGCACGCACCAACAGTTTTCCTTATCCGTTACATCGGTAAGTGGGTAGCATTCCGCAAACAACGCCGCTACCTGACGGCTTTTCTTCTCTCAAGGCAAGCCGTTTTTGGAACGGGCTACCTTGCAAAGGACGGACGGTACTCTCTGAGCTTTTCAGGAGCCATGGCCGACTCGATCAATGGCATCGGCAGTCATTTTGGTGATTCACCACTCTTCCGTTACAGCCACTGGGTGAATCAATTCTGCAAGGACTCACATCTTCGTGTCAAGAATTATCGAGACCTACTTCGACCCATGCAGCGTCTTCAAATCGGACTGTCCGATGCAAACAACTCGGAACTCCTTAATCGGATAAAAATTGGCGTCACTTCGACTCTTCTCGATATGATTGAAGCGGGTGAAACCCAGTCCCTCCCCGTCCTACGAAGTCCACACAAGGCACTGCAACAGGCAAGCTGGGATTGGCATCTTGTCAGACAATTCCAAACGGACCATGGAAAGCAAACGCTGCAAGAAATACAGGTCCACTACTGGAAGGCAGCGAATGAGTATGCGAAATCACTGAAGGGGATACGAAGGGAAGAGTTGAGCAGACTACTCAAGGACTGGTGGGTTTTAATTGAAGGCGTGAACTCTCTGGAAAACAACGCATCCAACGTGGATACGAATCCAACCGGAATCGAGTGGATCTCCAGACGATCAGAACTCGACACTGTCAAACCACCAAATAACCTCCAAGCCAAACAACAAACAAGCTGTTCCTTTGATCATATGCAAGAGGAGCACACAGCGATCAAACCATCAGGTATGGCGGCCTACCATC
Source organism: Candidatus Nitrosopumilus sp. (assembly GCA_964225475.1). Taxonomy (GTDB): domain Bacteria; phylum Planctomycetota; class Planctomycetia; order Pirellulales; family Pirellulaceae; genus Rubripirellula. Next base: position 17,096 of record CAXQOB010000204.1, on the reverse strand, counting down.
TAAAAGATTCTTCGTCTCGAGAGGATCCCTCGCAGCAAGCTGCAGGTTCGATCCGATCAAAACGCAAGAGATTCATACGTGAAAATCAAACGACGCAGAATTGCATTGAAATCACATGGAATAACGCTTTAATTGATGAATCATCTCAGGAACGACTCGTTTCTTTTCGCACTGAAAACACCTAGCTTCATGCGGAGAAACGAATCAGTGCCGAAAACTCAGGAGCGAAAAAGGAGGGTATTCAGATGCCCCAATTTGGTGACGGCACAGAACCATCGCGGCGCCTCAATCAGTCGTCAACAACGAACATGCTCTCCTCGCGAGGTGTATGTAATACAAGCTAACGTTGTTGCCTGATATGTGATAATCTAATTAACCACGGAACAACCTACTGAATACGCATTCGCCAAAAAGACTGACGATCTCATGACTCGCGACTTCTATCTCAACAGCCTGTGCCTGCTTTTTGCTTCGTTCTTCTTTCAGCATAACCTCAGTGCACAGGAAACGACTCAGAGCACTGGAGGTAGTTCAAAAAGCTTGGGCACTGATTCGGGCAAGGAGGAGCAGGGAGTAACAACAAACGAATCCCCGGCGGGACTTACCATCACCCCAGATCGTGAGCAAAAGCTTGCACAATATCTCTCCGGTTCTATTTTTGCCGGTCAATTCACCATCGACGGCAAGACAGAGCTGAGTCCCAAACCGGAAGAATACACCATTGCAAAATGCGAGAAGCTCAAAGAACCCGACCTCTACCGACTCACCGCGCGAATCAAATATGGATCGGTAGATAGTGAAGTACCGCTGGATATTAAAATCCTTTGGTCGGGCAATACCCCGGTTATCACCTTGGATTCACTCTGGATTCCGGGAATGGGTACTTTCAGTGCACGTGTTTTAATCCACTCAAATCGCTACGCAGGCACCTGGCAACACGACGCGGTGGGAGGACACATGTTTGGGATGATCAAGCAGTCTGCTGACAATTCGTCGAGCAAGAAGTAAACGAACTGCTGACAGGTCAGCAAACACACTACTGCAAAACCCAACATCAAAAAAAAGAAAAGCTCGATCTCCCCCCGAAGATCGAGCTTTCAAGTTTCTTGCTGTCATGTTTCAAGGATCCCTTACCGGCTCTAACCACCGGCTCCAACAGGAACGGGCAAGGGACGTTGGATCATGACGATACCATGCTTCATTTATGAAGAGGCCAAGAAACTCCTTTTCGAGAGACGCTGCGGTAATTCCGAGAAGTTAAAATCAACCGCGTTTGACGCAGCACCCAATCCAATTTGCAAAAAGACATTGTCAGCTGCTTGGGCCGTGGTCCCTGTCCCAAGCATGGTAAGGCCATCTCGCAAATCATTCGGCTGCGATTGGTCGACCTGATAAACCCCTTCAGCAAGGTCCGTGAACAAATAACGACCCTCCGAATCGGTAAGGATAGAATCGCTGACGGCGATCCCGAGGAAATTAGTTCCGGAGAGAGTCAACAGCACATTCGGAAGACCCGGCTCACCAAAATCTTGCTCTCCATTGTTGTTGATGTCGAGGAAGACTAAACCTGCAAAGGTGGACGATGCTGGATCAATTGAGGTTGTGGCCGATGCACTGTTGTTATTCGGGTTGCTGTCAAGAGTTTCTGAACTGACCACAACAACATTTGTTTGCGTCGTGTCTACAGCCGCGTTCAGAGTCACATTGATCGTTAGTTCGATGGATGATCCGCCTGCAAGTGAACCTGCATCATAGGTAACGGTCCCGTTGGCGGCGCTCAAGACCTCACCATTGGGTCCCGTCCCGGATGTGAAAGTAACACCCGCAGGAAGCGTATCAACAATCTGCACAGCAGCAGCGGGAGAAGGCCCATCATTGGTCACGGTAATCTCGTAAACCAAATCGCTCCCCGCAATCGTTCTGCCGGCAGAGACAGATTTTTCAACACGGAGATCAGTGATTGCAACCACATTAATCTCTGCAGTGTCTGAATTATTAGATGCGCTAAGCTCACCGAAAGCGATCAGATCAGGTACTTGAGCGACATTCGTAATCAGTCCATCGGCATCTGCGTCGACGGTGAACTCAATCGTTGCGACGGCAGTGACTCCGCCACTTATCGTGTTCGCAGGGAATGACACTGTCGTCCCGTCGCTGGTTCCCGCCAACCCATCAAATGCTGCTGAGACAAAAGTCAACCCAGAGGGGATGCTATCCGTCAGTACGACATCGAGAGCCGCACTTGGACCCGAGTTTTGTACCGTCACCGTGTAAACCACAGAATCGGTCGGGGAAGGGTCAGAGACATTGACCGTTTTGACTACAACCAAATCAAATTCAGGATCGGCCGTAATGGTAGCCCCGTCAACATTATCATTGGGATTAAAATCGGTTACTGAGGACGCGACCGAGCCCGTATTGGTAATCGTTCCGCTCGCTGTTTCGTTGACATTCGATACGAGAGAAAACGTACGCGACTCACCCAACGGGATTTGATCGTAGCCAACCGTTACCACACCATTTGCAAAACCCGTTGAATCAGCAGTCGGTGCATTGATCGAAACCCCCGTCAAACCAGAGGGAATGATATCGGTGACAACCACATTTAAGGCGTCACTCAAGCTACCTGAAGTTGCTGTCGTCTCAGCGTGACTAACGGTAAACGTGTAAACGACCTGATCCTGCCCGGGGATCACATTCGCGGAATCAACGCTCTTGGTTAAAACCAAATCAACCTGACGCTCCAACACAACATTGTCCGTTGAGGAATCGTTAGCGGAATTCGAATCCACATCGCTGGTTGAGATCACAGCCGTATTGGAAAGGGAGCCGCTAGCGGCAGAGTCGACCAAGACATTGAAGGTAAAGGATTCAGTCTGGCCCGGTAACAAGGTGCCGATGTCAAACTCCAACAATTGATCATTGACCGTCAGGTTTGCTCCAGAGGTACCGGGATCAAAGCTATTGGCTACGAAAGAAAAGAAACCATCGAGTGTGTCAGTGACAATAACATTATCGGCTTGGCTTGGGCCGGAATTACTGACTTGAACGGTATAAGTCAATTCATCGCCAGCAATCGCTGTACCGGAGGAAGATTTGGCCACAGCCACATCAACGATTCGATTAACGACCGTCGACTCATTGGTGCTATTGTTGGTCAGATCAATATCCTGATCGGGAGTTGAGCTGACGGATGCATTGTTGGTTAAGGTCCCAGAAAAATCTGCAGCGACATCAACCACGATTGTAATATCTCGAGATTGCCCGGCGGTCAGAGTGCCAACATTGATCTGGATTAACCCATTGCCTTGATCCGTCACCACGCTCGAGTCACCCTCGAGATCACCGGAGGCAAAGTTGACCCCTGCAGGTAATTGGTCAGTGACCACGACCTGTTCAGCGATGTCTGGTCCGGCATTCTCTACTGACAAGGTGTAGGTTAATTGAGTCCCTGCATTAACAGGGTCCGAATTATCGGATTTGACAATCGAAAGGTCTGTCTGTTGGACAATGGTATTGGCAAGATCCTGCTGAACAGGTACCGGACTACGACTTTCAACAATCGAAACGAAGACATCCAGATTCTCAAGGAGATTGATTGATGCAACGATGGCTCCAACGTCATTAAAATCCGCACCAACTCCGCCACCAACCAGAAAGGATGAGAAGGGGACAAGTGTCTCAACGAGATTGGTGTTGTCCTCAGGAATGTTGACCGTCGCCGAGGAAAAATTTGCTGCATCGCTGTAAATAGTTATCTCTAACGCAGCCCCTGCCAAGTCCGCGCGTGCCACCACGACTAATCCAGTATTCGGGGCAATCACATCACCTGCCGCACCGCCAGCCAGAGATTGCCCATTAAGACCGGAGGGATCCAGTGTCTGTGATCCATCCAAACCATCGTACTGAATTGCTGCAGTGCCGGTTGCACCCAGACTACCGATGAGTAACTGATCCGTCGTCTCGTTTACGATTGCGTTAACCGACCCCACAGTGGATGAGTTGGTGACAACGATGTCTCGCTCTCCGCCGATGGCCTCCGCTGCCGCAGCAGAATCGAAACCGGAATCTCCAGGAGACGCGGCGACAGACTGTGCAGTCGCCGAATAGTCATCGATGAGGGACTCTTGCGATCCCAACGCGTCAACCACGTTTACTACAGTTGGCGATTGAGGCTGCAACTGCGGTACAGACTGTTGTTGAAGTAAATACTGGCCAGCAGCGAGATTATCAAAACGATAATTACCCTCGAGAGTGGTGGTGGTGGTCCCTGCAACAACATCGCCCGCATCTAACAAACCATCGAGGTTTGTATCGTCATAAAGAGTGATCTCAATCCCCGTGGCGCCGACCGTGCCGGGTGCTACAAGGTCACCGCTAGAATCAACCAGAACGGGTGGATTCCCAACTGCACTACCAGATCCCAACTCATCGACAAAAGCGACACCGGAAATCGCTCCCAAATCGACGGCCAACAGTTCACGCCGCTCCATCTTTTCAACGCTTGGACGGCGTTTACGTCGCTTACGAATCACTCTCGAGGACCGTGAATCTTTTCGACCCAAGATTCGGTTCCAAACCATCATCTTATTCCGTGACAGGGGTGAGGATTAATCTGACCATGGAACCGAAACTCCAAACTTTTCTTCGACAGTGTTCTTCCGCCTTGGCATCAATGACGCGCGATCATAAGCCTCGGAATGACTCGGAGCTCGCGCAGATCAATCAAGCTGCAATTGAATGCAACACCCTCCGCGTCAAGCCAAAAGGTATGCATCCTGCACCGTGCCAAGCACAACCGTGAGTTCTCACGCATCGAGAAAACGCCACGCCTATTGCCTAAGCAGATCGGATCTTCTTTCCAATTCTGCCGGGTCTCGCAATCTGGCGGTCACCATGATTTGAAAGCATTACCCAGCCAGATTGAAAATCACTACCGTTTGAGATTCGGTTCTTGCCCTAATCCCTACCAACGGTATTCACCACCTAAGCTGATTCCTTGAATCCAATAATCGGTGGTATCGAAAGCGAATCCCGGTCGGTTTGTACCGACTATCGGGGTTGCAACGGGTGGCAACTGATTCGGGTTAATATCACGGCTAATATGCTGACCAGGTCGCACCACATTTGACCAATAGATCCCGGTGTAACCGATCATGAACCGAAGATGATCCGTTACTTGATAACCTAAGTTGATCGCAAATTCGGGCACTACAGTGAATTCATTCTGAGTGTATTGACCGGAGTTAGAATCCAAAGCGAGGAAACCCGCGTCGTGCGTTTGCTGAGTCGGAATGCTCGAGGGATCCGAGATAACCGACACACCAGAAATGGACACCGACTGTCGAGTGTTGCCGACTGCCAAGCGAATCGAACCGTCCATAACCCAATTGCCACGTGTCGTCTTAACCGCCCAACCAAGGTCAACACCATTGAACTGGTTACGGGTTCGAAAACGATCAGTGATATCAAACGTGCCCGGATTGCTTGGGTCCTGGCTTACCAAACTCTCTTGGATCGAGACTCCCTCAGATAACTGCAGGAAACGGTAACCGTAAAGGAGTTCGGATCGGCAGCAGAAGTGCTCGGGGCAGCCGCAGAACCACCACTTACGACAACCCTCTTCGGTCCGTCGAAGCTTACGCACTTGGAAACCAGCTCCTTCGAAGCTGCTTTCCACTTGAACGCCAAGTGAACCACTCACGACGTCTGGGTATGCAACGAGCTCGGCATCTTCGAGACCTGTTAGTGTGTTAAAGAATGGGCGAGCCAAAATGGGCAGTCCATCACTGGAAGCGGAGAACTCTTCTGTCTGGGTTGACATGCCAAAGAACTCAGCTCCGATCCCCCAGGTGTGGCACCGATCGAGCCAAACCCCGAAACGTAATCTCCCGCCGTCGATTGACTGTCCCAGCAAGCCCTCATTGCCAAAAAGCACACTCGTCATGGGACTCGTGAGTACTCCTGCTTGTGAGCGAGAAACCGATGAATCAAGACTCGTCGTCACGAGTGCTGGCAGCTCTAGTTCGTCCTGATACCAGTTCAAGTACTCGTAGGTCAACCAACCGTCCTGTGGTAAGCAGAGTGTGATACAGGGACGCCAGGCCTCTGTGCTACACAATTCACCACAGCAACTCGAACCGCAGGAGTCGCAGGGAATGCCATCGCACCCTCCATCGCAAAGTGAATCCCCGCAATCACATCCACCCATCGCATCGCAGGAAGAATCAAGCAAGCGAGGAGCGATACGTAATCCACGACGAAGCACGGGACCACGAACAATGTGGCCATCCAGTAGCTCCCCATGAATGATTTGACCATCGATGATTTCACCATCGATAATCTCACCATCAATGTATTCGCCTTCAATAAATGGGCCTTCAACAATCTGTCCATCGATCACTTCACCCTGAACGATCTCGCCCTGAACGACTTCACCTTGTCGAATGACGCGTGTCTCAGTGGGTTCCACAATCGATATCGCAGAATCGGCGGGAGGGGTTGGAACTTGTCCGGCAACGGGTTGAACAGCAGAGCGATTCGCGGGAATCGAGTTGGTTCCGCGAAGTTGATTTTGTGTTGAGCTTGCAACAACGCCAGGTCCAGCATCGAACGTTGACACCGGCCGCGATGGCTGCCAACCCGCTCGAGCAGACTGCTCCGTCAATCGGGCAGTCCTCGTTCGAGGAGTAATTTGACCGTTGGACTGTGCGGCGTTGATGAGAGTAAACACCGCTGCTAGGCATAGGGGGAGGATCGTACGCACTGGCTTCACCGATGGAAAGCTGGAATGATGACGCTTGTTGGACGTCACCGAAAACGTGTAATCCCCCCGGATTTGAATCTGAGAATGGCTGCAAAGTGATGCGGCCAAATTTCGACTCAGGATGGGTATCGTCCTCCCGGGTAAAGGAAATCGATCCAAATTCAGAAAAATCGACAAAATCCTCAAAAACCACCTAAACCGCAAGCTTTAACACGGCCTCTGCCCAACAAAAGAATGCACATAGCGTCGGGTGAAAGCTTAATCACCCTGCTTTGCGTTATGCTTTCAGCCTGCAATCCCTTTACGCAAGACAGACCTCCATCACACTTACGTGCTCCCTTAAGAATCAAGTACCTCGCTGCGGATTGGCTTGAGGCTCTGCTGCGGGGACCTTATATCGACGCTGACGTATCCTCACACTGGCTTTGCTAGCTTGCCGTAGATTTCAAAGCGGACACAAGATTCACTCCTCAGTTGGAAACAGAAGTATCAATGACCTTCTCGCCTACTCACCTGCTGATCAAACCAATGCCAACCTCAGATTGGCAGCCCGCCGGTTGCAAGTTGATCCCAAATACACTTCTTTTGATACTCGTGGCGCTGCTGCCTCCCGGTAGTATTCTCGCCCAAGAGTCAGACGAGGTGTCAAGAGAACCCTCCAGTGTCCAGCTTTCAAACAACGGGAAAAGAATAACTGACGCAATCACCGAGGCGACCCTGCGAGGGCACATTCGTTTTCTCGCTGATGATCTACTGGAGGGTCGTGGCCCGGGATCACGCGGAGATCAGCTCACTCAGCTGTACCTTCAAACACAATTTCAATCACTGGGACTTTCTCCGGCCGGTTCAAGCGAGGCCATCGGTGCATTGCTCGACAAGCAGGCTGATCCTCAATTAAAAAAACTACCTGCAGACAATCTTGATTTGCACGCATCCTGGACTCAGCCAGTTCCTCTGATTGGTGTGCAAACAACCCAGCCTCAGTCCGTGACTTTTTCTCACGGGGACGCCAGCATCTCCTTTGAATCGGTAAAGGACTTCATGTCCAACTTAGGTAATGCAACCGAATCGACGGAGATCAATGATGCTGAAGTGGTCTTTGTGGGTTATGGCATTGACGCTCCGGAGTATGAATGGGACGACTACAAGGATGTCGATGTCCAAGGCAAAATCCTCTTGATGATGAACAATGATCCCGAAAAAGATCCAGCACTTTTTGAGGGTAAAAAGCGGTTGTATTACGGACGCTGGGATTACAAATACAAAATCGCGGCGGAGCGTGGTGCAGCAGGGGCAATTATCATCCACACCACCCCCTCAGCTGGCTATCCATGGCAAGTCATCCAGACATCATGGATTGGTGAAGAATTTAAACTGCGCAGCGATAAAACCCCCGCCTGTCAATTCACCGGTTGGATCACCGAGGAAGGTGCAAAAAAACTAGTTGCAATGACCGGCAAAGAGCTTGATCAATTACGACAAGAAGCCGAGTCACGCGACTTCAGGCCAACCGCCTTGAAAACACGTCTTTCAATGAAACTCGCGGGAAGAGTCAGAGAGCAGGATACGGCCAACGTGCTGGCACTACTGCCGGGCAGCGACCCTGAGCTCAAAGATGAAGTTGTTGTTTTCATGGCCCACCATGATCACCTTGGTATAAGTGCAGAGAGAAACATTGATGGAGACAACATCTACAATGGGGCGGTTGACAATGCCTCCGGCACTGCCGGTCTGCTGACGATCGCTCAGGCGTTTGCAGCACTAGACATCAAACCGAGGCGTTCGATCTTGTTTGCAGCCGTTGGAGCTGAGGAACAGGGGCTCCTTGGATCTGAACAATTCGCACAGACTCCGCCACTCCATCCGGGGAAAATCGCAGCGGTGGTCAACATTGATGGAGCCAATATTCTTGGCAAAACTTATGACGTGAATCTCATTGGAAATGGAAAATCAAGTCTCGACACTATCGTCGAAAAAGTGGCCAGTTCACAGCAAAGAGTCGTAACCCCAGACCTATTCCCTGATCGGGGCTATTACTACCGATCCGATCAATTTAGCCTCGCCAAAATCGGTGTGCCCGGAGTCTACCTTCATTCGGGTATAAATGTAGTTGGGAAACCAGACGGCTGGGGTAAAGAGCAGCTTGAACGCTGGGTGGAGGAGACCTACCATCAGCCAAGCGATGAGTATCAAGCGTCCTGGAATCTGTCCGGGGCAATTCAGGATTTACAACTTCTCGCTCTGGTGGGCTTGGAGATCTCGCAAAACGATGATCTACCAAAATGGAACGCCGGAGATGAATTCGAAGCGGCGAGACTAAAGGCGATTGGCGAATTGACTCAGACACCATAGACGTCGAACGAGGAGAATCGCAAAAAAGATCAAGAAACAGGGCGGCAGACCAACAAAGCATCCTAATATTCTTAACGGAACGCACACAAAGAAGATCAAATACATCCATGCTCGCAATAATGACACGAAGACGCATCCCCGCTCGGCATCACACGATTCCTCGTAACACAACATCCATTGTATTCATTGGATTCTTGCTGTCGGGTTGGCTTTCACTAACATCCTGTAACGCTGAATCATCTGCTCGACCAAACTTCATTCTGTGCATGGGTGATGACCATGGATGGGAAGAGACGGGGTACAACGGACATCCCTATTTGAAAACGCCCGTGCTCGATGAGATGGCTGCAAATGGCTTTCGTTTCGAGCGATTCTATTCTGGCCATCCCTCGTGTTCACCAACTCGAGGAAGTGTCATTACGGGACGCCATCCGAATCGGTACGGCACCTTCGCTCCCAACTGGTCACTCCGTCCCGAAGAGGCTTCCATCGCCAAACTGCTGAAGGACGCAGGCTATCGCACGGGCCACTTTGGTAAGTGGCATTTGGGCCCTGTAAAAAAGAGTTCACCAACCAGTCCCGGCGCGATGGGTTTTTCGCAGTGGCTCTCTCATGACAACTTCTTTGAGTTGAATCCATCACTTTCCGCCAATGGCGAACCACCCAAAGTCTATCAGGGTGAAAGCTCTGAGATCATTGTGGATCACGCATTGAAATTCATTGAAACGGCCAATAGTAGCGAGGAACCATTCTTTCTTGTCATCTGGTTCGGATCTCCGCACGAACCCTTCAGCGGTTTAGAACAGGATCTTGAACTGTACAAACAACTACCAAGCCTCCACAACGACAGGAAAGTGAGACTGACCTCAAACGAAACGGGCAAACAAGTGCAGCGACCACTCGGTGATGTCCTTCAAGAGAGGTATGCAGAGATCACAGCAATGGACCGAGCGATAGGAAAACTTCGCAAAGGACTAAAAAAACATGGTTGCAGAGACAACACATTGCTTTGGTATTGCGGGGACAACGGCACACCCTCCTGTGGTCTGCTACGCAGTCCTCTGAAAGGTCAAAAATCTCAGGTCTATGAGGGTGGTGTCCGTGTGCCAGGACTTATTGAATGGCCACAGCGAATTCGATCTCCAATGAAATCGAGTCACATCTCGGTGACCAGCGACATGCTTCCCACGCTGTGCGCCGTCGCTGGAGTTGACCTCCCACCGAGACAACTCGATGGGATCGATCTCAACCCCGTGCTTGACGGCAAGGTTAGCCGCCGCAAACAGCCGATCTTCTTCTGGAACTTCAACTCCAAGACGCTACCCGGTGATGGCAAGCCATGGATTGCTCCCGAACTTCAAGAGGGCACGACACCGCTCGTCAAACTTTCAAACGGGAAACCCACCCGGACGTTCAGAAATTTTCACTACGACGAAATCAGAGAAAAAGATTACCTAGGCCCCCGAGCAATCACCACGCAAAGGTACAAACTGATTCTTGATCAATCGAAATCAACTCCGACCGAACTCTACGACCTCGATAACGACCTGGGTGAATCAAAGAATCTAGCGATCGACAAACCAAAAATTGTCGAAAAGCTCAAAGCGGAGATGCGTCAATGGCAGTCCGGCGTGCTGAATAGCTTGACCGGTGCAGATTACTGAGGCAAATCCCTCATAGAGCATGTAACAAGGCGAACGGTCTTCGGTGACGTGTACCGAGCGTGCGTTGCGATGGACGCATTCTCAAATCAGGTATCGAAGCGATCCTCACAGGCCTTAGCGGACCACTACCGCACGAAGCAAGCTTCTACTTACCGATACGTCGTCGCTTCACACGGCGTTGGCAGGTTCAAGAGATCTTCCAATTGACCATTTGGTGAAATCGCTTGGATCGCGTATCACCTCTTGATAGACAGTGTCTCGTTCAATTGGTTCACGACCAGCTTCCGTGATCAATTGCTTGATCTCATCAACCGAAAGACACTCAGGCGTTGTGGCACCAGCATCGTGATAGATCAGCTCGTGCCGGACCGTCCCGTCGATATCATCAGCACCGTACGCCAACGCAGTTTGAGCCGTTTCGATCCCGAGCATGATCCAATAAGCCTTGATATGCTGAATGTTGTCCAACATCAACCGACTCACTGCCATTGTCCTTAAGTCCATCAAAGCGGATGGCTTCTTGATGTCACTGAGTTTTGTGTTCTCAGGATGAAAGGCAAGCGGAATGAAGACCTGAAAACCGCCAGTCTGATCTTGGAGTTCACGCAGACGCATCAAGTGGTCAATCCGGTGATAAGCCTTCTCGACATGGCCATAGAGCATAGTGCAATTGGTTTTAATCCCCACTTCGTGAGCAGTTCGATGGATGTCAAGCCACGCGTGTGTGTTGGCCTTGTGTTCGCATAGCTGATCACGAACTTCCGGATGGAAAATTTCGGCTCCACCGCCTGGCATGCTTCCAAGCCCAGCCTCTCTCATATCCTCTAACACCCACTGAACTGATTTCTTCGTCTGAAATTCAAACCAATTGATCTCAACGGCGGTCCAAGCCTTCAGGTGAATCTGTGGGTAAGTCTCGGTCAAAATCTCAACGATATGACGATACCACTCGTAGGGCCTTTGATGATGCAATCCACCCACGATATGCATCTCCGTGCAGCCGTTTTCAGTCGCTTCTCTCCCACGATCAAGAATCTGCTCATCGCTCATCGCATAGCCCTTCGGGTCTCGAAGGTCGCTGCGAAACGCACAGAATCGACAACGGTAAACACAGACGTTTGTCGGGTTTAGGTGAGTGTTAATATTGAAGTAGCCGACGTTACCGTTCTTTCTCTCGCGGACAAAATTGGCTAGTTCCCCGACAGCCTGTAAAGGCACAGTGGGTTCATAAAGAAAGAGACCATCATCAAGACTCAGTCGCTGCTCAGCTTCAACTTTGTCACGGATTTCTCGAAAGCGAGCATCAATTTCAGCTTTAATCATGGCAGTGTGTTGGCAGTGGAGAATGTGTATATGCCTACTGTTTTACCGAAAACCCCTTGGCAAAAACAACTCGCGAACCGCAACCGGCGAAAGAACAGACAGAAATCCATTGAATTGCATCACCTGAGCCCAAGGATGCCAATCTTTGCAAGGACAGCCTCCACCAAGGGCGCCACGCAAAATTTCGATACGCAAGAAGCGACTCGAGCACCCAGGCACTCTAAAACCCCGGAACTCGACCCTCATCTCAAAAGAGTATCCGCTGACCCAAAAAGCAACAAAATCATGCTGATCCAAGCATTTACGTTGAAAAAAGCCTCATTCACTCGCCCCAAATCACTTGCCGATACGAGCAAGTGCTGACGTATCACCAGCACGGAAACGAGCCCCACCCCAACGAAATAAATCCAACCCAAATCCAGCACCGGTGCGACCACCGGAAGCAAAAGCAACAGCAACAACATGACACCATGTGAAACCATTGACAGGCGTAGGGCACCGGATACACCGAATTTGGCGGGGACGCTGTGCAATCCCTCCGCTGCGTCGTACTCTGCGTCCTGACAAGCGTAAATTATATCGAAACCGGTTACCCAGGCTGCGATACCCAACGCTAAAGTCATCGGTGCATACCACTCCGATAGCACCAATGCTGAATCAGGACCCCGCACTGCGAACCAGACACACAGGGGAGATAGGCTCAGGGCCAATCCCAGCCAAACATGTGCAGCAGCCGTGAATCGCTTCGCCAAACTATAGCCACACAAAAAGCAGAGAACAGGCACCGAGAAAAGAACGGGAATCCAGTTCGGCCAGAAAAAGAGGGTACATAGAATAAATCCAACAGAACAAATCACCGTGAACGCTTTCGCACTGTGAACCGAAATCAAACCCGAAGGCAAATGACGACTCGCAGTCCTCGGGTTCTTCTGATCGATCTCACGATCAACGACTCGATTAAAGGCCATCGCGGCACTCCGCGCGAAAACCATACACCCTAGTACACCAAAGATAACCCAAATGGAAAAGCCAACCCGGTCTCCCGATGGCATCGGTGAAGCATAAGACATCACAGTCGCTAAACCCGCAAATGGCAGGGCGAAAATCGTGTGACTGAAACGAATGAATCCAAGCCATTGGGCAAGATTCGATCGAACGGACTTTGCGACACTCGGCATGGGTGTTCTCGTTGATCCCATAGAAGGACAAGGTAACTGCGTGCAGCGGTAATTCCGTTATTCGAATCCACCAGCGGGTGAGCTTCACCCTATCGGATGAAGACGTTTTGCGAGGCTTACCACCGAACGTTGGTAAGTCTATCCCAACCGCATCGTCAACACATGCATCCTAGCAACGCGTCCATAAGTTTACGATAGACCACGCCAGATCGTCGTCTGAAAGCCAAGCTTGGAAGATGAAAGAAGGGGCTCACGGACAATCGGCACGAAGCCCCAGAGGGGTGACCGTACTGCGGTACTTATCCCAATGAAGACCCATGAGATTGGACGCGACGTCCGTCAAATCGCGAGCCCCAACGCATCATTGCTGCGGGAAGTCTCGAAAAACCTCCCTTAAACGCCCATTTTGCAACTCGTGACGAGTGCTCATTTGGGATCCACCGCTTGTCAGCAGTAGCCAACAAAAATAACCTTGTGAGAGAGCCGTACTCGCTTTCGAGACAGATACCAAACTTTTGATGGATGGTTTGTATCCCGGCCCGGAAGCGTTTGCTGGTCTGGTGACCGCCCCAGTCTTCAAAATTGGTGAGGCGTTCAAACCGAATGCCTGGTGGGTTCGATTCCCATCCGCTTCCGCTAATAGAAGGGGCGATAACCCACTTCGAGGAATTCAGGGCCGAACACCGCGTGGAGAAGCGAAGGCCAGTGTGGACGCAGAGGATGGCATCGCAGGAGGACAACAGACGCCACGACGCTGCGTGGACGTGGGACTGCCCTTGCCCCTGACCCGCCGTCGCGGAATCGCGACCAAGATCATGTAGCGTCTCAAGACGAGCCCCGAACCAAAGGTTTACTCAACCGCCGGAAACACGTGGCCTGCCGACGCACGTTCGGCAGCCATTTCCTGGAGCTTCTCCATTGCTCTTCTTTCAAGTTGACGGACTCGTTCCTTACTAATACCAAGTCGATCCGCCAACGATTGAAGAGTATGAACCTTGCGGTGGGAACCTAACGAGAAACGAGCACGAATGATCAGTTTCTCGCGACGATCGAGATCATCCAACATTTCAGCCAGACGTGCACGTAATTCGTGCCAACGCTTCTCACTAATCGCGGAGACACGTTCCTCATCGCTCACGTCGATGTCCATGTCTTGGAGGCCACTCGAAACCTTCTGACGATCCTGCTGATTCGTCACCACGGTGCGGTAGGAGTTCCGTCGAACAACCTGAGTCGCGTAGGTGCTGAACCGGAAACCTCGCTCGTAATCAAACTTTTCAACCGCCCGCATTAATCCGACAATTCCCTCACTGAGTAATTCATCGAATGAGTTGTTGGTGTTGACGAATTTCTTGACGATTGAAATTACCAACCTCAAGTTGGCTTCGACGATGCGATCGCGATGCCACTCCGCCAGCAAAATCAGTCTTTCGATAAGCTTCAACCTTGCCTTGGAGGGACGCTTGGTGGTGAGGTAAGAACGCTGTTGCTCAGCTTGATGCATCAAAAAATTCATTCGACGGAAAAGCAGAGCCTCTTGCGGAGGTGTCAAAAGGGGTGCCTCACACATGCGACCGAGGTGGACAGGAAGGTCTGCGAGAGCAGACCGGCTTTTTCGGTCCTTGGCCTCTCCCGCGGGGGTCAAGGCGAGCGTTTCTCCGAAAATCGCTTCACCAATCCCGTCGGCATCGAATTCTGGGTTCGTGATGAACGAAAGCTCCCGCTTGGTGAATGTTCGGGCCAATCGGTCAAGATCCGGTCCTGACGCCTCATCAATCGGAAATGACTTGGCAGCCAGCTCGTCCTTGATTGCAAGCGAGGCATCGGCAAGCTCGGGTGATTTGAGCCAGCCGGGGATGCGAGCCGGTGGAACTGCTCCTGATTGAGACCCAGATATCGAGTTTTTCTTCGCGGTTCTCGTAGCCATGGGCGTTTCCTTTTTAAAAATGCCGTTGGTCGTTTTCAGTCATCCGTTCAGCTATCCGCCTCGATCCTGAACGTTAATAACGTTCAAAACGTTCAACTATTTATATCGGCCACCTTGGGCAACTGCAACGCGCAGAAGTCAAAAAAACGCAAAAACACAAAAATAACTGCGAAAAGATGCTACAAACCGATGGTTTCCCTTGACAAAAAACACCCAATAACGGTTGAATAAGAACGTCCAAAACGTTCAAAACGCATCTGAGAGCACATGGCCGCGTTTCAACCTTTCTTCTCTCCGAAACAAGTCGCGAAGGCTTTAAACGCCAGCGAATCATCGGTCAAACGATGGTGCGACCAGGGAGCAATTGAAACGGTTCGTACCGTCGGTGGACACAGGAAGATCTCGCTAGACGCCATTCGACGCTTCCTCACCAACACCAACCGAACGCTATCAAATCCGCAATCCATTGGCTTGAAGGTCACCGCAGAGCCCACGGCGAATGAAATTCCCGGAGGTCGCGAGGCGGATCAACGTGAGTTCAGAGAAGCTCTCGCCAGCGGTGATGAAGCAAAATGCCGACGGATCCTGCGTGACCGAATCGAGCGAGCAGGAGGTCCCAGCAGTCGCTCGGCGGACATCCTCATCACAGACGCAATGCACGGCATCGGGCATGCGTGGGACGACAATCAGCTGGATGCATACCAAGAGCGGAGAGGGTGTGAAATATGCCTTCGATTGATCAACGAACTGAGAGCCGGTTTGCCGTTGCCCAGCCCAACGGCTCCAATTGCGATGGGGGGAACCTTTTCTGGGGATCCCTACCAGATCCCAACCGCACTGGTTGACCTCACGCTTCGAGAGCTTGGCTGGAACGCGACGAGTCTCGGCTGCGAACTCCCCGTAGAGAGCTTCCTGAAGGCCGCCCTCGATTACCAACCGACACTCATTTGGCTAAGTGTCTCTGCCTATGCGGACCTTGAGCAATTTATTGCGGACGAAAACCGGCTCGTGGATGGTCTACCACCGGAAACCGCTGTCATTGTGGGCGGGCGCGGGATCATCGAGAGTGCCCTGGATCGACTCCAGTATTCTGCCATATGCAGCGAACTGAGCGAGCTGATTGATTTCGCTCACATTCTAGTTTCCTCCAAATCGGCCTGAGACGCCTCGTCAAACGCTGCTTCGCCGGCCAATCAAAACGCCGGCCAATCAAACCACTCGCCACCAGACAAACAGCGACAGAATCCACCGCTCGAGGAATTCTGGAAGCCAGCACATTTAGCTGCAAGTCATTTTATATCAATGACTTACGTGATGCAATCCGCGTTTACAACGCGTGATTTCCCAAGGTAGTCAAGCAGCGACCAAGAGAATCCCTGTGTCAGCGACTCATTAAACAGGTTTTTTAGCTATTTCCGTCACGAAAACAGCCAAAAACACCTCCACAGAGGCACCTGCCTAAAAAACGCTCTCAATTTGGTGCCAGCCTCCCCAATACCGGCAGATTACGACCTAAGCTTTTCCAAGAGTTCGATGGCGTATCGGGGTAGATAATGATCCCCTCACGGTACCCATCGATGTTGATACCGAAGGCTCCATACTGGGACTCACAGGGGACAGGAAATAACGACAAACACGCCAGCTACCGAACGCATTCACACCCGCTTCATCAGTAGTCGTTGACGATCCACTGCAACTGCATTGAGTCGCTCGAAACGGGAAAAGAGCAAATATCCACCCGGATTTACCGTTAAACTGAGGTTGCCAATCGGCAAACACCTCCTTCTGTCGTGACTGAGAATTTCATTAGAAGATTCAACGACCGACTGAAACGCGAACCAAACAAGAAAAGTCCCACGTCCTGATTCATGTCCGCTTCCACCAAC
>CAXQOB010000203.1:0-8167 GCA_964225475.1 Candidatus Nitrosopumilus sp. | reverse complement strand
TGATCGCGAGGGGCGTCCCTATGCGGACCACAAACGCTGGGGGCATGCTTTTGACGAGTAAATTCCTCAAGAATCGTTATTTCCTGCTGATTGCCAAGCTAATAACGCCATCCAGCCTGAATCATCGCCGAAGTCGGGATCGAGACCTCAAGCTCGGGATGCTCCCACTCTAGACGCCGCCCCATTGCAATACCAATCTCAGCAAAACATCCTCCTCCTCCCGACACAATCCGCTCCCAACCCGCCAAAAGACGATAATCTCGCAGAGAAAACTCGTCCGTTTCCTGATCCGTACGCGTGACCGCCCAGGTTGTGCCACCTAATCCCCCTGTCAAATAAGCCCAAGTCTCTGACTGAGCTCCATTTTTCGTTAATCGATAAGAAACGCGAGCGAGGGGAAATCGGAGATCGAACCGCGTCCTTCGATTTGGAGTCCACAGCAATCCCAGTGCAGGAAGAACCGGTAAATCCGCTCGACCGAGCATGACGATCCCCGCCGACAATGTCACTCGATCACGCAGCCACTCCCAATTAACCAGACCCAGCGCAAAGAGTCGCAGAGCTCGGTTATCGGTAGTCAAATCACTACGGATCGCAGGTGAAGCGATCGCAAGAACTGAAAGTCGCTCACTAAACTCCCGTCGGTAAAAGAACTGTAACTCAAATTGGTACAGCACGTCGGGGACCTCGAAATTGGCCGGTAAAACCGTGTCATCATCAAGACCAAGCCAATCGATCCGAACACGCGGTGTTACCCCCAACAAATGATCAAAACTTCCCAGCGGGATTCCCGTGCCAACCCCAAGGTCCACAAAACCTTGCTGTAATCCGCCGGAAGAAACCCCACTCACCCCGCCTAATTTTACCGACACACTCTGGAGCGGCTGCCGCTTGTATCGCTCAAGCTCTTGCTCCCGCCCCACTGGGCCACCTTTCATGTGAGAAATCAAAGCGAGTTGCTTTGTCGGTGGCGATGGATCTTCAGGATTGAGATACACCTCCGAGGAGCCCAACCCTAACTGTCTGTGCGACTCGTAGGCATAGCCGTCCGCAGCCAGAGAACCGACATCCCCCTCAATCAATGCGGAATCCCCATCCCACCTAACCCTCCAGAGCGAAGCGAGTGACCTTTCCTGATCCTTCCCAAGATTTGCAGAAGAATAAGGATCGCGTGAGATGCCAAGGAGTATTTTCTGCCTTTTTCTGAGGTCATCAGCAACGACCCGGTTCGTCAGCGGTAACTGTAGAGAGAAGAGAAAAATGACGAATAGGCAGCGTACAACCCCTCGCCCCCAGCGGCGATCCTCGACGCTTCGTTGGTCCCTCTCAACAAAGAACGAATGATGAAACGGGGTTACAACCACGTCAGTGCGAATCCTTTCGCGTCCAAAAAGTTGGGGTCCTCATTACTCTGTCAGTATCTTAGACCCAAGGAAACTCCACAATCGAGAACGTCGAGTCAAGCTCATCTTTGGATCAACGCTGCCTTGATCGCCTCAAACCGTCGCCTCGAACGGAGCAAACGAACTCCCCGCTCCATGATCGAAGCAGGAATAAAAGGACAGTGTCAAACAATTTTGAATCACGCCAACCAAAAGGTTAGTCGGCCATTCAATATTAATCACACAAGCACCCGCTCTGCATCCAATGAATATTGCCCTCGCTCGCGAACGCATCGATTTAGCTACCTGTCTAAAAGGTCGATGAATTCATCGATATCGGACTGCTGGGTCGCGAAGCTGGTTACCAAACGGTACAAACCACATCCGCTTTCGATCTGCGACTCGATCCCACATGGCACTGGCCATGGATAGAACTTCGCTCCGGATTTCTCTAGATCTTCAGCCAGTTCAGTAGGCATGGTGACGAACAACTCATTTGATTCGCAACTCCACGCCATCTTAACACCGGCACTCGATTCAATGCCTTGAATCAAACGCTTAGCCATCTCATTCGCATGGGTTGCCAACTGAAGCCACAGATCATCCATTAAATAAGCATTCAATTGAGCGGTAATGAATCGCGTTTTGGAAAAAAGCTGCGCCGCCCGTTTTCGAATAAAAGGCATTTGCTTGGCTTTCTCAGGGTCGAAAAACACGATCGCCTCCGCACACCAACATCCATTCTTGGTTGCGCCGAAAGAAAGCGCATCGACACCCGCTTTCCAAGTCATTTCAGCAGGTGTCACCCCAAGGCTGACCAAAGCGTTTGCGAATCTGGCACCGTCCATGTGTAGCGGTACACCATGCGAGTGGGAGATTTCGGCGATCTCCGAAATCTGATCTACCGAATAGGTAGACCCTGCCTCAGTGGCTTGGGTGAGACTAACCGCCATCGGCTGTCCATGATGGATGAATTCAGGATCGATCCGTTTGAAGGCTGCTTTGAGGGACTCTACCCCCATCTTCCCCATCGGGCCATCAATCGGTGCCATCCGTCCTCCTGCGGTAAAGAACTCAGGCGCCCCGCACTCATCCTCAATCAAATGGGATTCGCGATGGCAAAGCACAAAACCACCCGGGCGACTGACTGCTGACAACGCGAGGGAATTAGCTGCTGTCCCGGTCCCGACAAAAAAAACGGCGACCTCTTTTTCAAACACTTCATTGAACTGTTTTTCGACCTCCCGATCGAAGTCACTCTCACCATAAGCGGGCGAGAATCCTCCACGGTGCCTCTGCAGAGAGTCAGCAACCTGTTCCGCGACACCGGCCCAATTATCACTCGCAAAATTCATAACCATCCCATCGTTAAAACCCACCCTCCCGAAAAACACACAAGCAATAACGCACTCGTGATGTAACGGACGCTCTTCCTTTCAGCACGCTATTGGCACACTTTTTTGACCGTGGTTATGCACAGAAAAAAAACTGCCGCAATGCATTCATGGCTATACTGTTGACTCAGGGGCGTCCCGGTGTCTTTCATTTTTAACACGAAGACTGGACCCCGCACAGCATCACTGGACGGACACACCGAATCAATGTTCAAATTCCCCCCGAACAAACTCACCTCCATCAGCATCAAACTGGCACTGGTGTTTTTCTTCATCGGATGCTTTCCGTCCGCTCGGAAACCAACACACGCCAAAGAACCCTTGAACGCCGCTGGCGACTCGGGGACCCCGCTTCGGGTTGTTGATTTCGGATCAAAAGCTTCCGTCGCCCGGTATCAGCTGAACTTCGGCAAACTGGACCTCGGACAAGATAGTGCAAAAAGCTTCACCATTCGCGACTTACCGAGCGCCGAGTTCACACTGGGAATTGTGCTCCCCCGATTACATCCATTTGATCTACGACAAATTCAACAACAATCTGAAGGCAAGGCGAAAACCATTCCTGAAAGTGACCTGGATGAAACACCCGAGTGGTTTTCCGATGTTCACGTCGCCCTCAAACTGGTGAACGTAAACGACGACACCGTGCTGATTGATGCCTCTCAAACACTCCGTCAATGGACATGGACCAACTGGGGACCGCGAGCAGGCACGAGCTTTCTTTACTGTCGGGATGGAGCGACCTCTACGTTCAAACCCAAGAAGGGTTGCGATTATCGTTTAGAGGTATCGGTAATCAATCGGTCCAACAAAACGCAACTCCCGAATCCGACCGAACTTCTCATGTATGGAGGTGGGTGGAAAGACGAACCCGACGCTGCGGTGCCTTCCTCCTTCCGCCTCCTGCGTCTACTCGGTCTTTAGCGCGATGACATGTTTCACTCGACAAAGCACAAAGCAACATCGAATCAACTGAAGGGGAGATTCCGTGATCCGAAAAAGATTCTTCATTTGTCTTGTATTCTTGATCAACCCTTCAACCGTTTCTCTTCGGGCTGATGAACCCACCGAGGGATTCTTACAACTGTTCGATGGCCGGAGCTTCAAGGGCTGGGAGCATGCTGGAAACTGGGTGATCAAGGACGGCGCATTCTTTCGGGAACGGCAAGGAGGTTCACTGACCTACACCGAGTCACTCGTCCCAGATGACTTTGAATTACGCTTTGAGTGGAAAGTTTCCAAGGGCTGTAACTCGGGTGTCTATTACCGACCGGCACAATACGAGTACCAAGTGCTCGACAACGACAATAGCCCCTACGGAGCCAATGCGCGACAGTCCGCAGGTGCTCTCTTCTTTTGCATGGCGCCATCACGTGATCACACGAAACCCTATGGGCAATGGAACAGCGGTCGAATCAAGTGCAAGGGATCAGTGATCGAACATTGGGTTAACGGCGAGCGAGTTCTCTCGTTCGATTACCGCGATCCGAGATGGTCAAAAGAGGTAGAACTGCTTCGGATTCGCGGAGCCGACCTTGAAGCACGTGGCGGAAAGCTTTGGCTTCAAGACCATGGCCAAGACGTTTGGTACCGCAATCTGCGAATGCGAACCATTCCCGCCAGTGAAACCCTCCAGGCAGATCCAGACTTTGTCCCCATGCCCGTCACCGGTGATGCACTTCGACAAGAACAGGAGAGAGTGAGAAAGATGTTGCAAGCAAGACGCGAGGATTCAAAATGACCCGGATGCCGATTTCGTGTCCGGCACCCTCCTCGAAGTTATCTTCCGCAACGCGTAGGATCCCCGCACGCGTGAAATCTGCTCGTTCCCCGAAAAAGTCGAGTTCCTGTCGGCTGGGTGATTTACCTCGGCAAAATGAAGGTCAAATCCTGATCGTTCATCGTCTCCCGAGCCTAACGGAAAAAACAGTGATGACATCAGACACCATAATCCAGCTAAACTAGTAGGCGGTCAGCGACACCAAGTGGAGTCATCCGCACTGAGGGACGTTGAACCATCACTGACCCCCGCCAGACAACGGCATTGCTCCATTCGCTGCAACGCCGCTTTCTCAGTGGGATTCGATTCTCTTAGGACCATGAAAAGAGATTTCCCAAACTGTAGACGGCTCCCGTTTTAAACCCATCAGATCGACCCCGATTGAAGGTTCTGCGTTATGTTTCACCGCATCACCATCGCCACCGTGATGACTTTATTCGTCACCCACTCGCTGACAGCGGAGGAATCCAATTGGCCGCAGTGGCGGGGTCCCCATGGTTCGGGAAAAACCGAGTCAGTGACTTCGGTGACTCAATGGGCACCTGAGACCAACCTGAAGTGGCGATCACCGTTACCCGAGGCCGGAAACTCTACCCCAGTGGTCTGGGGGGATAGGATCTTTGTGAGCCAACCCCTCTCTGAAACCAAGGAGCGCGCGATCCCTTGTCTCGATCGAAACAGCGGCAAGGAGCTTTGGCGCCGAGGGGTGGTTTACGGCGAAAATGAACCGACCCACAAAACCAATCCATTCTGCTCGGCCTCGCCGGTTACTGATGGAGAGTGTGTGATTGCATGGCTGGGGTCCGCGGGATTGGTCTGTTGGGATTTCAATGGCAACGAACTCTGGCGGCGTGACCTTGGAAGACAGCGACACATGTGGGGTTATGGTTCCTCACCGATTCTCTACGGCGACCTTTGCATCATCAACTTTGGTCCGGGCGAAAGAGAATTCCTGGT
Organism: Candidatus Nitrosopumilus sp.; assembly: GCA_964225475.1. Lineage (GTDB taxonomy): Bacteria > Planctomycetota > Planctomycetia > Pirellulales > Pirellulaceae > Rubripirellula. The sequence continues at coordinate 2,654 of CAXQOB010000203.1, read as the reverse complement.
CGCAGTGAACAAAAAAACTGGGGAAACTGCTTGGCAGGTGGATACTCTTCCGGACGCGGATGAGCGAGCCTTGAGTGGTCCCGAAAATGACGGCAACGCCAATGAATTCCAAAGTGACAAGGAGCGAGCAAACCGCCTGCGCGGCTCTTGGAACACCCCGATCATCGTAAGGGTGAATGATCATGATGAGTTGATCGTTGCATTGCCGAGGCGGCTCGCCGCCTTTGACCCCATGACCGGCAAGCAACGATGGGTTTGCGGTGGTGGGGCACCGTTGGCTTACGCATCGGTGGTTGAACATGACGGAGTGATTGTCGTACTAGGAGGTTACAACGGTGCGTCGATGGCCGTACGAACCGGCGGTTCAGGTGACATTACCAAGACGCATCGCCTGTGGCACAAACCACGTGACAATGGTTGGCTTGGCACGGGTGTGGCGCAAGAGGGCGCGGTCTACGTCTGCGACATGGGTGGTGTCCTACATTGCATTGAAGTGCTCACGGGTGAAGTTCTCTGGAAAAGCCGTGTTGAAGGGGGCGGAACATGGAGTTCCATCACGCAAACCTCCGAAGGCATCATGCACTTGCTGACAAAAACCGGATCCACGACCGTTTTTCGTCCCAATCAAGAAAAACTGGACGAAGTCTCCGTAAATGAACTCAATGAGGCATCCAATGCCTCGGTCGTTGTCGTCGGAGGTGAAGTACTGGTTCGGACCGATAAAGCGCTTTGGTGTTTTGCTAAGTGACTGTCGAAAATCGAGTGAACCACCCCTAGGAGACTCGTTCCTTGCGAATCGTTGAACAGACGCCCAGCACACTCAAGCTCAAGGGTATTCCCGGCGGCTTCATCTGGATGACTTTTGCGATGCTGTTCGGGTTGCTGGTGCTGGCAGCAAGCTGCGTCTTTGCCTGGACCGCTGTGATGGAATTGGATTCCTATTGGCCTCTCCTCCCGCTCGGCTTTGGTTTTATCTTTGGCTCCTTATTTGCGGCAATTGGTTTCCTGTCGCTGTTTTTGGGCCGTATCACCTTGACCTTGGATCGAAGAACAGGACAAGGTCATTATCTCGTTCGCTCACCGGTGATTGATGTGGGAAAGCCCATTGATTTTGAGCTAGCGCAGATTAAATCAGTACAGCTACAACGCTCCTGCCTCGAGCCTCGCTCGAGTAAACAAAAACCCTCGGACGCACCCACTGGTCTCGGTGATTTAAATAAGACGCGATCCGCAAAGTATTGCACTGCGACGCTTCTCTTGACCAAACGCCGAAGGAAAATACAACTGGATGAGACCCAGAACTGGCGTGAATCGCGAGTGCGAAAACTTGCGGATGAGGTTGCCGAGTGGTTACACATGCCGCTTGATGAAGCGATGGAATCAAATTGAAGCCCTAGTCCGGGGATCCTCCAAAAGGTCGAAACGACTGCATACGGCAATGCGGTATGCGTTACCTCCCAACGGATCAATCATTGAGATTTCCCTCGAGGCTCCTTGGCTGCACGCAATGAGTCGCTTGCTCCAGCGAAAGTCGCTATGCCTCCTTTGCTTTTGCAAAATTGGAAACCCACACTCAAATCTGATCTAATGCGTGAGTGTCAGACGGGGACAATCAAATCATTGAGCGTAGAAGACACGAACCAAGGCACTCTCGTTTGACTGCGTGAGGAAGCGGAAGCACTTAGAAGACTGACACGGATCGTTTTCGGAAATCAGCGCCCTCGTTTCATTCCTGCAATGGGTTATTCGATGAGCCAGATAAGTGAAGCAGCGGAATTGGCCTACCCGGACAAACCGGACGCCAATGGATACGCAAAGAAGTATTACAAGCGGCGCGCCTTCTACTTTGGACCCCATAACAGTCCCGAGAGTTTTCTACTGTTCGGAGAATGGAAACGTCGATTGATTGCCAGCGGCGAACCGCCCGAGGTCAAGCAGGTTCGCAAGGAGCTTGCACACCAGGCAATTCCCACTCCGCACCGACCACCGCAACCGGCCGGCAGAGAAAAACCACTTCAATACGCGCTTTCTGTGAGCGTGGCCGCTGCCGCCTTATTGCTTTGGGCAGCAATTCATCGCCTCTCCGGCCCCCCTGCCACTGCACCTACCGTTGACGGCATTACCCTCAGCAACGAGGAGATCGATTTCATACGCGGCATACGAATCCATCGCAATCAGAAGGAAATTACAGGCGGTCCGAACGCTGCTGAAATCATTAACCTTGCTAACACGTTACTTCATGAAGGACCTGAAAATGCTCGGAAATACATTGACGAAGCTTCGGGACAACAAAACTAGTTATTTAATCCTGTCCGCGGTTTCCATAGCGGCTTATTTTTCCATCCCTCACAAAGGCGAAGCCGCCAGCAAAACAAATACGACAACTCCCAACGTCACACACAAGATAATACACCCGACGCGCCTTCCAGATACAGCATCAGGATGTAGCTTCGAAGCGGCAAGATACGCCTCAGCACTTGCCACGCTCAATGATGCGCGACGTGCTGCGGATGAGGCTTATCGACGCTGGTACGAATGCGAATCGCAAGGTGGCGGTGACCCACGACCAGGCGAGGCGAACGCTCGTCAACCTCTCCCTCCACCGCCCGAGCTATCCGTTCTCGTTGACTCCTCGGTTCGATAACACGTACCGC
>CAXQOB010000202.1:0-8153 GCA_964225475.1 Candidatus Nitrosopumilus sp. | reverse complement strand
ATCTGTCGGAGGATTGTCTGGTTTGGGGTTCTGTTTCGAGGTTCAGGCTCATCGTTCGCTTGATTATCGAGTAGAGATGCCGGGAATGGATTGAGTCATGGACAGGCAGGAGCCTAACTCGGAACTGTATCCTCAGGGCTCGTCGCTGTATCTTACTGGTTGAACATTGGTTACGGGATGCGTGCAGGCTTGCCAATCTTCGAAGTCACTCGCATCGTCCATATGCTCTCGGACGCCTATGATATCGCAGAGGGGTTTTTGATGTCAGCACGGGTGTCTGGGTTAGAGGGTAGCTGTCCAGTCTGGGGTGTGTCCTGCTGATGACCGCCCAAGATGGAGATTCGCTGTCTTGCTGATCGGCCGTTTCTTCTGCATGCGGCGTATCGCGATACTACCGGGCTGATTTTCGTGTTTTCGAGCCGCTTTCTTCTTTTTAGCGCGGTGTTTTGGGCGACTGGTGGTATTGGACCGTTTTGCTCGAATCAGGGTCGGTGTGTTCAGCTTTTTAATCCATTGGCATCACATTGCGGTACGTCCGACTGGCTTCCACGTAGTGGAGGCCAGTTGCCATTAATCGTTCGACATCTTCGTCGGTAAGTTCGCGGACGACTTTTGCTGGAACGCCGACCGCGAGGTGTCGGGGCGGGATAACGCAGCGTTCAGGCACTAATGCTCCGGCTCCTACCACTGCGCCGGCTCCGATCACCGCTCCGTTTAGGACAACGGCCCGGATGCCAATCAAGGCTCCTTCTTCGACTGTTGCGCCGTGGACCACTGCGGCGTGACCGACCGTTGCAAGCTCTCCAATCTTGCATGGGAATCCGGGGTCGGCATGGAGGACGGAAAGGTCTTGGATGTTTGCGCCCTCGCCGATCTCAATGGATTCGCAATCACCACGTACTACCGCGCCGAACCACACACTGGAGTCACGCCCCATGCGGACGTTTCCAATCACCGTTGCAGTTTCTGCAACGAACGCGGTTTCATCAATTAATTCTGGGTGCGGATGAGGGTCGATTTTTCTAGTCGTCATAGCCATTCAATTTCGGAGGGTAGTTTCCCGGCTCTTATGCACTTTAATATGTCGTGATGTCCTCACCTGTGGCGTTAGATCTCATGGTCACACCACCAAGCGGCGCCGATTCGGGCGGCGCTGTGGGCGCGGCTGCGGGTGCTGCTGGGGTTGGATGCTTGTCATGCTTGATGCTTTGGTCTGGTAAATCAAGAGGTGACTCTAGTCCAGCTTTGAATTGAATCGCGTTACTGGTTAGCAGTTCACAGGTGGATTTTCGAGTCTGGCTAACTCTTTCAAGCCAAGAGTGAATGAGTAGTTCGTTGATTGCGATCAGGATGATTAAATATCCAAAGAGTTCTGCTGATTCTTCAACAACCGTTTTTTGATCGGCAAGCTCTGGAGCTGCCAAAACCGCTGGCCAGAAACTTGACCGGTCGAGTAGGTTGCAGAAGAGTCCAACAAAAAGAATTGCAAATGCGAATATCGAGCCGAAAGGGGTTCGAAGGAAATCGCTGACCTCGTTATAGATTGTGTCTCGATGATCCCAGCATCGCCATCCAACCATGGTGATCACAGGCAGGCAAACTAGCCACTTGTAAGCATCATCAAACAGTAGAATTGCGAACCAATCATCCGCTTCTCGTGATGCAGCGCAGAGCAGGATTCCGCTCAGCGTAAAAGCTGCTGTTCTGTAATTCACACTTAACTTGGAGGATAGACCCGCAAGAATTCCTGCGAAGAGGAGAATTGCAATTTGTGAAATTTCAAGTAAGCCACTTTCCCTTGCAAGAGTGTCCAGCGGGCCTCGGGAAACAACCAGTAGTAATGCGTGCATGAGGAGCGCGATCACAGCGGTGTAAAAAACAAGCCGTGCTGGGTAACCCTTTAGAAGCGAACGCCGTAGGTTCGAGCTGCTCGGGATTTGGTATTGGATGTTAATGTTTTTGCTTTAGATGAGGGAGTTCTGGTGCGAAAGACTCAAGCTGCTTGTCGATTTTCATTTCCGCAGAGGCTTTGGTAAAAACGGTTGCGTTGAATTAATTCTTGATGAGCTCCTGTGTCCGATACCACGCCACCCTCAATCACGACCACTCGATCTGCCATGTTAAGACTGGTGGGCCGATGGGTGATCATGATGCCTGTGCGTCCGACCAAGAAATTCTTCAGTGCAGAGTGGATCAGTTGCTCGCTCTCGAGGTCAATTTGGCTGGTGGCTTCATCGAGAATCAAAATGTCAGGATTTCGAAGAAAGGCTCTCGCTAGAGCGATTCGCTGCATCTGCCCGCCGGATAGCCGAACGCCTTGGGATCCAAGGGCTGTCTGATAACCCGCGGGGGTTTTTTTCTGAATAAATTCATCCGCAAAAGCGAGTTTGGCAGCTTGTGCGACTTCATCGCTTGATGCGCCAGGTGTTCCGTATCGGATGTTGTTTTCGATCGTATCGTCGAAAAGCACGGTGCGTTGTGTTACCAAGGCTATTCGGCGTCGCAGATCTCGTATCCTCATGTCCTTGATGGGGAGCTGGTTGAGCGTCACGCAACCCGATTTTGAATCGTCGAACCGGCATAGGAGGCTGATGAGAGTACTTTTTCCACTGCCATTGGGGCCTACGACTGCGATCGTCTCACCGTGCTCGATCTTTAGATTGATTCCCCTAAGGACGTTCGGTCCTTGGGGGTATTGGTAGTGGACATTATCGAATTCGATTGTCGCCTTTGATCTCGAGCTGGTTACCGGATTGTCGGGCTCGGTCACCTTGATGGGTTGGTCAATGACTTCAAAGATGCGTTCAGCAGCTGCTACACCGCGCTGCAGGCTTGTCCAAACTTCAGAGAGTTTTCTTGCAGGATCTGACGCTCCGATAAGGAAACCGAAGAACATGAGTATTTCACCCACGCTCAGAGGCTTGGAGCTCATTTGCATGCCTAGTAGGTGTGTTTCTTGGTTCACCACAAGGTAACCACCTGCAAGAATCGCCAAGCTGACGGTCCCGATCCCGAACAGCTCACTACTGCTTCGGGCGAATGTATTGTAAAAGGCGACCTTCATTGATTTTCGGTAAAATGCTTCTGCGCCTCGTTGGAATTTAGCCCGTTCTTTACCCTGGGTGTTGAACGCTTTGACCACGCGGATCCCCGCAAATGCGTCATTAAGCATCCCGTACAGCTGACTCATCTCCTCCATCGCTTTGCGGCTAGCACGCCGAATTGCATGACTTAATTTGACCATGGCTATCCCGAGTGCAGGTACGACCACCAGCACCAACAGTAATAGTCTTGGGCAGACAAAAATGGCCCCGCTCAGACAGGTAATCATCTTGAGCGGTTCACGGATGAGCTTTCCAAGTAAAACGTTCAGGCCACCGGCAACGTGCGAAATGTCATTTGTTAAACGGGAGGTTAGATTCGCTGATCCATTTTCTCCGAAGCAATCCAGATCGAGTTTGAGTGCCTTCCTGAAAAACATCGCGCGTAATTCGAGTGATGTTTTCTCCGCAATGTTTTGAACAAGGAGTAGGTTGAGCATCAATGCGAGTAACTTGATCGCGGTACCAATGAGTAGCAGCGTAACGATCATCACTAACGTTTGGTAAGGACCGTCCGGAGCGTATCGATTGATCCATGGTTGAAACCTTCGGAGGTAGTCAACTGAGTTCGCGTAGACATCTCGTTTCGCAGCGATCGTTTCGGCCTGAATACGCAAATCATCGTTTTCTTGGCTGGTTGCGGATTCAATTTGTTGCTCGAGTAATCTGAGTTCCTGCTCTAACGCAGCGACGGTTTGATCGGATTCTTCAATCCGTCGACTCGCATACTCAGGAATGCTATCGCCCTGAAATACGACTTCGACCATCGGGTAGAGGGTTCCGATATTCGCTCCCCATAACATTGCAATCACGATCGAACTCGCCACGACGCCTACTAGCGACCAGCGTTTTTTCGCAGCAATTTTGAGGACTCGGCCAAAGTAGTTCATCGATTGCCAGTCATCCGTGACAAAGGCAGTAGGAATGGGTTATCTGATTGAAAAAACGAAGCGACTAATCGCAAGGATCGTGCCCCAAAAACCGGAGCAACTTGGTGCCGTTCACGAGAGTCCATCTTCGAGACACACTTTTAGCCGAGTTGAGCAAATTCGACCACCCGAATTCATTGCTATCAAATGCGAGCTGATTGCTGAACGCGCGTCTTGGCACGACTTGCAGCTTCGTTTTCCGGTTCGAGAAATGTGAGGGGCAATTCAGGTGGGTGGCGATCCTGTTGTGTCTAGGATCGACCTCGCCATTGCACCGAAAACCCAAATAAACGCCCGATTAATGCAATCCACTGCAGAGCCACAAAGAGTGTCACTGCGGGGAGGTGGAAGAGGATGCCAAGGTAGCTGTGTCCGAAACGAATCGTGAGTAGTAACCTTGGGAGGTGCGATAGCAGAAGTGCGAGAGTGGAGAGTCCAATTACCAGATGATTAACTTGGGGGATGCTGATCGCCAGGAGCACCGCCGGCAGGACTGAGCTGCCTAACAGGAGTACCGAAAAAACTCCAATCAGTTTCGGGGTCGCCAGACCCTCGTCGGCGTTTTTTAGGACGCCACGAAAAACTTCTGCTGAATTTCGGTACATCCTGCAAGTGGCAGTGGTTGTTCCGTCAATTACATCCGTGGTCAATCCAGCTCGGCGATAGGTCCGAGGGAGTTTTAGACCATCATGTCGCGAAGCTTTGATTGCCTGATGACCCCCAGCCGCACGATAGGCAGCCTTGTCGGTGAAAAAAAGCTGCCCGCACCCTGCTGCGTACTCCGGCTTGTTGGTTTGACGCATTCGCGAGAATGGAAGATAACCTAGGAGGATGAGATGCATCATCGGAATGATCAACTTCTCGATCCATGTCTGCATCTCTTGCCTTGGGAAAACGCTCAAGAGATCTACTCGTCTTAAATGTTTGTAGGCGAGAAGGGATTGGATGCCACGCGGGTTCAAGCGTACATCCGCATCAATGAACAGCAGTTGATCGTAGCGAGCTAGTTGTGATAGCTGCTGGCATGCGTGTTGTTTCCCATTCCAGCCTTCTGCCAATGGTTTGCTTCGAAACAGTTTTACATCGGCGTTTTTTGATGATAGGCGTTGAACGATGAGGTCTGTCCCATCATTGGAGTGATCATCGAGAACGATGATTTCTATTTTAACACCTTGGCTGCTCAATGCGTGATTCACACAGCTTTCGATACCACGTGCTTCATTGCGAGCCGGAATGAGTACGGATACTTCGAGCGATCGACCTGGCAGTGTCTCCGGCGCATCACCTTCTCCTGAGCCAGTCTTTAGGTTGACGCAAAACCGAGGTAAATTCCCAAGGGTCAGAACCAACGGAATGGCTGCAAAGCTCAGCCCAAAGCAGCAGAGGGTGAGCATCATTGAAGTGGCTCTCCGTGTCGCTGGCGGTCACGCCTTCCGAGAGCAACGGCGGTAAGTTTCCTCATCGCGCCGTAGAGACCTTTTGGTCCCGAGCGACCCTTGATCAGAATCGTGAAGGGATTCGGGTCGCGCTGAATCGCCAACGTTTTTAACCTTGTTTGCGTAGTGCGCAGGCGGCTCTGCAGCGTGTTGCTGCACTCTTCTTTGGTGAGAGTTATGAGTGAGTCGATGGATTGTGGCGGTCCAATCGACGCGAGGCAGACCGGACGAGGCTCATTCCAGAAGACGTATTCGAGTGCAACCGGCATGACGTAGCCGTGTCCAAGTCGTTGGCATAGATGGGCCAATCCGGGCATCCAACCGGCAGAGGAATCCCTGACATCGGTAAACTTGCCTTCGGGTGTAATCCAAATTGCGTGAGCTCCACTTTGCGTGATTGCTGAGCTCGCTCGCAGGTATTTTTTTACACCTTCGGGTCGCCCCATTTGCACACCGTAGAATCCGAGCCTTTTCAGGATTTGATAACGTTCAAGCGCCTCTGCATCCATCGGGGCATAGAACTGATGTTCAGGGAATAGTTGCCGATTGAGGTAGTGCGCAATCATCGGATCCCACCAGCTGGGATGGTTTGCATAGACGATAAAGGGGAGCGGATGATGCTGGACTACCGGGGAGGATGTAGCGGCGGGAGAGTGGTCTTGGTTTGTGATGATCTCTGCGTTGGACAGTGAGCTTGTTTCCACTGCGACTGCATCAAACTGTTTTGCCAAGTACTTTTCGAGAAAGAGATGGAAGCCTTTCTGCAGCCAGGGGGAAACCGAGGGGGCCTCCACATCAAGTTGGCTGCGGTGATGAGCTTCTCGAGTCGCCACGGTGTTTCTCTGTGTTGCAATATTGCGGTCGCCATTGGGGGCATACTACGATGCCTGCGGTCTCTTGAAGATTCTAGATTAAAAACCAGTCGCCGTCTTGTCGTGATCAGGTTGGGGAAAGGATGAGGTGGCCAAGTGAAGTCACCGTTTGTACCCAGTCGTGTTCCGTGAGCCGGGTTCTTTCATTGGTCATCGGCATGCTGGGAAGTTCGAATAAGCCCCGGGCGGTATTTGGGGTCTAAGCCATCAAGGATATCCATTGGTGTCTTGTTTTCGACGTCATCTAGACCGATGGCGATTGCAAGCAGGATTGAGTAAGTGGTGAACTACAGCAGTTCATCGTTTTCAATCAGATCTAGGATTTCCGAAACGATGCTAGGGTTCTCAGTAGCGACGTTTTCTTTCTCCCCCACATCTGCTTTCAAGTTGTAGAGTCGCCATTCGGCGGGGGTGTTGGGTGCTGATTTCTTTGGGCGATACTTGACTAGTTTCCAGTCCCTCATGCGCACACCGACGGAGGTCTCTCCTTCCGAACTTGCCCAGTATAGGTAGCGATGCTGGGGTTGTTGATCGGGTTTTCCCAAAAGTGTTGGCAGGTAGGAAATGCCATCGATAGCATCCGATTTTTGTTTGCTCAGCGGGATACCCGCGATTTCACAGGCGGTTGGTAAGTAATCCCAAAATGCTGAGGGATGATCGGAGGTCGTCCCGGCCGGAACTTTTGTTGGCCAACGAACAATCATCGGGACACGAATTCCACCCTCATGCATGGATCGTTTGAACCCTTTCAGTGGCCCGTTGGAGTTGAAGAACTCATGGTTGTGCCCTCCCTCCTGATGAGGCCCATTATCGGAGGTGAAGAAGACAACGGTGTGCTGATCAATTTTCAGCTCTTTCAATAGCTTGAAAAGTCTTCCCATGTCTCGGTCCATCCGAGTGATCATCGCCGCGAATCCTTTTTCGGGATTAGGCCAGTCTTTGGATGCGAATATCCCGTAATCAGGGATTTCCATTCCGTCACCGTTGACTCGCCCACCTTCGTTATTGGCATGGGGGATGGTCCAGTGCATATGAAGAAGAAAAGGAGACTGACGGTTGTCTTGGATGAAACGGAATGCTGCATCGGTCATTTGATCATGAGAGTAGGTCGTCTGCTTGATCGAAACTCGACCCCGGGCGTTCGGGTGATCGCTGAGGATATTACCCGGGTAGAAGACCTGTGTTTTGCTATCCCAGAGAAACGGAGGGTAGAAGTTATGCGCATTGCCTTGATTCATGTATCCGAACCAGGAATCAAATCCGTTGTTCGTGGGATGGCCGGTGTTGTTGATTTCGCTCGGTATATCAACGTTTCCGAGGGCCCATTTTCCGATTCCTCCCGTGGCGTAACCGGACCGCTGCAGTCGTTGTGCGATCGTCTCTTCGCTTCCGGAGAGTTTTCTCGATCGATTGCCAATCAACTTTGTATGCCCGACATGTTTTCCGGTCCAAAGAACGAGACGTGAAGGTCGACAGACTGTGTGGCCAGCGTAATGATCAGTGAATCTCATTCCCTCCTCCGCCATTTTGTCTAGATTTGGAGTCTGAATGATCTTCTGTCCGTAGCAGGAAAGATCACCATAACCTAGGTCGTCTGCCATGACGTAAATAATATTGGGCGGCCGTGACTCTCCTCGTACTTCACTTTTAGGATTATTGGTGAAGAGTGGCATGCCGATAATAAGCGAGGTAAAGATCGCTACAAGTTTCGCCGGGCTTATCGATGGGAGATTTGTTGGGAGCTCCCTCGGCGTGGTTCTAATAGAGGACTTAAGCATGAGCTTATCTTCGAAAAGTGATGATGATAGAGTCGTG
>CAXQOB010000201.1:0-47992 GCA_964225475.1 Candidatus Nitrosopumilus sp. | reverse complement strand
CTGGGCAGCTTGATGTCTTTTTCTGTTAGATAGGTAGATCTAACTTTGTTTTTAAATTCTGGTGTACGTCATGAGACAATTTAGACTCGTCGTTTTTCCTGTCCTTCTTTTTTTGAATACTCCACTGCAGGTGTTATTTGTTGCGCAGGCTGACGAGTTAAGCAACAAGGTTAAGCAGTACGTTCCGGTGAAATTGACAACGGATATCAGTCAATTATCCAATAATCAGAAAGAGATGTTGCCACTGCTGGTTCGCGCAGCCGAAATCATGGAACGATGTTTTTGGTACGAGTCTTATGGTGAGCCTGAAAAACTACTGCAGCAGATCAAGAATCCTGACGCAAAAAAGTTCACGATGATTAACTACGGCCCGTGGGATCGACTCGATGGAAATCGACCGTTCTTGGAGAGCTTTGGAGCAAAGCCATTAGGTGCGAATTTCTATCCAGCAGATATGACTCGTGAGGAATTCGAGAATGCGAATCTGACTGGAAAAGCCGATTTATACACATTCTTGAGGCGTGACCCTGCCGGAGTGTTAAAGGTTTTGCCATACCGTGAAGCGTTTAAGGAAGAGGTATCAGCTGCTTCGCAATTATTGCAACAAGCTGCTGACTTGGCAGAGGAACCTGGATTGCGTCGGTACCTTCGCTTGCGAGCAGACGCCTTGCTAACAGATGATTATCAGCCAAGTGATTTCGCTTGGCTGGACATGAAAAACAATACGATCGATGTTGTGATCGGACCAATTGAAACGTATGAGGATAAGCTATTTGGTTACAAGGCAGCTCATACGTGCTATATCTTGATTAAGGATAAAGCGTGGAGTCAGAGGTTAGCACGCTATTCCAAGTTCCTTCCCGAACTCCAGGCTGCATTACCGGTTCCTGATGCGTATCGATCGGAAAAGCCAGGAACCGATACAGACCTCAATGCATATGATGTCATCTATTATGCAGGTGATTGCAATTCGGGATCCAAAACCATTGCAATTAATTTGCCCAATGATGAAGAGGTGCAATTGCAAAAGGGAACGAGGCGGTTGCAGTTGAAAAATGCAATGGAGGCTAAGTTCGAGAAAATACTGCTGCCGATTGCAGATGAATTGATTGCAGAGGATCAGCGGAAGCACATCACATTTGATGCCTTCTTCAGTAATACCATGTTTCATGAAGTTGCGCATGGACTCGGCATTAAGAACACGATCAATGGTCAGGGCAGCGTCCGCAAAGCACTGAAGGAGTACTCTGGGGCGATTGAGGAGGGAAAAGCAGACATTCTTGGGCTTTTCATGATTCAGCAATTGCATGAAAAAGGAGAGATCCAGGCTGATCTGGAAGACTTTTATGTGACATTCATGGCTGGGATCTTTCGGAGCGTACGGTTTGGCGCATCCAGCGCACACGGAAAAGCGAACATGATTCGATTCAATTTTTTCAAAGAGCTGGGAGCCTTTGAGCGGCAGGATGATGGGAAATATCGGGTGAATATAGGTCGATTTGGAGATGCTACCAAAGCACTTTCAAATGCGTTGCTGACGATACAGGGTGATGGTGACTATGCCGCGGCAGCTGAACTGGTACGAGGTAAAGGCGTTATCGGAGAGCAGTTGGCTAGCGAGCTAGATTTGCTGGAGCAGCGAGGGATTCCGGTCGATGTCGTTTTCGAACAGGGTTTAGATGTTTTAGGGCTTGAGTAATCGTTATGAGTAAGGCATCAGAATGGAAACTTTTGTCTGATGCGAAACAAATTCATGGCTGCTTGTGCACAATTTTTTTGCTCCGCTCCTCAGGTTCATTAAAGGTTCCGATCTGTTTTTATTTGAGTTGTTGATAGGGATCGATCATACTACGACCCAGTCGTTGAAACTGTTGAAAACCGACATACCCCCACTAGGAGTTTGCTACATGATTCGAACATTGACCATGGCCTCACTTGCTTTGATCGCCAGCGTAAGCGTTGCAGAGGAGTTGTCGAAAGAAGCACCTGCCGAGTCACCTAAAATGAAGGCCATCTTCAATGGTGAGAATTTGAAGGGATGGGATGGAGATCAATCAATGTGGTCGGTCCGTGACGGTGTGATTCACGGCGAAACGACTCCCGATAACCCGGCAAAGGGTAATACCTTTCTCATCTGGAAAGGTGGCGAACTTAAAGATTTTGAATTGCGATTGTCATTTCGTTGTAGTGCAACCAATAACTCAGGAATTCAGTATCGCTCAAAACATATTACTGAGGGGAAGCGAGCGACAAACCCTTGGGTTGTGGGTGGATATCAACACGAGATTCGCAACGAAGAAGATTTTCCCAACGTTCCTTCATTCATTTATGACGAGAAGGGTACACGCGGGCGGATTTGCCTTGTCGGTGAGCAAGCGGTTTGGAAAGCAGATGGAAAGAAGGTTTTGCGTGATGATTTGATTACGGCGGAGGGCTTCAAGGAGCTGATGAAAGTCGATGACTGGAATGATGTCATCATCATCGCTAAAGGTAGCCATATCCAGCACTATCTAAATGGCCGCCTTGTGCTGGATTTTGACGATCAGCACCCAGAGAAAGCTTTCAGCAAGGGGGTATTGGCACTTCAGTTACACGCTGGGAAACCAATGTGGACCGAGTTCAAGAATATTCGCTTTCTCAAAATCAAGTAAGACGCCAATTGCTTAACGCCCTAATCTTCGTTGACCCCCTTGCCACCAACAACTTACTTGTTGGCGGTGGCTGGGCGGCTTCGGCCGGCTGAGATCAGATCTTTCAGCTGCTTTTTAAGCTGTTCAGCGACCTCTTGGTGATCGCTGATGACATCTTTCTGCTCGGCTGGGTCCGCTTTGAGGTCATACAGCTGATACTGATTTACCCGTCGGTTCTGAAGTCTTAATTCATTGTTTTTTGTTCGCTTGGAATCATGTCGATGCAATTTCCAGTTCCCCACACGTAATCCGTAATTACCACCTTGGCCATTATCCTGTTGTACAAGGTGATCGCGTCCACGCGCGCCTTGCTCGCCTAGCAAAGCTGGCAGGATATTAAAGCTGTCTAAGCAGGCATCATTGGGTAGGTTTGCACCGGCCAGCTGAGCACAGCTTGCCGCGAGATCAATGGTGCAAACCATTTCATCTGAATGACCGGGTTGGATTTTCCCGGTCCAGCGAGTAATAAAAGGGGTTCGAGTCCCGCCCTCGTAGACATTGTATTTGCCTCCACGATAGGGACCAGCTGGTCGGTGACTACCCTGTTTCTCAATAGCTTCATCGGCATAACCATCATCCATCACCGGGCCGTTGTCACTACAGAAAACGACCAAGGTGTTCTCTGAAAGCTTGAGGCGATCCAGCGTTTTTGTGATTTCACCGACACACCAATCTAGTTCGACGATTGCATCACCACGGGGACCTAAGGTTGTAGCTCCCTGAAAACGCTCGTGAACCACTCTTGGAACATGCAAATCATGAGAGGAGAAAAAGAGAAAGAACGGGTTGTCGCGATTTTCTTCCATCCATTGAATCGATTCAGCGACCCATCTATCGGATAGATCTTCGTCACGAAAACGTGCAGCATGTCCACCGGTATAAAAACCTATACGGCTGATGCCATTATGGATTGTCGCATTATGTCCGTGTGACCAATCCATTTTTAAAGTGCTTCGATGTGTGATACCAGTCGGATGATCCTCGCTTGGTTTCTTCTTTCCAACCCAAAGTGGATCTTTGGGATCTAGATTTAAGACGCGATGGTTCTCCACGTAGACTTGAGGGACTCTGTCATTGGTGGTTGGCAGTAGAAAGCATCGGTCAAAACCAATTTCAAGTGGCCCTGGTTTGAGAAGGCCATTCCAGTCTGGGGCGTCGGATCCAAGACCTAAGTGCCATTTACCAATAACCGCTGTTTTGTATCCAGCGGACCGCAAAATTGAGGCGATGGTCGCAGTACCGGGCTGAATCAATGCCGGACTGTTGGGTGGCGCGATTCCCGTCCCTTTTTTCCTAAAAGCATAGGTTCCGGTTAGGAAAGAATAGCGAGTGGGTGTGCATGTTGAGGCGCTGCAGTATCCACTTCTGAATTGTTGACCCTCTGACGCCAATTGATCAATGTGTGGAGTTTTTAAGGATTCCGCACCGTAGCATGATAGATCGCCATAGCCGAGATCATCTGCCATGATGACGATAATGTTGGGAGGGCGATCACCGGCGTTTGCACTCTGCTGGGTAAATCCAGCTAGGACGGTGATTGTGGTAATCAAAAGGAATTTCAATTGACACTGCATCATTATTGGGGCTCTTTATCGCCTGACTAATCTTGTAAGAAGACGTTCCGTTTATCTTCGGAAATATGGCAGGTTCTTGCATCAAGTTGGGTTCGATGAAATCTGGAATCGTATGGATTCAAAGTAATCACATGTCAGAACCGGAGAACCTTACGGTGGGTTATTGTCGCGATTGCTGGAGAGTTCGTCAAATTGCTGATTTGAATGCTGAAATCTGAGCGACTCACAATACAGCAGAGGCATTTTCAGAGTCCGAACTAGAAGAGATTCGGTCGTCAGGATTCGAGTGAGGCTGATAACGCCAAGGTAGGGTTACCCAAAACGCACTGCCTCGACCCAATTCACTTTCGAAATCAACGGAGCCTCCAAGTAGGATGGCTATTTCTTTGACAATCGAGAGTCCAAGACCTGTTCCTGCAAATTCTCGTGTCAGTCCTTCGTCATCCAGAACTTTCTGGCTTTGGCGGAACTTTTGGAAAATAATCGATTGATCTTCTTCGGCGATTCCAACACCTGTGTCACGAACCAATAATTGAAAACGTCCGTTATTCAGATCAGACACAATTACGGTGATCATGCCTCCTTCCGGAGTGAATTTGATCGCATTACTCAATAAGTTATTAACAATTTGTCCTAGCTTATTGGGATCTTGGCGGGCGTTTGGAAGATCATCAGGAATCACAAAGGAAAGTGATATATTCTTGTCTTCTGATAGCGAATGCAACATGTCGCATTGAGCTGAGATAAGTCGTCTTAAATCAAAATCACTGCACTTGATCTCCATCTTTCCAGCTTCGACTTTCGCGAGATCAAGAATGTCGTTAATCATTTCCAACAGGAGTCGCCCGCTCTTCTGAATATTGGAAGCATAGCGACGTTGTTTTTCCGTTAGCGAGTCAATGCCCTGCAAGACTTCAGAAAAACCGATGATGCTATTGAGTGGTGTGCGAAGTTCGTGGCTCATATTCGCTAAGAAATCACTTTTAAGTCGATTAGCTTCGTACAACTGCAAATTGAGCTGCGCAAGTTGGTCCACCCGTGCATCCAGTTCGGTGTTGACATGTTCAATTTGTGTTTGCGTTTCGGTAAGGTGACGTAACATTCGGTTAAATGCTTCTGCCAATTCTCTAAATTCATCTTCGGTTTCAATTGCCGCACGTAAATCAGTGTTTCCGTGAGTAATCGCATCACTCACGTCTCGTAAATGGTACATCGGGTAGAGGACGAGATAGCGGACAATTGCATGCAGTACAAAAAGAGTAACCGCGACAATTAGCATGCCCAGTGCCACAACGATTGCGCGAATCGCGGTTGTCTGGTCATGGGTCTGTTTGTAAGGCATGGTGACCTTGAAGACCCGAAAAGGAAACTGCGAAGCGAGTTGATAAGGATCTTCATTCGGGTCAATGCTCAACGAGTCAGGAGACGTGTGGCACGCCATGCATTCGATGGTGAAAAAGATAGGCGTGTAGTAGATGTATCGCCCATTGATTGGACCCTCCTCAGAGTAAAGTGGAGATGCGAGGCTAGGTCCGATTTGACTCATGGGTTCATTTTCAGCGAGATCAAGCGGACGCGTGACATCAGGTCGATCCACTTGTATTCGCTCCGCTAATCTAGATCGATAGTCTTGCTCAAGTTTTTCAAGCAGCAAGATTTCTGTAGGATCAGTGGAAAAATTAGTCGAAAGTTGATCGAAGCGGCTGCCGTTGTCTAACGCGAGAATCTGGTATTCCGTTGCAATATCCAAATTGTCATCGAGCAATACTTCTTGAAGCGCGCCGAGTGTTTCACGTTTGGATTCGATTTGATCTTCTGGTTGTCCGCTCGCCCAAGTTGCATCAGAGTGGATGCGAAGAACTTCTGCAGCACTGAAGTCGCGTGCCCGAGTGCGGGTGGTATTTTTTACAAGCTCCCGCCCTAGTTTTTCCACAAC
Source organism: Candidatus Nitrosopumilus sp. (assembly GCA_964225475.1). Lineage (GTDB taxonomy): Bacteria > Planctomycetota > Planctomycetia > Pirellulales > Pirellulaceae > Rubripirellula. The sequence continues at coordinate 41,792 of CAXQOB010000201.1, read as the reverse complement.
CAGAAATGCGCCAAACATCAAGAACATGAGTGCCGACCCAAAAAAGAGTAGGCACTTTCGCTCTAAACTCATCGAAGCGAAAAGTCTTGGGATAAACCGCAGCATTGAAGATGTTTCAGGGTTAGGCCGAACTCGGGTCTTGCTTTGAGCGTTGAATTCTCGAATCGCTATTGTATCGGTTCAACCCGAATCATAGCGACTTCAATCGTTCTCTGAAATATTTGGTTTGCGAAAGGATTTGCAAGGATCTCATGGGGTTGATTGCAAAGATTGAGTATTCGTCAAAAAAATCTTTACAATCGACATTCGTAAGGCTCATGCGAAGTGAAATTGCCAAATGGAACAAACAATGGCGTGATTAGTGAGCCCTCGGATTGATCTGAAGTAAGGATGAAATTATTTCTCAAATCCACTCTTCGGCACCAGGTGACACGAAGCCGTGGTTGACAACGTGCAACGATTTACGGTTCGGAGGAGTAGCTGTCAGCGTTGGTTTCCTCTCGGACGGATTCCAATGCATTCATTTTTGGCACAATAGCGAGAGTCGTGCTAAAAGAAAACAAGATTAAAGCAACAATCACCTGTCCTTCTCCGAATCCACTCATCTTTCACGGTAGCGTCATGACTAATCAAGGATCCTCAACGGTGCGTTTGATGCATTATGACCCAAAGTGGCGACAGGAGTTTTCGCAAACCAAAAGCAGCCTCCTTTCCGCTTGTGAGGGATGGCTATCGGAAGTGGAGCATATTGGCGGCACTGCAATACCGGGGATGATTTCACAACCAACAATTGATTTATTGGCAGGCGTCAAGAGTAGCCGCGAAATCGATCAGGCAGCGTGTCGGATCGAAGGATTGAATTTTCTGTCAGCCGATCTCGATATTTCCTCGCAGAAAGCCATGATTCTGACCAAGCCAAGGCGTTTGCTCGATGATCAGAATGAGGCGACACATCGAGTGTTCCTGACTCAGATTGGATCAGTTCTTTGGCGAACCTCTCTTGCGGTTAGAGATTACCTGAGGCGTTCACCAGAGGCAGCCTTACAATATGAGGAAGTTAAGATGTTACACTGGCGGCGAACTGAAGGAGATCGGGTTCAGTATGAAGCGTCCAAATCTTCGTACCTTACGCACTTGATCGATCAAATTCATGTCGAGCGGTCCGAGGATTCTGCCGGTACGGATTAGTGTCGCCGGCAAATCGCTTCGGTTTCATTTCCTGATTCAGATTCGTTTTGGCTTTCACGGGTTGATTACAATGTCTAATAATCATGACCGGTCTGAAGATGAACCCATTGAAGCCATTTTGGTATCACCACCGGCGGGTAACACATCCTTGGTGGATCGTCTTGGCCAGCAAAGCCGTTTCACCGTGTTGTTGATCCTCTTTACTGTGACAGGCTGTCTGGGTTTGCCCCTTCTTTGGTTTAATCCGCGTTTCAGTGTCGTTGAGCGAATCGCTTGGTCATTGATCGTTACTTTTTACACTGCTCTGCTTTGCTGGATTGTTGTTTCGATCTGTGTATGGGCGTACCAACGAATTAGCTTTTAGTTCGCTAACTTCGATTTCCATCGTTCAATTTGTTGCTGAACCTCTTGCGGTGCAGTGGATCCATAGCTGTTGAAAGCCGCAACGGCATTCTTGGTTCCGAGGCACTCGTAGACGCTTTCATCGAGTTCAGGAGCATGGGTTTGCAGAACCGCGATGGGCAGATCCTTCAACGCAATTTTTCTTTCCATTGCTTCGCCAACGATTGCACCCACAAGATGATGTGCTCGACGTTGAGGCATGCCTTTTTTTATCATCCACTCCATTAAGGTCGTGGCATCAAGATAGCCTTCTTCAAGTCGGGCAGAGATCGTTTCCCTCTGGAGTTCGCTGCCTTCAACGATGGGAGTTGCAATGTCTAGCATCGCGAAAATTGTGTCAAATGAATCAAACAAAGGTGGCTTGTCTTCTTGTAGGTCCCGGTTGTATGCCATCGGAAGGTTCTTCGTAAGTAACATCAGAGTTTGCAGGTTTCCCATCACGCGAGCTGATTTTCCTCGGGTCAATTCAAGCGCGTCCGGATTTACCTTTTGCGGCATAATGCTGCTGCCGGTGCAAAAAGCCTGAGGTAGTTTGATAAAATTGAATTCCACCGTGGACCATAAAATCCACTCCTCTGCCCATCCGCTTAGGTGGGATGCGATCACGGAAAGAACGAAAGCGGTTTCCATCATGAAGTCACGATCAGAGCTTGTGTCGAGACTATTTGCGGTAACACTTTCGAAGTCCAGCTTCTCGGCGGTGAGATCACGGTTGATCGGTAGAGTTGTGCCCGCAACCGCAGCGACTCCAAGGCTGCATTGATTCACACGGTGCCGGCAATCATTGAGGCGTTCACGGTCGCGGGAAAACTTTTCGATGTAAGCAAGCCAGTAGTGCGATGCGACGACAGGTTGTGCTCGTTGTAGATGGGTGTAGGCCGGCAAGATGACATCGATATCTCTATCGCAGCGACCCAAGAAAGCCTGCTGAAGGCATTTGAGTTTCGCGTCCACCTGATCAATCGCGTCGCGAATCCACATGCGAATATCTGTGCTGACTTGATCATTTCGACTTCGAGCGGTGTGAAGTTTTCGCCCAGTGTCTCCAATGCGATCAATCAGCGCTTGTTCCACATGCATGTGGATATCTTCCAGTTCGTACCGAATTGGAAGGTGATTCGCATCGAGTTCTTTTTCGATTTCACGCAGTGTCTCTGTAATCAAGTCTGCTTCCTGCTCACTGAGCAAGCCCACCGAGGCAAGCATTTCTGCATGGGCAATGGAGCCCCGGATGTCGTGTCGGTAGAGGCGTTGGTCAAAACTAATGCTTTCGCCGAAAGCCTCCATTCGCTCGTCCGCGCCTGCTTGGAAGACACCACTTCGGGATGGACTATTCACTGCTTTTCCGTGGTCGGTAAGGGGGAATGATCTAGTTTGGATCGAGGGTGCATCATGAAAAAAGTGACGGAAAATGCCCCGCGGGCATCCTCAAAAAATGCCCCGCGGGCATCCTCAAAAGAGGGTGTCTACCAAACATCAACTCTACGAGCGGTATCTGCACAAAGATCCCACCATATCAATCTCGGGAGGCTGCGCTGACCATTACTCACAAAAATTCTGCCCCTATTATCGGGCTGTCCCGCTGAATGACGACCCCCGGTCGGACGCTTTCTATCCAGAAACTAAGACCTCGAATTATTATTTTCCTCTGTCTCGATTCGCCAAGAAGCACCATGATGGGGAAGATGACTAATCTGGCTTGAGGGGAGTCACGATCATTGAGTCGATCAGGCCACTCTTTACTCCGATAATTCAACACTATTCCATGATTTACCGCATTCTGTTCATCTTGTTGCTCGTCGCGAGTCATTTCAATTCGCGACATGCCACGGGGCAGAGCCTCAAGGGGAGGGCCGTGCTCGGTGACCCCTTCGGGGTCGCAATTGTGGAGATTCCCATTGAAAATCCCGTTTCCGGACGCAGTGAACCTCCGCTTTTAATTAAGCCGATCGAAGATGAGCCTTTTGGTCCAAGGCCTTTGTTTTCAGCTCCGAACGACCTCATCATGGAAGTTGCGCCCCCCTCACAGAGACAGCTACCAGAGGCTGGCGGTGGTCGTTTGCTGGAACGGGTTGGTGAGTTGTTTAAAGAGCTTTCAGGGGACGAATCGACACGCTACCAGACGGTGTCCAGGCGAGTTCTATTCCTGTTCTATGGTGACGAGCGTCTTCGTGCCAATGTGTACGATCAAAAAAAGGACTGGGGCAGTATCGAGTTGGTGCCATCGAAAGATAAACAGTTGCATCAAGAACTGATGGCGTTGTGGTGGGAGGGCTATGTCGAGGGAATTCGTGCACAGATTGAAGTTGCAGATTATCCAACCACCGTTGAGAGCTATCTCCTGGCGACACTCGCGAGACAAAACCAAATGCCTTTGCCGCCGTGGTTTCTGGAGCCACAAAAGGTGGAAGATCAACTCATTGATAATCTCAAATTGATTGGTGGTGCCGAAGAGGCAAGTGAAACACTTTTTCGAATTGCGGTCGCCGGAGCGCAAGATCATTCAAATGTCGCAGGCATCGATTTACCGGATCCACCGATATGGGATCCTTTAAAACTGCCGAAAGAAGTTGCAGGGGATCATCCGGTTGAGCCCATTGCCAGTCGCGTGCCGCCCGAATGTTTTTACATTCGTTACGGAGCGTTTAGCAATTATCTGTGGTTTAAGGATTTGTCGGAGGCTAATGGTGGTGATATTTCAAAATTGGTGACTCTGCGAGGCGTTGAGCGGAATGTGTCAGGAAAGGTGGAGAAGCAATTAGCATTTCGGATGACTCAACTATCAAGGGTTTTAGGTGGAACTCTGGTGCAGGATCAAGCTTTGATTGGGCGAGATTTGTATCTCAATGACGGAGCGAGCTTGGGTGTCCTTTTTCAGTCTGCAAACCCAGGTTTGCTCAAAGCGTCGTTTCAAGCGGAACGCCGAAAAATTGCAGAAAAGGAAGAAGAGGTTGCTCTGCAAGAGGTTGAAGTTTCCGGGAGAGTCGTATCTTACCTTGGTAGCCCCGATCATCGCGTTCGATCATTTCTGGTAGTGGATGGAAACTACTTGTTGGTGACCAATAGTCAGCATCTCATGGAGCGTTTTTTTGAGGTGGGAAGCACAGGGGAATCTTTAGCATCAACAGCGTCTTTTCGGATGGCGCGGCGGTATATGCCATTGTCGCGAGAGGATACTGTTTTTGCTTATTTTTCCCCAAGAATGTTTCAGGAACTTGTTTCTCCAAGATACATGATTGAATTACGGCGTCGTTTGTTTGCGAAGGCCGATCTCGTCATGGTGCAATTAGCTAGGTTGCTTACCACGCTCGATCATCGCTCACGATTGTCTGATCAAGAACCCCTTGAACCCATCAACAAGAAACGTGACTTGGTTAGCATCGAGGAGTTGGTTCAAAGACGGTTATTACCTCCGAGTTTTGGTAATCGTTTTGATGGGAGCGGTGTTTTCGAGGTCGGTGACCGAGTCATCGATTCGCTCAGGGGTTCTCGTGGCACATTTTTGCCTATTAGCGATGTTGACCTTATAGCAGTGACTGAAGATGAAGCTTCTTGGTATCAGGGTATCGCCGATAGCTACTCAGAGCGTTTCGCAAATTTTGATCCGATCATGGTCGGGGTTCAGCGTAAAAAGCTTGATAATGGACTAGCGAAGGAGCAAATCGCTATTCACGCCGAAGTTGCTCCATGGGATCCCGGCAAGTATGGAGAGATCGCCGAGCAGCTTGGGCCACCGACACGAACCGTTATGCGTTTTGCACCTGACGATATCGTTAGTGTCCAAGCGCACGTGGCATCCGATTGGATCGGGCCACCGACTCATCTTTTTGCAGCGATTAAAGACACAGTTCCTCCAGACCCCAGTCGTTTTTCTGGAGTGCTAAGAACCTACTTCTCTCTGCGACAAATTCCTGGCTACCTTGGTGCTTGGCCACAGCCAGGGGCATTGGATCGCTTGCCCCTGGGCTTGGGCCGTGGTCGCCAGATTGGGCCCGGAATGACGAAAATTGTGGGTGGTTTGTATCGTTATAACGATGGCCAATTTAGCGTTCTTTCATTTCAGCCTGAAATTCTTAATCGTAGTTTACCCCATCTCGCTGCGATCGAATCTGGTAGCACGGCCCAGTTGCGCATCCGAATAGGTGACCTTGGCGGTAGTCAGCTACAGTCTTGGGTGAACCAACAGTTGTATCAACGAGCGAGTCAGTCGAGCTCGGCAGGCGCGAAGTATCTAGAACTGATTTCACGGAATTTACCAGTTGCTTCAGAGAATGCCCTGAGCTTTGTGGAGGAAATTTTGGATGCCAGAGTACAGTGCACACTCGGTGGAGATTATGAGCAGATTTCAGATGATCCACCTATCTGGAGAAGTACTGCTTGGAACGCACAACAACCACCCGAGGAATCACCGGACAATTATCAGGCTCCCATACTTCGCTGGTTTCACGGTGTTGAGGCTCGGCTAACTCAATTAGATGAGAGAATCATTGTGGATCTTAATTTAGATCTTCAATGACCGGTTTCGCAGGCCTGATGAATTCTTCCTGCAATGGACAACGCGACTAGCTTATTCGGGCCGAGGTAATCGGTGATTTTCCATTGTAGTTGGGGGTGGGTTGAGGCAATTTCTTCAACTTGTTTCACGATTGCCTGGTAGAGCCGTCCTTCAAAGAGAAGATGAGGCTGAACTACGATTGTTGCGTAAGCTTCTTCTTGAGCTAAACATTCAAGTACGTCTTGTAATTTTGGTTCAGTCATCGCATAGAAAGCAGTTCGCACTTCCGCGTAATTTGATCGATGTGCAACTAAACTACTTAGAATCTGCATATCGGCCGAAGCGCATGGGTCGTAGCTTCCACGCCCCACCATGACCAAAGCGGTTTGGTCAGGTCGCTCTTCAATCTCGTTAAGAGCTGCCGACGCTCGTTGAACCGCTAGCTCTAACATGTTTGCATGGCGTGATAAGGGCCTGCACTGGTCGTAGGTGATATGTGGTGTCAGTTGCTGGCATTCTTGGAGTGCATCAGGAATGTCTTTCTTCGCGTGACCTGCCGCAAACAAAAGCAACGGCGAGACATGAATATGGTTAACTCCTTGCTCAGCGAGCTTCATCCAGCCTTGCAGAATGCTGGGTTCCTGGAACTCTAGGAGGGATGGTTGCACGGGTATTTGCTCAAGGACTCCCTGCAGCTGTTCGGATAGCTCGAAGAATTGAGACGTTCCTTTGCGGTTTCGGGTTCCGTGCCCGATGAGTAGAACGCCTGTGGATCGTTGTCGATCCTTCCCATGCAATACGTCTGTCACGATTAGAAGGTACCTTTATTGTGTCTTGCCGAATCATACTGAACAGGCCAGACACTAAGTTAGGAAAGATAACCACGCAGGAGCAATTGATTGCACGCATTAAAAATAGCGAGAGAGTTTTCACTCCCTCGCCATTAAGCCGTCTTCGCTGCACTATCTTTTTGCTGCAGCATTGTCTTGGTGCGGATTACTGGACTAACTCTGTCTCTCCATAGCCAGCATCAGCGAGTAATCCCAACGCTTCATCAAGATTGAAACCTTCCTTGTATTTGACAATCACTTGCCGGTTATCCAGAACGCCCTCCTCTTTTTGATCGGCGAGTTGAACCTCCTGAACGGTGTCAACGCTTTCGAGGGCTTCTTTCACTTTCGGAAAACAAGCGAATTCGCAGTGCATCTCAGGAACGCTCAGGGTCAGTGTCTCAAGAGCACCAGCGGGCGCTGCCACTGTCGAGGCCGCTGTTTCGCTGTTCTGTTCCGTCGTTGTGGGTCCTTTGGCAATGACCAACATGATTCCAACTGCGGCAAGGGCCGCGACAACATAAACTGTTCCACGCATTGAAATACTCACACGGTAGGAGTAAGAAGGAAGGTTTTTCTGCTCTTCGAGGATGCTGTAAAAATATCCGTTATACAAGGCCGTTTCTAACCGTTTTCACGATTAGTTTTAAGAATTGGCAAATTATTGGGTCACGAGGAAGTCGTCTTTTTATCAATATCGCCGATTTACCATCTTGGCGTGAACACCCTGTCAATTGGTTGCGTGCGAGAGTCTCAGACGCAAAAAACTCGCTTGGAACGCAGCCGAGCTCAACGGAGCAAAAAATACTCCGTTTTCGGATATCATCAGACGGTTTGCATTACTCTGCCCAGTGCCCAGTGAGTCCAGTGCCCAGTGATCCCAGAGAGGCTGTTTCTGATCACCGGGTGAGAGTATGCGACTTAGCTATTCGTTTTAACGTCCGCATTGTCGGCAACGTTTACCCAGACATGGACGTGGGGTGCACCGCGGTAATGCCAGACGAATGAAGGACCCTCGATACGCCAGTTGTCCCAGACGCCATCTTTGCCGAGGTCTTGGTCTTGGTAGAAAGACAAGTTGCATTGATCAAGTCCACCTTGCATCTTCAAGCATTTCATGGCTTCTTCGCCATCGCTCGTTCGATACATCTCCGTGAGGAGGCCAAGCACCTTCTGAAGGTGCTCTTTCTGATCCGATGACATTTCAGAAACAGGCAGACCGGTGAGTCCACCTTTCTTGCCACGGAAACTGACCGCCTGTTCTCTCGGGGTTTTCGCAACCAGCGAAGCTTTTCGCTGCGATGGATCAAGCATTTCATAGAGCTTGTTTGCTTCAACCGCTTGATTCCAAAAAACATTATCCGTGTGCTTTGGATCTTCGTTGAACGTCGGAGCATGGCCGTAAAAAATTGGACCTCCAAATGCAACGTGATCTGCAGAGTTACCATCACAGCGCAGAGTCATGTGGCGGCCTGTTAAGACCAGCTCAAATTTTCCATCTCCTGGTTTGCCAAAAATAGCAACGGACTGTTCATTGCCAAAACCACCAGCATCATCTTCGAGTTGTTGGTAATAGCGTTCGTGCCATTCTGGAGCAATAATTCCCTCAAAGATCTTTTGGACGATCGCTCGCTGTGAGTCTGTGTAAAAGTCAGAATTGATTTCCGCTTTCGTAATATTCCAATTGTTGGCAACAAACGTACGTAATAGGCCACGTTTGGGATCTTGATGGTTCCAGTCAAAGCAGATTTGACTTTTTTGTTTTGGTTTTAGACTCTCGTACAATTCACCAACGAGGGTTTCCGGCGTTTTATTGAATGTAGGTTGAGCACTTGCAACGGATGATGCGGCGACGGCAGCAACTGCGGTGCTCTCAATAAAGTGACGACGATTTAATGAGTTAAGATTTTTCATAGAACGATACACTCAACGAGCTTGATGGAAAAATAGATGAAGCGGCCCTTCAATCTTGTAAACGCCCGGCCCCATTGTAGACGTAGATCGCAGGTGTTTCATCAACGATTCGATTACTAAGTTGCGCCAAATTCCTCGCTGAATGCAATGAGAGCGAGCCTTTCTTTCATATTTACCCGGGAAAATGGGTCCGAGGGGTGGGAAAACCCCCTTTGAAAAAGTGAGATAACCAATTTTGACGGCGGTTGATCAATCTAAATGACTATTTGAAGACGCTGAGACTTTTGAGTCTCGACGATTGTAATGCACTGCTAGCGATGTCATGGTCGCAAACCAAGTTAAGCCAAGCCAGAGCGGACTGTAGGTGGGTGTGAAATATGAGATGACAGCAACGACAAGAAAAGTTACACCGTACAACGCTGATCCACCCCAAATATGACCTGACATTGCGATGAAACCGAAACCACTCAATGCAGAAGCGACGATAAACATTTCGTAGTCATTATTCCCACTTAACTCTGCCAGAAGATTGAGAGTTGCCAGTGTTAAAAAGTAAGCGATCCAAATTGAGTAAACGGGTCTCTCGGCTGCGCTTCGTGGTAGGAGAGAGCCGCCGCGAGAGTACAAGATGACTGCAGTGATGAGCAGTAACATGATTGCTCTTGGAAGCCAAAAGGAAAGTAACGAGGGATACTCCACTTTATTAAGCAGGAAGATCCCGAGATGACTTACCAACACGATTGCTCCAATCGCGATTAATGAAGTGCCCCATTTTTTGAAATGTTGTTGGTGTTGATCGCGTCGTAGTTCTCTTGCAACACGATCCATAATGCCGTCATTCGAAGCAAGTGTCTGATCACCGTTGATGTAGCGATGAAGGTCATTTGCCAATACATCTGCTGATGCGTATCGATCTTTTGGGTCATGGTTCATCGCTTTTAAGCAGATTTTTTCAAGTTCAGGGCAGATCTCTTTGCGTATCGATCGAGGGCGGCGCGGCTCATCTTGCAGAACGCTGCGCAGCACCTCAGCCATGTTCTCACCAGGATGAGGTGGTGACCCTGTCAGCAAGGCGTAGAGAATGGCACCGAGCGAGTAGATATCAGTGGAGATTGTCGGATCAGTCACTCCGCTGGCCTGCTCTGGACTCATGTAATGAGGTGTACCCAAAACTTGGCCCGTGCGAGTGAGTGTCGTTCCTTCACGATGCCATTTTGCCAGTCCAAAGTCAGTGAGCAGCGGGTGGCCATCTTGGTTGATCAGGATATTATCTGGCTTCAAATCGCGATGAATAATTCCAACACTGTGGGCGTAAGCAACTGCTTCGGTGATTTGTAAAATGATATTTGCAATTTGTTCCTCATTCAGGGTCTCACCACTAACATGACTCTGAAGCGTTTTGCCTTCGATTAAAGGCATAGAAAAATATTCATTGCCCTCCCAAGCACCCACCTCGTAGATCGGAATGATGCAAGGGTGCTGCAGTCCAGCTGTCGCCTCTGCTTCGATTCGGAATCGTTGACGTTCTTCTGATCCAGCCAATTGTCCACTGCTGATCAGCTTTAGTGCCACAGACCGATCAAGTCCCTTCTGTTTTGCACGGTAAACAACTCCCATCCCGCCCCGAGCTAATTCTGACTCAATTTCATAGGGTCCAATGGATTTTCCAACCAAGGATGATGTTTCGGGTTCGCTTTCATCAAGCCAGTGGTGATTTCTAAAGAATGTCTTCAGCTCGTCTGTGTGGTTGGGAAAACGTTTTAGATATGGGTGAGGGTCAGCGTCCTCACCACGTTCAATACGTTCAATGTAATGCGCCATTATGGTTTCAAGTGACGCGTCGTCGGGCAAATTGAGATCGGTCAATTTGGAATTACCGGTGTACGAGGTTGCTTTCTGTTCGCTTCGGTCAACTCAAGTATTTAGTATATGGATTACTGCCCGATGGTTTTTTTGCAATTCTTTTCTGGATTTGACAGAAATCTTGAAAGATTTGTTGACCTATGGGCTCCAAGCCAACAATGCCGGATGACTGACCATAAGATTGGATGCATTTTTATTGAAGATGCTCGAACGGATTCTTAGAAATGGATTGTCAGTTGTTCCGGGAGTAATCAAGTGGTCTGATTCAAGAGTCTAGGTGTTTTCCCCGAGTTGTGCTTTTAGCTCTTTCTGAACGGAGTGAGTTTGATGGAAGTCTTTTTCATTCTGTTCTTTGTTTGGCTTATTGTGACATTGGTGGGCCACGCCTCGTGGGTGATTACTTCCGTTTTTGTCCGAGCGATTGTTGAGCGGGGTGATGAGCCTTCGAACGTATCCAAAGGAGGGAAGCCATCCTCTTCAGAATTTGATAGTACTCGAAAAGTCGTTCGGCATCTTTCGGAACAAGGCCATCTCAGTGAGAGTCAGAGAACTGAATTAATTGTGGCGTTACGAGATGCCCAGTACTACGGCAAGCCGCAAAAAATTGTCAACGCTGAGAGCCAGGAGGAGATTGATCCGTTTGGACCGAAAACAGTAGAGCCTTCCTCTGACGCTCCCCTTGCATCGATCCAAAATCAGGAGGTACAGCGACCCGGTTCCAGCGAGGCACAGCAAACCGTTACCGGCGAGAGAATAAGGGAAAGCATTCAGGCTGGTGATGAGCTATCCGATAAGCAACCGATACCACCAGCAGTCACGACAGATACAGCAGCGTCACCCGGGGAATCATCCGAGATCGTGGACGCCGTTCTTGTTGAAGAGGCTATTGATCCTCTCGCAGAGCAGATAGTACCCACTGTACCTGATGATGACCAAAAAAGACGAACAGGCATTAGTGAAAAAAACAAGGCTCCCGCGCTATCCAGAAGCGAGGTGATTCAAGCATTCTTATCCACCCACAATATTCGTTGGGGGGAAATTGTTGCAGGGATTTTGATTGTTGTCTGCTCAATTGGCTTGGTTCGAACCCTATGGAACCCTTTGGTCTCCACGCATCCACTCATACCCTCTGTCATTTTCTTAGTAGCTAATGCTGCGATAACTGCAACAGGTCTTTATACGCTCAAGCGTTGGCGGTTGCGTCATACCAGTCGAGCAGTCCTTGTTATTTCGACCTTATTGATACCGCTGAGTGTTTTGGCGGGTATTGCTGCGGTGCGGAAGGAAAGTGATTTGCTTTCTACGAGTGATCCGCTCACGCTCGTGTTTATTGCGGTTGCATCAATTCTCTATGGCCGCCTGGCTTACGAGAGTATTAAAGCGTTAACGCGTCGTGCTTATGGAAAGGTGCTGACATTTGCGTACGCAATTCCCATTGCATTATTGCCATTCATAAAAGTTTCGGTCACAAACTTTGAGAGTAATGCGGGATGGTTGATTCTCTTGGCTTCTCTTTCAATCGGCTTTACTGCGGATTTTATTGTTAACTCCTGTGGGAGGCATTCAAAGCGATTGGGCCCTTCGCTATCTCGAATTCATGTCTTGTTTTTGGGATTCGGATTATATGCGTGCGGTGTTTTGGGAACCTATTTTGTATTCTCCCTAAGGATAATCGATGGGGTTAAGTATCTACCTTTGGCTGTAGGTTTGATCCCAGCATTAATTGGGTATGCCGCGGTCGCCGGCGATTTGAGAAAACGATCTGTGAAGGAGACCTTCTCCTTTTTCGGATTAAATGGCTTGGTCATTCTGACAGTTCCTTCTTTTTTGATACTGGTTCCTGCGGCTGTTTCTTCTAGTTGGTTATGGATTTGGGCCACTGTTCTTACCGTCAGTTTAGTGTGGGTAACCATCCGATCCTCTCAGCCAGAGTGGAGTTGTTTGATCGCAATACCTCTTGGGGTAACGTCAATACTCACCGCTGAAGACTGGACATTATTTGAAACTTCAGGCTCAGATTCATTATGGATTCGGTTCTTATCAGCGGAGGCTTTCCTTGTAACGATTGGAGTTTCAGGGATTCTTTCCCTGTGGTTATCAGCGGATCAGAGTCGTGACCGTCGTCTTTGGATCACTCGCTCCTTAATCGCATGGCTAGCACTGTCACTTCTCATCGCGTGTTCTCTGGTCTTGCTGCCAGCAAGTTTCTTGGGCTCGTTCCCTTGGTGGGGCTTATCTGTTGTCCTAGGCATAACGATGGTAGGCATTATCGCCGGTTCGTGTACGCAGCGTCTAAAAGAAGCAAATTTGGTCTTGGCTTCTTTACCTGCCATAGGTTTATTTTGGCTGTCGATTTTCAAGCCTGAAAATTGGTTTGCTCTTTCTGCAATTACACCATTTACGTGGGCATTATTGTGCACGGGATTTAGTGTTTTAGCTGCGGAAAAAATCAGCGAATATGTTCAAACTAAGGCGACAAAGAAATCATTATCGATCAAGCATTCCACTCGGATTCTGGCTGTTGATGGTGTCGTCTGTCTTGTAACGCTATGCGGCATATCCCGAATGTTTTTGGGTGATTTCCAAGTCGTTGCAGTCTTATTGTCTGCAACGACTTTGATGCTCCTGTCTGCCCTGCACTCTCATGCATTGAGTCGACTCGTGTTCGCACAAGTGATTTCAATTTTGTGTGCGGCTGTGGTTGTTTACTTGAAAGTCCCACTGAACTTCTTCGCAGTCGAGCACTGGATTTCTGGTTCGGTTCACTGGCTATTTGCAATACCGTGTCTGTCTCTTGTTGGTGTCTGGGTGATGATACGCGAGATGATCGCGTTTTCATCTCGCTGGCTGGCTTACGATGCTTCAGTATCCGATGTTGAAGAGACTGGGTCGAAGGTCCGATCCGTTAATAACGATCCAAACTTCTGGAATGCGTTGACCGTTAATCAGTCAGAGAGGGCAGTGTTGACGGAGGTGTGCCTACTTGGCATTTCGATTATTTTTGGGTATTTCGGGATCTTTACCGGAATCACACAAACCTTGATATCTCTGGAAATGGTGGTGCCAGAACCGCCTGCAGTTTGGCAGGGTTTTCTGACGGTAGCGTGCTTGTTGAGTTTAAATCTTCTGATTAAACGTTACACCAATCATTCAATCTGGCGGCAGCAGTATTTTATCACCACCAGTTTCTTATTTGCAGTTTGCTCAAGTAGTCTCGTTTGCGCTCAATTCTTGACGCCCGAACAAGGCCGACTTTACTTGGCCTCCGTTGTATCGGTGTCGCTTCTACTGCTGAGCGGTATTCATTATTTCTTTTTCAGGTCCCGCGACCATCAATGGAGTGTGCCTTTTCGAAACGGTATCGAGATTATCGCTCTGCTTTGTCTTGGGGTGCTGTCCGCGCGTTTTCTTGCGATCGATTGGGTTTTGCAGATTACGAATGGCCGAGAGCCGTTCGTGTTTACATCGGTGATCGTTTTCGCATGGAGCTTGCTTGGGTCCTTGTGGTTTAGACTTGGTTCCTCAGGCTTCCCAAAACTATTAGCAAGATTGCTCTCGCTGCTGTTGTTTTGCTGTTGCTTCGTTATTGCTTTGCCCTTTATGGGCGATCCGCAAATGCTGGCGTATGTTCAGGCGGTCGGGATCGCCAGCATCATCTGGGGCATGACGTACGCCCTTAACGAGGGTGAGCATAGCGATTCCAGTGATGAGCGTGCGGATTCTCTAGTCGTCGGAGCATTGAGTTTTGGTATCGCGGTCGGTGTGGGTACATCGATTGCGACAACTCTGTGTGTTTTTGTTGGGTTTCCTGGTTTTTATGCTGGCAGCGAAGGGTTTCTTATCTCCCTTTTGTCATCCATGATTCTGGTCACGGGTAAAGGACATGCTGTTTTATCCCGATGGATCCCTTCAAAAGAAAAATTGATTACCTCGTGGCCGATTGGCGTGTCTTTGTTGGCGGGTCAAATAGCTTGGTTACTAGTAACGATTTTGGGTGTCAATTCGGCGCTCGTTGTTAATGAAGAGATGCAGCGAATCTGTGTCGCATTGGTATGGGTAATTACTGCCGCTCTGGCCTTTCTGCGAAATCGAACAAGTGTGGATTTACTCAGTCGCGTCCATATTGTCGGGGTTTCTTTACTAACACCCCTGATTTGGTTCTTGATGTATCGACAAGAATTGACTTTTGGCATCTTGTCATTGGCTTCGGTGGTGCTGTCCGGTCTCTTGATCCGTCAGCTTTCTAGAACCGTTGAAACGGTTGTCGGAGTGACGCTTGGTCGGACGCTCAGTTGGTGGGTTTTTATCTCGGGCACAGCCTTGATTTGCGAGATTTGGTTACCCATGCAAACCACGGAAGCGATTGCGGGAGTCTACGCCATATGGACGGTGGGTTGGCTGATAGCTTGGCACCTGCCTTTAACTGTTGGTCAGAAAAAAGACGTGCAGACTTTGGCACGACCGCTTCCAGTGCCCCATGCCAGTGCTCTCGTCACTCTGGGGATTCTTGCGACCGTGGAATTAGTCGGATCGATTGGAGGTCGATACATGGGCACTCCTTCGATGATGGAATCGGGTTACTCACTCCTTCATTTGCTAAAATGGATTTCCTACGGTGTTGTCACCTTCTCTGTTATTCTTCGTCCTAGAAAAGACGTGAGTTGGTTTTTCAGTTACTATCAACTGACGGTTGTCGTTGCCTTTGCTGCAGTGTCGATCAGTCGTTATTGGCAACCTGATTCAATAGAGCGATTGGTTCTGATTGCAACGACTGCTTCAATCTTAAATGCGATGCTTTCCCATTGGTGCGTGCCTCTTGCTCGCATGATTGCAAATGGAACAGATGCTGCAATCGAGACGATTCACGCATCAGTTCGTGCGCTGCTTACGATGGTTTGCTTGATCGCTTTGGGAAGTGTTTTAAGCGTTTTCTTCGTTATGGCTGAAGGGTCCGATTTGCCGGTCTCTCGGTTATTGATTGCAAGTTTAGCGGTATGTGGATGGGCGATGGCTCAGTGTGCAGGGATTCTTAATCGAGAATCACTCCGAAAGCTGACGGTTGCAACAATGCTTTCTGTCGTTGCTCTGTGGATTAGTTTTGATCTTGATATCCAGTCACTTTCCGTGCTCAAGGGCTCGATGCGTTGGTTAGTGGTATCGGTCTTGTTACTGCCGGCTACGATTTTTGTCTTGCCAAAGTTATTAGGGTCCAAAGCGGAGGTTTGGAATGCGTCGTTGCGTTGGTGTGCAGGAATCGTTACCTGTACTTCCGTCCTCTCGCTCGGCGTCATGTTCTCCTTGGAAATGATGGCGAGGACCGATACGGGTTTAGAGGGTGTTTCATCAATTGAGATTGTCTTCGTTGCTTTGGTGCTTGGTGCCTTGGCCGTATTGTCTGCGGTGATCGGCATCATTACGGGACCAACCTTCTCATTTAAGAATCGTTTGCCATTAACGGATTCCCAAAGAGAGATAGCTATTTATGGCGCTCAGGCACTGGTTGGATGCATCTGGGTTCACCTCTGTCTTTGTCGACCCGATTGGGTGTACACCGAGCTGCGAGAGAAATGGTATTACTTCGTGATGGGCGTTGCGTTTTTGAGTGTAGGTGTGACAGAAATTGCAAGAAGGATTGGTGACGATGTCTTGCTCCGAGTATTCCAGAGGACGGCTTTTCTTTTGCCAATTATCCCGTTGATCGGTTTTTGGATGACTTCCCATCAGTGGATTGATGGGGTTTTCTCGTCCGGAAACGTCATTCGGTATGACGTGTTGCTTTTGATCGGAGCCATTTATTACGGGGTTGTCAGTTACTTATGGAAACACTCAGGAAGCAGGGTGATTTCCATTGGATTGGGGAATGTGGCTTGGTGGTTCCTTCTAACGCAGACACCGGGGTGGGCATTCGTTGAACATCCACAGTTGTGGCTGATTCCTCCTGCATTCTGTGTGCTTTTCGCAGTGGGGATTTATCGCGATAGCATCGATAAGCAGACGGTAGCATTTATCCGTTATGCGGCGATGTTAACCATTTATATCAGTAGTACAGCGGATATGTTGATTCAGGAAATTGGTGAGAGCATCATGGGTCCGATCTTTCTTATTTTGCTGTCCCTTGTTGGTATGCTTGCAGGAGTGATCTTAAGAGTGCGAGCGTTCTTGTTCTTGGGGGCATGCTTTATCTTTCTCGGGACAATGAGCATGGTCTGGCATGCTAATCGGTCCTTGGGATCTTCTTGGCCGTGGTGGGTATTTGGAATTACCACTGGTATTCTATTACTCACCGGTCTAATGGTTCTTGAGAAGTATAAAAAGCAACTTCGAAAATATTCTGAGGCTCTTGCCAAGTGGGACGCTTGATTTTTACCTCCCAAACCACGCAGAATGATACAATTTTGATTAGTTTCTTGCTGTTGAGGTCTTCTAATTGACCTTGTCTAAATATCTCCCATTCCAAGTTAGTATTCATGTTGTTCAGGCGACCGAACAAGCGTTACCAGCTGCTTGTTGTTATTTCAACGTTCTTGATTGCAACTCAATTGAGGGACGCTTTTGCCGACTCATCACCAAATGTCGTCGTCTTTCTCGCCGACGATCAGGGGTGGGGCGACCTTAGCGCAAACGGAAATCCAAACATCCAAACGCCATCTATCGATTCATTGGCCAAGGATGGTGCAACCATTGAACATTTTTATGTTTGCGCGGTTTGTTCTCCGACTCGCGCGGAATTTCTTACCGGTCGCTATCACACCCGCATGGGTGTCTACAGCACTTCAACAGGTGGAGAAAGATTCAATTCCGACGAGGAAACAATCGCGGAAGTATTTCGTCAGGCAGGATATTCCACAGCTGCTTTTGGAAAGTGGCATAGTGGCATGCAGTATCCCTACCATCCGAATGCTCGAGGGTTCGATGATTTTTACGGCTTCTGTAGTGGTCATTGGGGCCATTATTTTTCGCCGATGTTGGAGCGTAATGGTGAAATGACTCGGGGTGAGGGGTTCATCATTGATGATCTCACAACTCAAGCCATCCAGTTCATCAAGCGGAATCAGACGAAACCGTTTTTGGTTTATTTGCCCTACAATACGCCGCACTCCCCGATGCAGGTTCCTGATCAGAATTGGAATGAATTCAAAGACAAGGAAATCCTTCCTGATCCCGCAAAGTCTAACGCTCGCTCCGAGAAGGAACTTCATACTCGTGCTGCGTTAGCGATGACACAAAATATTGATGAAAATGTTGGTAGGGTTCTTCAGTGCCTCAGTGATCTTCAATTAGCTCAAGACACGATTGTGATCTATTTTTCCGATAATGGACCCAATGGCTCTCGATACAACGGTGGAATGCGTGGAAGGAAGGGTTCAACGCACGAGGGGGGCCTGAGAGTTCCCTGTTTCATTCGTTACCCTCGAAAGATCAAAGCTGGCGCGGTGGTGAAGCAAGTAGGTGGTGCGATTGACCTGCTACCGACTCTGGCTGATTTCGCATCCATTAATTACCAGCCAAAGAAAACCCTCGACGGTATCTCTTTGGCAAAGGTTCTCATGGATACCAACATGCAAACAGCTGATCGAATGTTATTCAGTTCTTGGAAGCAGCGAGCAAGCGTGCGAACCGATCGGTATCGATTGCAATTGGATGGGCAGTTGTACGACCTTCGGGAGGATCCAGGGGAAACCAATGATTTGGCAGTCAAAAGACCCGAAGTGGCGAAGAAACTACAAAATGCGTTGCAGGATTGGCTGGAGAACACTCGGTCAAGCAATTTATTGCCACCTGAATCACGGTCGATCACCTTAGGTCATGCTGATGAAATAGTTACGCAGCTTCCAGCACGTGATGCCGTACCTCACGGTGAGGTTCAGCGCAGCAACCGATTTCCAAATGCCACCTCAATGAGGAACTGGACCCGTTCAACTGAGGATCGAATCAGCTGGGAGGTTGAGGTGTTAGAGGCAGGGAAATTTGAGGTCGAAATGTATTTCGCCTGCAAAGATAGCGGTGTTGGCAGTGAGATTGATTTAGTTTTTCAAGACCGGTCGCTGAGGGCAAAAATCATGGAATCCAATGATGTCCCCCTTCTCGGATTGGAGGAGGATCGTGTGCCGAGGCAGGAGGGGTATGTGAGGCGATGGGCAGCGATGAAATTGGGAGAGATCGCGCTGCCAGCTGGAGGCGGTTCATTGGAGCTCAAAGTTTTGGGTGCTGCGGAAAAAGACGAATTCGAGATGCGATTGCTGACGTTTCGCCGTCTGAGTGATTGACCGCTGGAGGGATTGAAGCACTCGTAGCAAATTACAGTCCCCGGACACACAATTGATGATGCATGGATGCTGGGCATGATTTTTGGGGATCGATTTGCTCAGAAAATGGGTGAGCATCTTCTTTGTCATGCCTGTTGGTGATTCGGTGACCGGATCACCATAAAATAGGGGTCGGAAAAACTTAGGTCTTATGCTGATTGTGACGATCTAGAAAGAGCGAGGCTGCAATCGTCTCGTTTCGTTGGATGGTGAAACCGCGAGAGTGAACCGCTCGGAGTTGTTTTGTGACTCCGGTGACAGGCTCATTTCCGTCTGATCCATACTCTCGTTTTTCTGCAGAAGAGTCGTCAGTGGCAGCCTCCCTAAAAATATTACGTGGAACTTCAGAAGAGCCCAGAACGCTGCGTTTGGGTACTCGTCTAGACAAATATCGTCTGACGAAACGCATGGGCGAGGGTGGTTTCGCAACCGTCTACGGGGCCCGAGATCTCGTTTTAGACCGGAATGTTGCCCTGAAAATCCCCGAACTTTCGTCGGATATTCAAGCCGCACACCTCGAGGACCTCAAGCGAGAGGTCAGGATCGTGGCGCGTTTGAATCACCCTGGAATCTTACCTCTGCAGGATGCGAGGTTCATTGATGGGCATTTTGTGATGATTTTTCCTCTGGGTGAGGAAACTCTCGAGGATCGAATGACCCGAAGAATGTCGCGTTCGACCGCGATTCACTATATCGTTCAGATGGTCGGTGCCCTTTCTTATGCCCATCAACAATCAATCCTCCATCGCGACATCAAGCCGGAAAATTTTGTACTTTTTCCTGATCAGACGATTCGATTAAGCGATTTTGGTTTAGCTCGGATTGAACGAGGTGGCCACGATGTTTCCGCCAGTGGCACAGTTGGTTACATGGCACCCGAGCAGGCAATGGGAAAACCTGGCTATCGAAGTGATGTTTTTTCACTGGGACTTGTCATTTACCGAATGCTCTCTGGAGAGACTCCAGAGTATCCATTTGAAACGTTTCCCGGGTTCAATCGGCTTCGAAGAGGAGTTTCACAGGACCTTGTTTCATTGATTCGCAAGGCGATCGATCCCAATCCGAGTAAGCGTTTTCGCGACGGTGCTGCTTTACAAAACGCTTTGAGTCGGATTCGATTTCCACTGACGGACCGTTCCGTTGTCATTCGGGGCGCAGCAGAAACCGGCTCTCTTTCAGCGAGACGAGTTGCTTGAATCGCTGTAGCGTTTCGCTATGCTGCTCGCCACATCCTCAGCTTGGCCAATCAGCGGCGAAATGCCGACACCGTGAAGGGCATTGGATACGATGGATAATCCTTCAATTTTTTCGATTCGGGCTTCGAGCAATTTCACTCGCTCCAAATGACCAACGTGATATTGAGGCATCGCGTCATTCCATCGCACGACCTGTTTTAGTTCTGGTTCCCCCTCCAGCCCAATTAATTCAGATAATTCTTGACGCGTGAGTTCAATCAGGGCTTCGTCTGATTTTTCAAGCAGTTCGGGCTGCATTGCACCACCCACAAAAACTCGGATTAAGGTCTGATCCTCGGGGGCTCGTCCAGCAAATTTTGTACTCGCGAAACTGCAAGCGAGGATCTGACGTTTTTCATTGAGTGGGACTACAAACCCAAAGCAATTTGCCGGCGCTTTAATTTGTGATCGATGAACTCCGAGGATCACAATTGCTGCTGAGGACGCTTCAATTCTTCCCATCAATTCAGCTGCATTTGAATCGTGATCAGCTAGAAGTTTTGCGGTAATGTGTGGAGGTGTTGCAAGAATCACTTCATCGTATGGAACCACTTGATCAGCTAGTGAGATTTCCCAGCCACCTCCCGTTTTGGGTTGAATGCTTTTAACTTCTGTCTCGAGGTTGATGGATCCTTCAGACAGGCTTGCAACTATCGCATTGATGAGGTCGATCATTCCTCCTTTAAAAGCTCGGAATTGGCTGTAACGCGCCCCCGCACTGTTGCGTTCTACGGAGTCTTGCCCTCGTTTGCGACGCGCTGATGTGGCCTTTGCAAGAGATCCATATTCAGACTCCATTTTGGCAATTGGAGCCATCGTGGCGAGCATGCTTAACTTACTGACATCCGCCGTATAGATACCAGCAGTTAACGGTGCCACCAAGCGATCAAGCATTTCCCGACCCATCCGACGTGTGACAAAACTACTGATGGATTCGTCATCAAAAGCGTCAAGATTTTTCTTCTTTCTTGGAATCCAACGCTCAAAAAGGAATCTTAGTTTTCCGAGTACAGAAAGAAGAGGTGTTTGTAACATTGGAATGAGCTGTGTTGCACGCATCAGCACAAAACCTTCGGGAAGTGGCACCAGTTCGCCCTTGCATACGATTTTGGCTCCGCGCCCTTCCATCGATGGTTCACAGAGACGTTCGGTGACTCCGAGTTCTTCACACAATTTCATTGCGTGCGGTGGGTTAGTTGCGAACATGTCCGCGCCGTGGTCGACCAAGAAATTCCCACACTTTTCGGTGTGAATCACTCCGCCCACGCGGGGAGCAGCTTCGTAGAGAGTAATTGCCGCATTTGGGAGGAGGTTTTGAAGTTTGATTGCGGTCGCGAGTCCGGATAATCCACCACCGACAATGCAGATTTTGGGGCTGGATGATGCGTTCAAGTTTGTCGCTTTCGTGTAGTCCGCTGTTGAAGGTGCTTTGGGGTGAGAGGCGATAGATCGCGTACTCATTTGATTAGCTGTCGCATCAAGACGAAGTTTTAGCAATCTGAGGATGTCGTAAGATTTTAAGGCGCCCCACCGATTCCGAGTCCTCGCATTTCTATTCCGCCTTCACCCTCTTCCTCCATTTCCATTTCCATTTCCATCTCCATTTCCATATCCTCATCCATCATTTCCATTTCCATTTCCATTTCGTCATCCATCATTTCCATTCCAAAATCGTCGTAACCTGCCTGCCCGCCACCACCTGGCTGACCTGCTGAGAAAGTATTGCCGAGTGTGCCGGCAAACGTTGTTGCCAGACTTTGTGCTGGAATGAAAACACTCTCCATTTGCTGATGAAAGCTTTTTGCATCGGGTGCAGCGGCAAGTTGAGAAAGGACTGCTTTGACCGGTTGCAGAAAGAGAGTGGCTGAGGCCATCATCGTCGTGTCAATTTGGCCTGAGGATTCTTTCATGGAAGTCACTTCCTCAGACCAAGTATCGGCTAGTGACTTCGGTACCCAGTACCCTTCGATTTGTACGTAAGATACTTGAGTATCGATTCCACCGGAGGAGACATTTACGACTGCAACTCCATTCTCTTCTGACTCAACATTGAACTGTTGAGCAGAGGTCACGTCCAATTGTTCGAACAGCTGAGCTAGATAGGGAGCAACTGCCGCATTACGTTCTGCAAGCCAAGGACGGAAATCACCAGTTTGTAAATTTTGTATTTGCATAGCTGCTGGATCAAATCCTTTGCGAAGGAGGCCCGCGAGGGTAAGGAAGGGTCCAGAGAACAATTCTTGTTCAGCCGGTCCGAGTCCGGCGATACGAGGGTTAGAAAGAAACCATCGCTGACGCGTGACAATCAAATCACCAATCTGCTGGACGATTCCTGTAATCGAGGCCCAAGCGGTCGGATCCATTGATGAAGCCGAGATTTTGACGACCTCATCCACGTCCTTTCGGTAGCTTGGCGGAAGGAAGTCATAGAGGGCAATTAGGTGCCCCGACATCAATGCTGACTCCATTTGATTGAGGAAATCCGAAGCAGATGCATTGGCTTGCGGGGGAGCATAGGACGATGCAGGTTTTGGTTCAGGAAGAGGATCTGGAGCTGGCGAAGCAGAGTCAGTTGCTTCTGTCCTGAGTTCAGTGATTCGCGCCAGACGACTTTCCTCTAGCTGTTGGGCAATTTTTTTAGCTTGGATTCTGCTTTCACTTCGAAGATCCAGAAGATTGACTGAAACCCTTCGCCCATCATCCATTTGAAGAATGACGGAGTCGCCCCAAAGTCCCATCATTTTAGCTTCAACGGTGAAATTTCCACGTAAGCTAGTCCATGTTTCCGCGAGACCTAATTTTGGCTGTGCGAAAATCAGAGCAAATAGGATGCAGGAAAGGAGCGTTTGAGCACTTTTGGAATTGAAAAATCGGTTAGACATGCCAGCAGGTCTTAGGGCTGTATCGGGAGTCGGAGGGGAAATGCTTTACTTCGGTTGTTTCCGTTGAGTTGGAATCTAGCTTCGCAGAGATCGCGGATGCAATCTCATCGGGTGACAGAAGCTATCCCGGAAAACATAAGTCCAGTGTGTGCGTGTCGTTGCGGTTGTTAACCGAAGAGGGAGATTCAAGTGATCACCCACCTTTGAGGGATCATGTGGCGATCACTTGAATTTCCCTGCCTACGACACGCTCTCATCTATTATATTGATTGAATTACGCCGTTGCCGACCAGAAAAACCGAGAAACCAGCTTGTTTTTAGGTCCGCAAGGTTGAAATGATCGCTACACGCCCCCAGGTAATGCAAAACGAGAGCGTGTATTTGCGAAATCCAATCGAGGATAAGAGAGGGATAGATTGAGCGACACGATCGGGATATCCGGAGTTGATCAAGGCGAGGCCACCGCTCTGCGGGACAAATACTACAACGCCACCATCATCAAGAGAATTGATATAAATCCGGATCTCGCCAAATTTCGTGTTCGGCCTGATCATCCCCTACCTGAATTTGATCCTGGCCAATACGTCGCCTTGGGGCTCGGTAACTGGGAGCCTAGGCTTGAGGGAACACAGGAAGAACAAGTACCGGAGAAACGCTTGCGAAAGCTTTCGCGGCGAGCTTATTCGATTTCCTGTCCGATGTTGGATTCCAAGGGGAGTATCGCAACGGTCGGATCGATTGACTATCTCGAGTTCTATATCACTCTGGTCCGACAAGCGAGTTCACCTGACAATAAACCTCCAGTCTTAACTCCCCGGCTGTTTTGCATGGGCGAGGGAGATAGGATTGAAGTACAGAAAAAAATAACCGGTCAATATGTAGTCAACGGCGTGAAACCAGATGAGACCGTTTTGATGCTGGGGACCGGGACTGGTGAGGCGCCTCACAATGCCATGGTGACGACACTCCTTGCTCAGGGACACACCGGGCGTATTGTGAATGTGACCAGCGTGAGACATCAATCAGATCTGGGATACACCCATGAGCATGCGGAATTGATGAAAGCTTTTCCACAGTACTGCTATCTTCCCTTTACCACCCGAGATCCAGTAAATCTTGATCCCACACATCCAGGGTATGTTGGAAAACAGTACTTGCAGAATCTTTTTGAGTCTGGTGAGTTAGCGAAAGCCGCAAAGGTTGAGTTTTCACCTTCTGATACTCATGTGTTTCTATGTGGGAACCCCGCCATGATCGGTTACGTCCCTCCGGGAGGCCAGCCGTTCGCCTCGCCCGGCATGTTAACGCTGTTGCGTGAAGCGGGATTTAACGACGATACAGAGCTGCAAGGGCCGGGATCAGTGCGTTTCGAGAAGTACTGGTAAAGAGTTTGGCAATCAACCTACCGAATTGATGTTGGGCGAGTTAAAACGGAGGCTCCCGATCATTAACATCCGCTAGCAGGCATCTCCATGGATCTTTCAAGAACAATCGCGCTGATTCTCGGTGGTGGTCGAGGGTCACGGCTTTTTCCGTTGACCAAGATACGAGCCAAACCCGCGGTACCGCTCGCCGCAAAGTATCGGTTGATTGATATACCGATTAGCAATTGCATCAACAGCGGGTTGAATCGTGCGTACGTTCTCACTCAGTTTCTGTCAGAGAGCTTGCATCGCCACCTGCGGCAGACCTATTCATTTGACCACTTTAGCGGTGGTTTCGTTGAAGTGCTCGCTGCACAGGAAACCGTCAATGCAGGGACCGATTGGTATCAGGGTACCGCAGATGCCGTGAGAAAAAATCTCGTGCATCTCGAGGAGGATTGGATTGAGCATGTTCTGATTCTCTCGGGTGACCAACTATATCGTATGGATTTTCGTGAGATGATGCGGACTCATGTTGAATCTGGCGCACATGCAACGATTGCTGGTATTCCCGTTTCTCGAAAAGACGCTAGCTCTCTTGGTATCATGCAAGTTGATGATCACGGGCAGGTTCGTGGTTTTGTGGAGAAACCTCAAACGGAAGAAGAGCTTGCTACCGTACGTATGGATCCCAGCTGGATTGATGGAAGAGGCATACCGAGTGAGGGTCGAGACTGCGTAGCGAGTATGGGTCTTTACATCTTCAATAAAGATGTGATGGTCGATCTTCTTAATTCAAATACGCACGAGGATTTTGGTAAGGAAGTTTTCCCCGCGGCAATACAGTCACATAAGGTTCAGGTGCATCTGTTTGATGGTTATTGGGAAGATATTGGAACGATTCGTGCCTTTTATGAAGCGAATCTGTCACTTGCCAGTAAATCACCACCGTTTGAAATCCGAAATCCTGACGCGCCCATCTTTAGTCGTCCACGGTTTCTACCGCCCACCATTATCGGTGATGCCAAGATTTCAGGAAGTTTGGTCGCCGATGGTTGTCGAATCGGAAATAATGTCACGATTCAGAACAGCGTGATTGGTTTACGAACCGTCATCGGTGACAATGTGACGATCAAAGACAGCGTGGTCATGGGTGCCGATTATATCGAATTAAGTAACGACTCTCACCCCGGCCGAGTTCCGATTGGTATCGGGAGTGGAACAACGATTAAAGGTACAATCCTTGATAAAAATTGTCGTATCGGTGAAAACGTTTCGATAACCAATCAAGCAGCGATCGAACATCAGGGTGAGAACGAGGCGTTGCAAATCCGAGATGGTATTTCCATCGTGATTAAGAATGCCACGATCGAAGCAGGTTATAAAAGTTAACTTCGTTACCAGTAAGAGCCACTTGGCCTGATTGTTCGTGAATACTTTCGACGATCGATCCTTGCAGGTCAAATCCTCGTCATGATCTCTTGTTCAAGACGAAATCGAAGCAGTCGTGTTTATGGGAGTTGAAGAAGTCGCTTCGCTTCATCGAGTAAGAATTGTGGTTCATTGAATGGTTCGTAGCTAATATCTTGCCAGCGAACTCGGCCAGAACCATCAATGAGAAAGGTTCCATGTAAAGGTTGATTTTCAAAGTCATCCCAGCAGCGAAAGCTCTTAAATATTTCTTGCGGGCCATCTGATAGCAGCGGAATCTTGATCGGTTCTTCAAAGTTCTTGATGCCGAGTTTCAGTTCTTCCAATGCTTCTGTGCTGATTGCAATGACATCGATCCCCGCAGATTTGAAATCCTCGATCATCGGCGAGAACGTATGAAGTTGTTCAACGCAGTGAAGACACCCAAAGCCAAGGTAAAAGATCATGACAGTTGGTTTTCCCTGATGGCTCTCATTGCTTACAACCTGATTCTCGGAATTGGTAGTACGCCACGCGGGTGTTTGATAAGGTTCCCACCGAAAGGGTCCGAGTTGCTTTAATTCGGGTCTTGGTCCAAGATCCTTTGCTGGCGGCTCAGGTAGACGCCAATCCGTTGGAGCGTTGGCTGCTTGCGCCAACGGTGTAACCGCTTCGAGCATTGGGGTTTCGAGATCTGCATGTCCGGCAACCGTCCGCAGTCGTTCAAATCGTTCTTTTGCCTCATCCTCCAATCCCTCGGTTTCAAGCAGCTGAGTGAGGGTCACAAGGGGGCGCACTTGCGAAGGATCGTTAGAAACTTGCTTTTTCGTGATTTCGATCGCTTCCTTCCGGTCTCCTGAACGCGCCAGCCATCGCGCTTTCAGTACAACCTCAAGGCGAGCTTTCTTTTCGAACTCTTTGAATTTTTCTAGATTTCCGTCAGCTGCGGCTTTGCCGCACTCCATACGAGCAACCAGTGGTTCCAATCGTTGTTTTTGTTTTTTTAATTCTTCTTTGGAGGGTGCTTCTTCGTCGGTCCCCTCAGAGTCTTTCTTTTGCTCAGCGTTCTCTTTTTGCTCAGCGTTCTCTTTTTGCTCAGCGTTCTCTTTTTGCTCAGCGTTCTCTTTTTGTTCAGAGTCCTCTGAGACAGCGTTCTTCTTGGCCGCCTCTTTCTTGTCCTTCTCTATCTGCTCAATTTCTTTGATCTGCTGATCGGCCAATTCAACCTTTGCTCGAAATTCGTTGAGGATTTTGTCTCCATCAGCCTGTTGATCAAGCATGTAATGTGCGACGCCAATCCAAGCTGAGCGATCGTTATCAAGATCAGTATTACCTGTCTCTGCAAGGTAAGGACCGCGCGACTCTACCAGTAGTTCTTTCCATAGTTCGTACTCAGTCAAAACTTGCAGCAATCGTTGTCGACCATATTTTTGGCTTCCACCTTTTTCCAAACTGTTATAGCGAGGGTGTTGCGGTAGAGAAATCAAGTTTTTGGACTGTTCAATCGCTTCCTTCACACGCCCTACGAAGACAAGGTTGCGGATCAGCCATTCATTGTTATGAGCAAAGTTGTGGATTTGATCTGGCATCAAACGCGTTTGAATCATGTGAGCATGATCAACCCTTGCTGAGGCTTCTTGCTGCCATGCAGCGTCCTGATAACGTTTCAAACCGGAATAGATATGACCGGGCATATGCCACATGTGTGCAATACCTGGACTTGAGGGGCCGCATTGAGCTGCAGCCGTTAATGCATTTTCTGGACGATTACGGTCCCAGAGATGGATACGGTAATGGTGAGCGGGATGATTAGGATTAGCTTGGAAAACTTCACTTAACAATGCATCGACGGCGTAGCGACTGGTGATTTTGACACCATTTCTTGTGGCAACCCACATCTGCACCGCGATAAATGCCTTTGCTTCGATGTCATTCGGAAAGTCATGTAACACTTTTTCCATCGCATTGATGTATCGTTCGGCTCGCTGTTTCTTTTGTTCTCTGTCATCCTTGTTTTGGCTGTCCTTCGAATCTTTTTTTTCTGCCGGAATCAATTGGTTCAGCGCATTGATATACAGCTTTTCACGTTCATCCGCTCCCGTGTCAATTCTGCTGAGTGCTTCGTCGATAAACCCACGAGCGCGATCAGCATTATTCTGATTTGCCATTGCCATTCCCCAATACGCAATAGCAAGCTCAGGGTCAATCATCGATGCCTGTCGAAAAGATCGTTCCGCTTCTAGGTACCAAAACCCGTGTAGCTGGATGATTCCCTGTTCGATGAATTTTTGTGCATCCTTGTTTTCAGTTGAGGTTGGGAAATCAATCGAACCCAGGTTTGGCATCAGAATGGCGGATTGACGAGGCCCTTCGTTAAATGCTTCACCGTGATAGCTATGTCCAGCTAGCAAGTCGGTGTTTTCTTGCGCATTGTTTGTTGTCGTCTCTTCCCCGCTCTCCTCGAGTGGTTTACCGATCGCCGAGATCATCGGGACGATCATCAAAAAGATGAGAAGACAATTTACTCTGATAGAATTAAACACATGCATGGTTGAATAAAGTTATGAGCTTGGAAAAAGCAAAGCTATGATTGTAATTGCATTTTACCGTTTAATCTCCCCCTCCCTTTCCGCGGATTATCCGAAATCTCTAGTTCGTGTTTCTCTTTTTTTCTAGCCTTGTATCTGACACTCGACCCTGCATCGTCAGGGGCAAGATGGTTCCGTGGTCGGGAAAGTTCTAGATGGCAGCTAAAGTCGGTTTAGAATGGGTTGAATTCTCATGATTGTTCGTGAGAGCACAGGTGATTTTTGCTTGGCCGTCGATCATCAGTCCATATTCTCTTGCGTATTTCAACGCTGTTTTTTGATACGGAAAGTGCGTTGCGTAATCAACGGATGTCCATTGGCCAGTTGCAATCTGCAGGAAACGTCTGCGTTTGACGATTTCCCTGCCATTGTTTCTTTCAAGTCGATAAGGGCCTTCAATCACCCAGATGGGTAGTTGCTGAGCAGTTAAGTTCTTTTCATCACAGGTAATGCATTGATCAGGATTGCCGCGCGCTTGCATCACCAATCCCGCTCGCACTCTCTGTCGTCGATTGACCACAATTGTTTTCACTGGGTCGTGAATCTGATCATTTTTTGCTTCTGCAGTAAGTTGTCCGCTGTATTTTGCTTTCATCATTTTCCTCGAGTTGTTTGGTGTGTACCTAGGATTTTGCTGACCGGTAAGGACACCTTTGGTCACTCAGGAAAAAAGTCCGCCTTGCATTGGGATTCTGGTAAATTTGTGCTTACGCCAAGAAAATAAATTGAAGCAAAAGTGATTCGATTTTAGATCATTGATGGAGATGATTGCTGTGTTTTCAACAAATCCTCGTTGTCAGATTGTGCCACTACCCGATCAGCAGGTGGCTTTTGTTGTAGATGGTTTAGAAAGGTTACGTTGGCACGCCTCACATCAAAGTCCGCGACCTTTTTTTTATCCGTTGATTGGTCCATCCGGTTTTCCGCTTACGCGGATGGGGCATCCCGGCGCATCAAATCATGACCATCATCGATCCATTTGGTTCGCTCACCATCGCGTTTTAGGAATCGACTTCTGGTCAGATGAGACAACAGCAACCATTCGACAATTAAAGTGGAGAGCCTACGAGGATGGTGAGGATGAGGGGCGGATGGCGGTCGAGCTTGCATGGTACGACGGCCATGACCCTGAACCGTTGCTTTTGCAGGAGCTGGTGGCGGCCATCAGGCCCGGGCCAGAGGGGGAGGTATTCCTTGAGTTGCAAACCTCGCTCCGAAGTGTTGCAGATCAAATTGAGTTGGGTGTGACGAACTTTGGTTTATTGGCGGTGCGTGTTGCTAAGTCCATCTCTGCAGTTTTTGGGAGAGGGGAATTGACGGGTTCCAATAGGCAGGTCGGAGAACAACAACTGTTCGGTAAATCGATGTCTTGGGTCGACTACAGTGGCAATCTCGAAGATGACTGCGTGGAAGGTATTACTTATTTTGACCACAAAGATAACGCTACTTTCCCAAGCAAGTGGCATGTACGTGACGATGGTTGGATGGGAGCATCAGTATGCCGCGAGCAATCCGTGATCCTAACCAACAAAGCACCCACAACCTGGCGATATCTATTACACGCTCATTCAGGCACGATCAATCCTGATCGCACGGATGAAATCGCTGAGTTATTTGGTAATTCACCCGGGTTCGTGGTATTGGACGATTCTCGACCTCATTACGAAGCGGTGATCACGCGAACCAAGTGATACAATGGGGTCATTCAGATCAGTTAGATGAGAAAAATACAAAACGGGGAATGCGAGTCCATGGAACAGAATTTGGCACGAGATCGTCGGTTGTTTTTGAAAACGGGTGTGGCGACCGCAATGGCAGCCGGCTTAAATCATCCGATGGTGGCACAGGAGCAAGCGAGTCCAGCGTCTGACTCACCTGGTGAGAAGGTGGTGCTAGGCATCATGGGCGTCAATGGTCGAGGCGCCGCGATCGCCCAAGGAATGATGGCTGCTTCCAATGTAGAAGTCGGTGCAATCTGTGATGTTGACTCAAGAGCTTCGCTTCGAGTTGGGCAACTCGTGGGTGAAAAGCAGGGGCGGGCCCCCAAAGTCGAAGGTGATTTTCGCCGCATACTGGATGACAGCTCAATCGATGTTCTCGTTGTTTCAGCGCCAAACCATTGGCACGCTCCAGCAACGATACTTGGTTGTGCCGCAGGTAAACATGTCTATGTAGAAAAGCCTTGCAGTCACACTCCGGCTGAGGGTGAAATGGCGGTCGCAGCCGCCCGAAAGCACAAACGAATTGTACAAATGGGTACCCAACGCCGTTCATGGTCAGGGATTAAAGAGGCGATTGGCAAAGTACTTGATGGAGCGATCGGCGAAGTTCATTACTCTCGCACTTGGTACAACAACCGTCGACCTTCGATTGGCTTTGGAAAAGCAGCATCAATTCCTGAGTGGCTGGACTGGAATTTATGGCAGGGTCCCGTACCTCATCGAGAGTTCAAGGATAATGTTGTGCATTACAACTGGCATTGGCATTGGGCCTGGGGCAACGGCGAGCTGGGTAACAACGGTGTTCATGCGATCGATGTTGCCCGATGGGGGCTGCAAGTGAATTACCCCGTTCGCGTGACATCAGGAGGTGGGAAGTATCGTCATGATGATGATCAGGAAACGCCGGATACGATGATGGTCACCATGGATTTTCCTGGCAAGAAAACCATCACATGGGAGGGCTTAAGTTGGTCACCCTTAGGTCCGCATGACAGTGGATTTGGGATCAGCTTCCATGGGACAGAGGGTTCGCTTGTCATTCGAGGTGCCGGATACACGATTTATGATATGCGCGGAAAAGAGCTAGAGAGTGCGACAGGGGATGGTGGCGATACAGCGCACTTCGCAGACTTCTTGGATGCTGTGCGTACCGGGCGTCTACCTAACGCGGATATCGAAATCGCGCATCAGAGCACCTTGCTGTGTCATCTGGGAAATATTGCCTATCGCACTAACAGTATCCTTAACCTTGATCCCAGTAATGGACACATTCTTGAGAATGAGGCGGCACAAAGATTGTGGACGAAAGAGTACGAGCCAGGCTGGGAGCCCCAGGTGTAAGTTGGATTGACCACTCGAATTAGAAATGACGCGCACTGCTATTGGCTTGGTTGTGCCCATCCTTGTTGCTGTTCATGAATCGCTTGCCATGTATCGGCGAGTGATTCAACAAGGTCCGGTCGTTGTTGTGCTACGTTATTCGTCTCTGTCCGGTCGTTGCTTAGATCGTAAAGTTCCCAGTCGTTTGACGCTCCAGCCGCAACGATTTTCCAATTCCCCCGACGCAACGCACGATTCCCCTCGTGTAACCACCAAAGGACCCGGTTTTCGGTAGCGGGATCATCAAATGATTTCGTCAGGCTTCTTCCAGGGCGAGGATGATGATTGCCTTCTTCCGTCATCGTTTTTGAGTGTGTCACCTCGAGGATTGTGGGCCAAAGATCCACGACATGGCATGCTTGGTGGCGTGTGGCTCCTGAAGCCTGAATCCCATTCTTCCAGTGAATGATAAACGGTGTCGCAGTGCCACCTTCATGCATCCATGTCTTGTGATACCGGAACGGGGTGTTTGACGTGGTTGACCAACCTGGCCCTAAGCACAAATAGCTTTCCGCTGATCCCATCAGCGCATCCGGTTTGTGCCCATCACCGCGAACCATGATCTCTGCGCTAGCGCCATTGTCGGAGAGAAAAAAGATTGCCGTGTCATGAAATGCTTGGTGATCCTCCAAGCACTGTATGACGCGGCCAATTTGCTGATCCATACAGTCAATCATTGCTGCATGAATCGCCATTTTATTGGCTTGAAAGAGTTGCTGTGCGACCGTGAGTGAATCCCACGGCACAGGGCGATTCACTTCATGGTGACCGAGTATCTCTAATGAATCTGGAAAGTGATAAGGCGGTCCTACCGATGGCATAGGGTTCGATAGTGTGCCTGTGATTAATCCCAAGTGTTGAATGTTCTGCCAACGTGTTTGTCTGATTTCATCCCATCCTTTTTGGTACTTCATCCGGTACTTTTGGATGTCTTCCGATAAGGCATGCAAAGGAAAATGTGGAGCTGTAAAAGCTAGATAATGAAAGAATGGCTCATTGGGATGTTTTTCAAAATGCTTTGTGATGCATTCAATTGCATGATCACCCAAGGCTGTTGTGGCGTAGTATCCGCTGTTTTTTTGAATGCCAGCTAAGGCTTGATCATCTTTGTAGTGTTCGGTTGGGCTGAAGAACCGGTTCTGATCTTTGAGATAATAGGAGTGATCGAATCCAGAGTTGAGGGGCATTCCATCTAAATGCCATTTTCCAGTGTGATAGTTGCGGTAACCATTCGCACGGAGTGCTTTCGTTATCAGAGGCGCCCAAGAGGGTCGCACCCCTCGACCACCGCTCACTACTCCGTTGACTTTATCTCGCCTGATTCCATGAGGATAATAACCCGTTAGCAGAGATGCTCGCGTTGGCCAGCAACGCCCCGTGTTATAGCACTGGGCATATTTGATTCCCCCGCTGGCTAAACGATCTAAGTTTGGAGTGTTGATCTCACCACCATAGCACCCAAGATCAGAGTAGCCTAAGTCATCTGCCATGATTAAGAGTACGTTTGGCTTTTTGGAATTCTCAGCGCAAACGGTTTCTTGATAGATCTGGTGGAGTCCGATAAGAATCAAAAAAATGGGGGTCGATACGCACCTGTGTTTCGTGAGCATTAATCGTATCTTGTTTATGGGTTTTCTGAGGCTTGCGAATTAGATCTGGTTATTTTTCCGTCTAACAATGCATCAAATACGGCAATCCTTCTTTGTCACGTTTCGGATTAACGTGATATTGATAGGTATTACCTGAACAACTTTGATGGGCGAGAACGCTGCAGAGAAACTTTATTACTGCTCAAGAGTGTTAGAACCCTCATCGGGGATGGGGCTTCCGTGTGGGTCAATTTCGGGTTGATCCATTGCTTGATGAAGTTTTTGTCTCATCTGCCTGTCCGTGTAATGCTCCATTTTTTCTGCCTGCGGATGGACGCGGCTAGGGTCGATACCTACTTCATCTAGTAGGTACTGTTCCCACAGGCGGTGTGATCGTACGAGGTTCTGCGCGCGATGATGCCCGCGAGCGGTTAATGATATTTGATCATGTTCCGATTCAATCTCTCTGCGTAATAAAAGCCATTTTTTTATGATTGAAAAGGCAATTGGATTGCATAAGAGCACACCTTGCATCCACTCTCGATCCGCAGACTGTTGATTTTGTTTTTCCTCAACCCGATAAAGTAACGCGACGATGTCATCGGCGAGAATGTGAGAGCTTAACATGAAGTGTGCCCATAGCTTTACCAGTATTCCGTGTCGGGGTGCAAACAGAGCGGAAATAAGCAAGAGGCCGCCCGCGATTACCGCCATCATTCCAGCTGTGGATGTGCTGCGAAAACCGAACCATGATGGGACTGCAATTGCTGACACATGTCCTACCGCAGCACTGATAACCGCGAGGACTGCGCTCAGAATCATCATGTGAGAAAGTCGACTGGTTAGAAGATAGGCAGTTGCAGGTGGTACAACCATCATCGCAACAACCAGAACACTGCCGACACTCTCAAAGCTTGCAACTGCTGTGATTGCGGTCAAAGTCATTAATAAATAGTGAACCAGTGATGGAGAGATACCTACACTCGCCGCAAGATTGGGGTCGAACGATGTTAATTTCAGTTCTTTGTAGAAAACACAAATAAGAATGATATTGAAGATCATCACGCCGCTTAAAAGGGCGAATGCTTTTGGCATCTGGAAATTGAAAATATGAATCATGTCCAAGGGAGTGAGTTCAATTGATCCATAAAGAACACAATCAGCATCAAGGTCGACACGATCGATCCAATGCACAATCAGAACAAGGCCGGTAGCAAATAGCGTTGTGAAGACAACCCCCAGTGAGGCACCCTCATCAACTCGCCCACTTTTTCTAATCCACTCCGTAAAGAATGCGGTCAATACACCAACGACCGCCGCTCCAATGAACATCGGGAAACTTGAACGACTTTCAGTTACAAAGAATGCGATGGCAAGACCTGGTAAGACTGCATGTGTGATTGCATCACCAAGCATGCTCATACGACGCAGGACCAAAAAGTTTCCAACGGAGGAGCAAGCGACTGCGCAGGCAATTGCAGTTGCCACAATCCAGCCATCAAGAATCCAATTCCAGCTGAAGGAGATCATTTATTGTTGCTCCTTTCTGTTATTCGATGAGTGCTGTCCGTCTCTTCTATTACTGATAACCTTTTCTTGATTTTGATGGTTCAGGCGGTGTGGGCTTTTTGGAATACTGAGTCGGTCCTCCGAGAGAATTGACTCTAACTCTGCCACAATTTCAGGTTCCAAAACATGCTCAATGTGATCGGCTTCTCGATCCACCTGATTCAGCGAAAAGTCGGCGTGATGGATTAAGAATAATTCCCACAGACGGTGTTCTCGTGTGAGGCGTTCGGCTTCAAGGTTCCCTTTTTTGGTGAGTTTGATTTCGCTTCCGATTCTGGTGACCCATTCTTCTTTTATAGCGCGGTTGATAGCTCTTTTTAATTCGCGGCGACTCCAACTGCGTACCGGAAGCAATTGTTTAAACGCGATACTGTGATTTTTCTCGTTGTATTCTCCATGTTCGCTTAACTCAAACATGCTGCGTAAAAAGTGTTGCCTCTCGACCGATTGTCGGATGTGAAATCGCCTCAAAATGCGAATCAGCATTCCACGGCGTGTTCCTAGCGTCATGCTAATTGCAAAGCAACTTGCACAGAAAAGAACGATCATTGAGCCAGACGGTAACTTGGGGTAGATCGCACTGATTGCGGCACCGCTAATGCCACTCAGCGTCCCAATCCCTGCCGAGATCATCGTCATGCGTACTAGGTTGTCTGTCCAGAATCTCGCCGCAGCTGCTGGAATCACCAAGAGTGCGACTACCATAATCAGGCCCACTGCCTGAAGCCCTACGATGGAGATAATGACTACGGAGGTCATCAGTAATAGATCAAGCATAAAGATTGGATAGCCGCGTGACCCCGCGAAAACTTCATCAAAGCAGAGGAGCTTTAGTTCCTTGAAGAAGAAGATGCAAAAAGCGAGACACAAAAAAGAGGCTAATGCGATCAATTGGGCGTCACTTGCAACCATCGACGCGGTTTTACCCAAGATGAAGGATTCCAAGCCCGCAGCATGTCCACGCGGCATTTGTTGGATGAGCCCTAGAAGCGAAATGCCGGCTCCAAAAAAAACGCTTAGCACAATCCCCAGAGCCGCGTCTTCCTTTAGTTTTGTAAGGTTGCGGATGGCCAAGATGGCACCCACGCCTAGCAGTCCTGTGATTGTCGCGCCTGTGAGAAGGATGAAAAGAGATTTCTCGTCCCATCCCCATGTCGTTGCAAGAAGAAAGCTGATTGCAATACCGGGTAACGTGGCGTGACTGATTGCATCACCCATCAGTGCGCGTTTTCTCAGTAAGGTGAAAACACCAACAACACCAGAAGCACCTCCAAGAATGGCTGTACCAAGTAACACAATGCGGGTGTTGTAATCTTCGAGCAAAAGCAGGCGGTGTATTTGCTCCCAAACCGTAAAACTCGATTGAGTGGTCTGAAGGAAGATTGGGTTGATCGTTGAAAGTATCTCGGCGAGATGAGTCACTGCCGAGTAGGGCAGGCTCATAAGGAACGCTCCCGACGTCGCATCGCCTCAGAGACTTCATCAAGCAGTGTTAGGCGTCCACCGTAGGTTTTGTTCAGGTTCTCTTGGTGGAAGACCTCTTCAACAGGTCCATCAGCGACAACTCTCATGTTAAGTAGAATGACGTGGTCGAAATAAGATGGAACGGTTTGCAAATCATGATGGATCACGAGCGCAGTTTTTCCTTCCTCTTTCATTTCGCGAAGCATCTTGATGATCGCATTTTCCGTTGCAGCATCCACCGCAGCAAATGGTTCGTCCATCAGATACAGATCTGCATCTTGAACAAGCGCTCTCGCTAGAAATGTTCTTTGTTGTTGACCACCGGATAACTCGCTGATTTGGCGATTCGCTAAATCGGCGATGCCGACGGACTCCATTGCCTGTAGGGCCTGAGTGCGATGGGTTTTACCGACCGGAATGCACCAGCCAATCTTCTTGTACAATCCCATAGCCACCACATCCAATGCAGTCACTGGGAAATCCCAATCAACGCTCTCTTTCTGTGGGACATAACCCACACGCTGACGGGTTTTCCCGTAGGGATTTCCGAAAATCTCTACCTTTCCTGATGCGACAGGAACGAGTCCCATAATTGCTTTGAGAAGCGTGCTTTTCCCCGCTCCGTTTGGGCCCACGATACCAACAAGCGAACCTTTGGGGATTTCGAATTCGATGTCCCACAAGACAGGTTTACGGTGGTACGCTACCGTCAAGTCTCGAATAGCGAGTGGTGATGTCGCGGGCTCGGTATCGGATTGATTGAATTTACTCATGGGTCCATGCGGGGTTAAAAACTTTGCGTTCTCCTCGTCCTATTGATGTTTATTCGATCGGGAAATCTTCAATCTTTCCCCCCAGCGCGCGAGCCACGGTGGAAATGTTATGAGCCATCATGCCAACATAAGTCCCTTGCATGCTTGATGGTTCACCCATTGCATCGGAGTAAAGTTCACCGCCGATTTTTACTTCGTGACCACGTGATTTTGCACCCTCAATCAACGAATTAATGTTCTTTTGGGGAACGCTGCTTTCAATAAAGATCGCATTGATTTTTTGTTCAGTGATTAGGTCAACCAGTTGGTTGATTCGTTGAAGTCCCGCCTCTGATTCTGTCGAGAGCCCCTGGATGCCAAGCACCTCGATGTTGTATGCCAGACCAAAATATTGAAAGGCGTCGTGCGATGTGATGAGTTGGCGTTGATCCTCGGGAATGGACGCAATGGCCTGAATGCCATACTGATGCAGTTCCGCTAGCTGTTTTTCCACGGACGCTGCATTGCCTCTGAATTCATCCGCATGTTCAGGCAAGTGTTCTGCAAGTGATTCACTAATGGGTTGCAAGACGCCTGCCCATAATGAAACGTCCATCCAAAGATGTGGGTCAGCTTGTGACTGCTCATCTTTTACAAGACGGCTCTCATCCAATTTTTCCGCGAGAGCAATGATCGGTTTTTGCTCACCCAGCTTTTCCAAGGTTTCAGCCATTTTGCCTTCAAGATGGTGTCCTGAAAAGAAAACAAGATCGCTGTCGAGAATGCTTTGTATGTCGTCGCGGTTCGCCTTGTAGAGATGAGGGTCCACACCAGGACCCATTAGCTGCGTGACATTGACGTGACGTCCCCCAACTTGCTGGACTAAATCCGCAATCATTCCTACGGTTGTCACTATCCGAATCGTTTTCGGATCATCGGTGGTTGTTAGTCTGTCGGATGAACCCTCAGGAGAACAACCAGTGAAAGTAATGGCTGCAGCCATCAGAATTGTAAGAGTGCAGTGATTTTTGCTTATAACAGTCACGATAATACCATCGCTCGAAATTTGATTTCTGATTCAAAGTGTAGCGCAGGCTACATTTGGCTTGCTTAAATTGTAGCTCAAGCTACAATTGTGTCAATTGCTATTTTCCACTACATCGATTTGTTCGAAATTCTTTCCACCAGCTCCCCGTTTTTTCAGAGGGATTTGTGTCCGAACATGCTAAACAGTCACTTCCTCATCGAAGGACGCGGCACGACCATTCCACAGAAATTGCCGAGGATTATGTCGAGGCAGTTGCCGAGATCACCACAGAGGGAAGCAGCTGTCGCGTTGTCGATCTCGCAAAGTATTTTGGGGTGAGCCACGTTACGGTGAACCGTACCGTTGGACGACTGCAAAATGAGGGTTTAGTGAAAACAGAACCCTACAAGCCAATTAAGTTGACACCCAAAGGAAAGCGTCTGGCAGATAAATGTCGCGAGCGTCATGAAATTGTGTATCAATTTTTGCTTGCGATAGGAGTTGATCCACAAACCGCAGCAATCGATGCTGAGGGAATTGAGCATCATGTTAGCCCAAAAACTTTGGATTGTTTTGTTCGTTACAGCAGCAAGCTTTAGATCCTAAAGGACCTCGATCAAGAAAGCTCGCGCGCTAATTGACGAGTGGCTCGGACCGGTTTGATCTGCGAAATCCAAAACAATGGCTCACCTGTGAATGAAGATGTCTCTTCCGTCGTCTGGCCAACTTTGAAACTTGACAATTGAATAATGGATGAATCAAACGGCTCCTGGCGCCCCTTTTTATTTTTCCACCGCCTCATGCTCAGGGCTCGTCATATGAGGGGCGTGCACAGAATGTTAAACTCATTGGAAAATCCCCGAGAGACTCTTTCGCATTAAAATGGTTACACCCAAGCCACAGAAGACCGAGCGATCTCATATTCGAAAGGATGCGAGCAAGGAAAAAGGGACCGGTATTCGATCAATTGGTTCCTGGGTCAATCAATTGCTTGCCCGTCGCGGATATGCGCAGGTGACTGTCAATGAGGCAATGGCCTCTGTGATTTCAGAAGTAATTGGCGAGGGTCTTGAGAATGCGTTTCAAATCGGGAATTTGAAGGCGGGCAAACTGCAGATCTATACTGAAGATTCCGTGACGCTCCAAGAGCTCAATTTTCGAAAGCGGGATATCTTGGCCGCCATTCGACGTTCGTTCCCGGACAGTAATGTCAGCGAAGTGCGCTTTCGAATTCACGCCAAGTGATACAACGCCTTTCAAGAATTATTTTTTTGTTCGGTTCGGCCTGCGGAACTCGTCCGTGTACGGGGATGTTTCGAAGATCACTGGCGTTGTTAGACGTGGGTCGCCAGTTTCCCGAAGTTCACGCATGAGCTTTTCATCAAGATTTTCTTCGATATCTCGCCAAGAGTCTTTCCCTGCCAAGTTATTCATGCAGTGTGGATCAGCATTCAAATCGTACAATTCTCGGTAAGGTCGGCGTCCGACCGCAAACTCGAAAAAGGTCGGATGTTGCTTGCGATTGGTAACAATCCAGGCCTTCGTGGGGCTTGCATCAAGGTCTCCAAATGCTGCAAAGGTGTTCTCCTGCAAAGCCAGGTAATTCGGCATGGTCACTTCACTGTCGCCGAAACCCGGACCGGTTCCCATGGGCCAACGATCTGATTCAAAATTGAGGATGTAAAGGTATTGCTGTGTTCGAATTGCTCTTTGTGGGTAAGGGAGGAAATCGGTTCTTGCTGCAGCTACGTGGCGTTCACGTCCTGTGAAAATAGCATCGCGAGACTTCTCAATCAGTCCTGATCCATCCTGCTTAAAAATGTTCATCAACGATTTAGCAATCATCGATTCCGGTTTTTCAACACTGGCAGCGTCTAAAAAAGTTGGCGCAAGATCCGGAAGTGAGACCAGATCATCAACGATTCTCGATTTACCATTGATGCCGTTCGGCCAGCAGATTGCCAGCGGAACCTGTGTTCCCAGATCATAGAGATTGCATTTGCCACGAGTGATGCCGGGAATCCCATGATCCCCGCTTACCACAAGGAGAGTGTCTTCGTAGATACCCACACGTTTCAGCTCATCAATGAGCACACCTAGACCTGCATCAAACGCCATCACCTCTCCGAGGTAGTCTGCAAAATCCTCCCGCACCACCGGAACGTCCGGCAGGTAAGGTGGCAACTTTCCTTTGAGGGAATCTGGGTTAATGCCCCACAGGGTTTTTCCGCTTCCAGCGATCCATTTACGGTGCGTGTTCGTGGGGCCAAGCCAATAACATATTGGTTCGGTACCATCCAGTTTCTGATTGTCATCCGCGTCGAGAAACGATCGGACGTTTTGCCGGATTTCATCAAGTAAGGTTTCTTTGGCTGCTTGTCGATCATCTTGCCTCATTGCGTACTGAGAAAAACCGTTGAATTTCCCTCCGTGTCTTTGGAACTTTCTTTTTGCACCACCATGTGGTGCATCCGCAGGGCTACCTGGGCTCCAGACCTTGTAGGTATGTCCGATTCGGTAGCCTGATTTTTCCAGCTCTAGAGGATACGAAGCAATGGTTCCATCCCAGATGGCCCCCTGAAGAATTGATCCACGACCGCAACGCCAAAAGTGTTGGCCTGTCAACAAAGAGCTTCGGCATGGGGTGCACGAGGGAGCGCTGACAAAGGCATTGGTGAAAAGGATGCCTTGTTGCGCAACTTGATCGAAGTTTTTGGTTTTTAGCTGGTCATTGATTCCACCCGGTGAAATCTGTCCATAAATACTTGCATACTTGCCCCAATCATCAGCAAAAGCCATGACAATATGCGGTCGTCTCGTCTTGCTGTTATCTGGATTTTGTGCAGTTAGCGTGTGGTTCGCAGTGATTGACGCGAAGACGATTGCAAATAGTAATCTGTAAATCATTGGTTGGTTTTGGAAGCTTATCGATTATGTTTACTTCAGAATCCGGAAGTTGGGATATTCCTGCAACAGGTGTATGATCCTCATTAAATCAGCGAGGATACCTACGCAGCGAATCCTGACGATCTCAATTTTTCAGTTGTCAATTCAGTCAGCTGTAGCGTGGGCTCCATCATTCAATCGGTGCTGAGGCATGACCGAATCATCACAGTAGGACTTTGATGATAGCATGTATTAGTGCTCGAAAATAATTAGGGGCAAATAACGTCGTTGGTACGCTATTGTTCTCCGAATGATGGGCAATTTTTCTTTCTAAGGGTGAGTGATCCGGGATGAATGACGAACTGAGCGGACCTGTTGCATTGAGTGCGGTAGCGCGACGTGTACTTGGAGTTCTCGTTGAAAAGGCAAAGACGACTCCTGACCATTATCCTCTGACCATTAATGGAATCGTGACTGCCAGTAATCAGAAATCGAATCGTGATCCCAAGATGAATTTGCAGGAACATGATGTTCTCACCGCGTTAGATGAGCTCAGAGAGGTCAAGGCAGTGCGCGAGGTTCAGGGTAGCGGAAGAACTGTTAAGTATCGACATGCTGCATATGAATGGATGGATATCGATGGTCCGCAGTCTGCGGTGATGACTGAACTATTATTGCGGGGTCCGCAAACGCTTGGAGAGATTAGAACTCGCGCATCCCGGATGCACCCATTTGCTGATATCAATGCACTTCAGCCGGTTATCGAACAACTGTGTGTCAAGAAACTAGTTGAGCCGATGGGTCCTGCTGGACGTGGCAAATTATTCACGCACACATTGTATTCCAGTCAAGAGAAGCAATATGTGAGTGCAAGGATGGAGAAGCAGAGCCTCGAGGAGTCCAGTGATTCGAGACCAGCGATGGCGG
>CAXQOB010000200.1:0-15312 GCA_964225475.1 Candidatus Nitrosopumilus sp. | reverse complement strand
CCCGCGAAGACAAGCGGGCCAGCTTGTTTACCGATCGCTGAACCAATGGCTAGCGGTCCCAAGTCATCACCAAGTTCCCACCGGTCAGTGTCTTCGGGGGCATTTTTGTTTTTAATCTCAATAAAGTTGTTGTTCTTATTGGAGGCTTGAGCTCCGAGTAATACCTCGAAGGGTTGCTTTGCGGATCCTTGCCAAGCTTCCGTGTTCAAGCCGATCTCTTCCATTCTCTCGACAAGATAGTCCGCAGCGACATCAATTGAATCATCTCCCACACCCCTCCCGCGTAGTTCATCACTCGCGAGGTATTCCATGTCGGCGCGAATTTGTTCAGCTTGTGCTTGCTGGGTTGATTCCCGGGTCGAGGTTGAGTTCCGTTTGACCTTACCCCTTGACTGGGCAATGGATTGCTCAGAGATGAGCAGCACGGCACCAACCATCAAGAGGAGTAACCCAAATACCTTGCGAGAGTCGGCCGGGCGAATCCGCGGTGCTTTCCATGATTGATTTTGGCTTCGTCTTACCACTGCCAGTGGAAGGGGCAGATCGGAAAAGGATGTGGAGGGTGTTCTTGGCAAAAACATGGAATCGTCCGCGAGGAAACTCAAAGTAGGATAAGGCCATAAAAAACGCCGGGCACTGAATCTGATTCATCAGCCCCGGCGAAGGTTAGTCTTCGTCAACTGTATGCTTGCGAGGTTTGTCTTCTGCCCTCTTTGCAATGTAATCAGTTTGCAATGTAATCAGTTTGCAGCAACTTTGTCGCGTCGCTGAATCAACCACAGCAGAATGGGGCTCGCAATAAAGACCGAGCTGTATGTACCCACAATAACACCCACGACCAGTGCGAAGGCGAATGCGTGTATGCCTTCACCGCCAAAGCAGTAGAGGAGCACCACTACAATCAGGGTTGTCAGCGAGGTAAGTAAGGTTCGACTGAGCGTTTGATTGATACTCGTATTGATCATTTCGCCCGTGAGAGTCTTTGCTTTCCCTTTGGTTTCCCGAATTCGGTCAAACACGACAATCGTATCGTTCAAGGAATAACCAATGATCGTGAGGATTGCTGCCACGACGGTCAAGCTGATTTTGAATGGATCAATGAGAAGGAAACCCAGTGCATCGGCAAGCCAATAGCTGACTGCGATCGCACCCAGAGTGATTAGGACGTCATGGAGAAGAGCCGCCACTGCAGCAAAGCCGTAGACAACGCGTTGGAAGCGAAACCAGATGTAGCCGATGATGCAGAGAATACTGGCAAACAGAGCACCGAAGGCGCGGCCGATCATGTCACCCGCGACTCTTGAACCAACCGCACTGCTGCTAATCCATACAGGATCTCGGTTCATCCGACCCTGCATTTCAGCAATCACGGCCTGTGATTCTGTTTCTGCCAGGGGAAGCTCAATCTTCCAACGCATGAAGCCAAGTTGGGATCCTGGGCTCCACTCTTTGAATCGGGCCTGCTCTTGTTCGTCGATCGGCTCAGGCGTGGCTCCAATCACACGGTCCGTGAGAGAGATGCCAGATTTACGAGCCGCTAAGACTAATGTGTTTTTCAGTGTTACTTCGCTAATGGCCGCCCCCTGTGTACTCCCATCAGCGGATGTGGCTTCAGCAGAAACGCCAATCTGGATCGCAACCTCACTTTTGACCTCGTTGGATGCTTCCACGATCTCGGTTTCTGCCTCTTCTGAGCTTTCTTCAGTTGTGGTTTCGTTCGCAGCATCGCTGCCTTCGGTTGCGGTGCCACCTTCCTCGGAGGCTGGTTCTTGGTTGGTGTTTTCGCCACCATCCTGATCTTGGCTGAAGACGCTGACGAGCATGGCTCCATTGTCTGATGGTGCAATTGAGGATTGGGAATCTTCGCTTGGCTGTTCTGTTGGCTGTTCAGCCGAAGGGGTGCTGAGTGTGGGTTGGTCCACTGAGATTTTGTACGTTACGAGATTGACTGCATCTGTACTCTGAAATGCTCTTACTACCGCCGCTTTCAGGTCATCCACGCGACGGAAAGAGGAGTCCACTTTGTAAATGGTTGAGGCTTCAACAC
This sequence comes from Candidatus Nitrosopumilus sp., assembly GCA_964225475.1. GTDB lineage: Bacteria > Planctomycetota > Planctomycetia > Pirellulales > Pirellulaceae > Rubripirellula. The sequence continues at coordinate 13,265 of CAXQOB010000200.1, read as the reverse complement.
CCTCCATGGAGACACCGTTTACCGTGTAAGGTAACTCCTCTGCAACTGATCTGGCTTCGTCAAGATCCGCCGCGTTCACAGCGTTGCTTTGAGCTAGTACGGTGTCCAGTTCGACGCCCGAGGCTTTCGCTTCGTTCATCGCTTCTGAAAGTTGATCCTCGGTTAACTTGCCAGAGTCAACCAAGATTTCGCCGAATGGCTTCACCATCTGCGACTTGACAATGCTTCGAACTTCATCCGTCGTCATTGCACGGTCGAGACGGAATTGAACCGAGGAGCCCCCCGCAAAGTCAATGTCCAGAATTCCACGTCCACGAATTCCGAGCGAAGTGATCCCAACAATGATGAGAAGAGCAGAAACGGTGAGGGTTAGCTTTCCTAGACCCATGAAATCCAAGCTTCCATCGCGTGTTAACGCAGATCGAATCCCGTTGACTCCATCGGTCATGCTGAGTGATGCGAGTCGATATCGCTCTGCAAGGTCAAAGATTGTTCGAGACACATAAATGGCCGTGAACATCGAGAAAACAATCCCGAGTATCAGAGTCACTGCGAAACCTCGAATCTGATCGGTTCCAATTGCGTACAGGACGATCGCTGTGATTAGGGTCGTAAGGTTTGCGTCGACAATGGTGATCGTTGCTTTGGAAAAACCATTGCGAATGGCCATCCGGGCCGCTGCACCTTTCTTAATCTCTTCGCGAATACGTTCGAAGATCAGTACGTTCGCATCAACCGACATGCCGACGGTAAGGACCAAACCCGCAAGCCCCGGCAGGGTCAGTGGTTGGTTGATAAGAACCATCGTCGCCAAAATCATGGCAAGGTTGAGTAGCAGAGCAACGCATGCTACAAATCCAGAGAATCGGTAGTAAACAAAAATGAAAACGAGCACGAGTAACAGCGAAGTTCCGATCGCGTAAACACCTTTGTCAATCGTGTCTTTTCCGAGCGTCGCATCGATTTGGTTCTCGGCAATGGGCTGTTTGGTGAGTGCCGCCGGCAATTGCCCCGCTTTTAGAATCTGAACTAGCCGATCTACTTCCTCTCGCGTAAAGCGACCCGTGATACGACCCTCTTTTCGAATCGGTGACTGAATACTGGGTGCGGAAAGCAGATCATTGTCGAGGACGATTCCGAGTTGTCGGGTTCGGCCATCCGCCTCGGGAACATTGTTCGTGGTCAGCGTCAGGAACTTACCTGAGCCTTGGTCGGTAAGGGTGAAGGCAACGGCAGGCGCGCCGTTCTGATCGAAAATGCTCGCTGCAAACGCAAGGTCTTCGCCGGTGACATCGCCCGTGTAAGGATCCAAGACCATCAGGGTTTCGAGTCCGCTCACTCCGTTTTGGTCCATCCACGCCGCAATCGCCGTCTCGGAGGTTGCTCCTATGAGTGACGGATCGATGATCGCACCCGTATCGGGGTTTCGCAGCAGGGCGGTTGCAACATTGACACGGAGCGGGCCTGGAATGTTTTTTCCGTCCGGTCCGATGACGTTTTCGCGATCTACATTCGCCCAAAAGGCAACCACTTCGTTACTTTCGGTACCGCTTCTAATGGTAGCAGAAGTGCGAATGCCGCTATTTGGGTTGGTCGCCTGTTCCCTCGCAAGATTGATTTGCGGGAGATGGTCCGATTCGTTTGCCAGAATTGCGAAACGAAGAATTCCTGCCTCTTCAATCAGACTTTTGATCCGATCAATTTCCTGTTGCTGAACCTCTGGAACGATGATTTCGATCTGTGATTTTCCGTAAGGTCGAATCTGGATTTCTTGGGTACCACTTGGATTGATCCGTCTTGTAAGTGGTTCAAGAAGGTCTTCCGACGTAATTGACGTACCGCTTTCTTTTTCTGCTTCGTTGATCTTGTCTGAGTCAATTTCATAGACCAAGATCGTGCCCCCAAGAAGGTCAACACCGTAACCTGGCCGTCGGTTAACAAGGACCACTGCGCTGATGGTTATCGCAAGCAGGACCCAGCCAAACCGAGTGCCGTAGGTCGGCATCTTAAACCGACGTGCCAAGAAATTGCCAACAACGAATGGCAAGATCAGGACTGCTGCTGAAATCAGCGTCGCGATCCATTGTTGAGAAGAGATACCACGACCCACAGTGCCAGCGCCCGTTTGAGCTTGTGCGAGCAACTCTGTCGTGAAATTGGATGTTAATAAGTTGGTCAAGAGAGATCCGTCCATCATTGTCTTCTGAATCGTGGATTCTTACTTCAGTGTTTTGTTGAGGTCGTCAATGCTTGCTGTGTTTCGTGTCAAGAATTCAGCTGAACTGATCGGCCGGTAAATGAGTTTGCAGCTAAGCTGCATGTGTTTGGTTACGCTGTATGTGCTGCTTGAGGGGTTCAAGCAAGTGAGAATCATCCCTCTTAATTGGTCTCTTCTCCCGACGCATTTGCCGCTTTCTCGTTGATAACCCCTGCAATTGCCGAACGGTTGACCTTAACTCGGGTCGTTCCACTCTGATCAATCTTAATTGTAATGACATGACTCTCTGCGGGGGCAGAGACCACTGTTCCGTGAATACCGCAGTTCATCACAATCCGGTCATTCTTTTGAAGGCCGGATCGCATCTTCTGGTCTTCTTGTCGCTTTCGCTTCTCAGGCTTGTGAACAAGGTTGTAGTAGAAGAACACCAAAGCCACGACAGGCAGTAAAGGATTGGAGAAAAATGACTGCAATAAAGTCATTTCACCAGGTGACTCCCCCTGCGCAAGGAGCGAAAGGTGATGGGCTATGCTCAAGTCAGTCAATGGATTCAACAACCGTAAACCTTTCCGCGGTCGGTGGCTTCTCTCAGAGGCGACCTGAGGCTCGCTGAGAGGCTCTTCGCGTCTGTTATTCTAATTCCAGTGTCTTGTTCTATTACGCCGCTGCACCCCATCCCAAAAGGATGACATGCATGCAGTGGTTTTTTGCCACCTCGTCATTCCGATAAAGTCGATTAGCCCCATGAAACGCTTGGTATTCACGACTTGGAGCCAATGCGAGTTCCACATCACGGGAGGAACTGCAAAGGAATCCTATCGAGCCTTCATCGCTGTTGCACTAAGTTCGGTTTGCTCATCGAAAAGCTAACTTTGGCACTGACCACGCCATCAAACCCTCTCCGACGTACCCGCCGCAGGTGCGTGTTCGAAGGAGAGAGAAGCAGTGCGGGTCTTTTGACGTGCTTCTTAGTGAAGTTTTTCTATCCAGCCGGCTTGAAGCGGAGAGACAGCAAGTGAAGCATGATATGGAAGCTAAAAAAACGTCACAAGCCCAGCAGTCACCGGGATTTTGGTCCTTTTTGCTCCGCAGGCGATTGCGTCTCACTGCTTAAGGCGTCGACAGGGAAGCTGACCAAGTCCATTCGGTGCATTGACGCAGTATCAATCCACCCAAGAGAGGTGTTTGTCTGCGGACGTTGAATGGTTGGCGATTTGGAGTAACCTCGCACCGGTTTTCGCCTGACTGTATGGTTTTTGAGCTGTTTGCTCTTCGGCATTCCTTGAAATGGGGCAAGGCCTGCCCTGACACCTCATTCCTTTCGTCCATTGTGAAGTCGCCCTGGGATCGAAAGACGCTTGGCGGGTCTAGATCTCCCTTTGCTTGCCTATATCCCCTGTTTTGACATTTCTGTTTGTTTGGCCGCTTGCTGGTTTTTGTCCATTTTCTCTCTGCGGCCGAATTGAGGCGAGGTCTTTTCCTGCGTATTTTGAGCGGCTGGCTGCGGTTCGGTTGCGTCCGGAGAATGAATCTCTCGCGTAATGGCCACGCCTCAGGAGCTTTAATTTGACGGAGAGATTGCATCTGCTTTGTGGATGATTATGCACGGAGGCTGAAGATGGCGGCCAGTCTTAGCGGGCAAAACCAGCCAAAGGTGCGAGGAAGTGGTTGGTTTGTTTTTTAATTCTCGATTCATCGCAGTGCGTCAGAGGCTTCGGGTTGGTTATCTTTTTATTGGCGTTTGATAGAACTTTGGCGTTCTTAGATCTAACTCTTCAATTATTTCCCCAACTTCATAGGCCATTTTCTGATGCCGATGATTGTCCATTTGGAAAGTAGGTTGATGCATGAGGTTTGAGGCACCAAGTTGGCCCCCGGAATGTTCTGAGGTGCGTCAGGCAGTGATCGATGCATTGGACTCGCGCGAGTGGGGACGTTACCACTCAACGCTTTGTGATCACTTGCAATCGCAATTGCAAAGTCTCTTTGCTGTTCCTGAGGTTCGATTGTGTTGCAGTGGTACCGTGGCGTTGGAGATCGCACTGAGGGCGGCCAAGATTGGTTCTGGTGATGAAGTGATTCTCTCCGCCTATGATTACCCTGGGAATCTTCGGACGGTTGAACTGCTTGGTGCAAAGCCGGTGTTACTCGATGTCTCACCGGGAAGTTTGACTTTCTCAAGCGATGCTTTGGAGCTTGCGGCAGAGCGATCAGATTCTGGCTCCGTTTCCGCAGTTATCGTCTCTCATCTTTTTGGGGAAGTCGTTGAGACCAAGAAGATGCGCGCAATTTGTGATCGGGTCGGCTGGACATTGATCGAAGACGTTTGCCAATCCGTTGGTGCCACACATTCCTCAGTCGTTAATCCTACACAGGCCGTGGAGGATCCGGACCAGCAAGAGATGGTTGGAACGAACGGGCATCTTGCAACCTTGAGTTTTGGAGGCAGCAAGCCATTGACCGCTGGAGCAGGCGGAGCCTTGGTTATCAATGAGCGATCACTTGCAGCTCGACTCGGTAGTTGGTTGGAGCGTCCGAGTGACGTTTACCCGCTTTCTCCTCTGCAGGCTGCTGTTTTGGGGCCTCAGCTTGAACACTTGGCTCGCATGCGAGCGCGTCGCAATGAGAATTGGAAGCTCTTTCGTGAGCATCGTCTCGGCTCATACCCTCAATGGGAGTGGGTGGTCGACCAAAAGCCGGGAAGAATCGCAAATCCCTACAAGATTTCTTGGTTAGCTCAATCCGCAACGCAACGAGCGAGAGTTATTGAATTAGCTGAAACATTTGGTTTGCCAATCGGTGCAGGTTATCGGTCCTTTGCCAAGACGAGTGAGAGACGTTGCCGAAAAATCACATCGTGTGAACATGCACGGGAACTTGGCGAGCGTTTATTTGTGCTAGACCATCGAGCTTTATTGCGCGACCCGGCCGAAATAGAGTCTTTGGTCCGCGCCTTTGATTCGCTCTATGAGGCAAGTGTCTCGGCGTAGATAGAATCCGAAGCACACAACCTGTGTGATGCTTTGCCGCTGGCTCATGCAGCAGCGCGAAGTTCTGTCGATGACCGATTGCGTGGATGACACTTGCCGGCGTTTGAACGCTAGCTAACCTGCAAGCTTCGAAATTCGGTTGTGCGGTTGAGCGAGTTCGTCGGCAGTTGGTTGGTAGCGGTATTGCATGAGGTAAGCGTCCTCAATCGTGTCGTCATAAAAATCACGCAGGACCGAGATAGCTCGAAAGCCAATTGACTTGAAGAAAAGTTGCGCTTCCAGGTTTGTCTCACGCACTTCCAGCATGATGCGGTTGCGACGTTCGTGGGAGAGTTTCCCGAGCAGTTTGTTGACCATTGATTGGCCAATGCCGGTTCGCCGGTGTTCTGGGTGCACGGCAAAATTGAGAATATGGAGGCGGTTTTTATGCAGTTCATAAATCATGAACCCAACCACTTCGTTTTCATGTTCAGCAACCATTCCAATGCAGTTTCTTTGTCGTAGGCAGCGAATGAAATCATCCTCGCTCCAAGCAAATTCAAAGCATGCGTTCTCAATTCCCAAGACAGAGGGCATGTCTCGGCGAATCATCCAGCGAATGTGGACGCACATGGGTTTGGTTACCACGTTGGACTCCTTTCCAGCGAAATACCGCGTAACTGAGGGCATCGGGCCCTGCAATACTCGCAACGCAGTGACGCGTCCCGAGCGATCGGGAGGTTAGCAAAAACCAGAGGATCGAACCAAGGTGAAAAAAACACGTCCCCACGGTGGGAAGCAATTTTTTCTCCAGCGGACGAAGCTTTTTGAAAGTGGTTATTTAACCTTGAAACGCGGTTTTTGAGTGTTTCAGGGTCCGCTTGAGGAAGGGATTGGAGGGTAAAGGGTACCGACCGTCAAAATGGAGTCTGAAACCGACGATCCGCGACGATTGCCACGAAAAAACCGTTCATCTGCAGATTTCTCCCCCAGCTTTCCAGAACCCTCGGTGCATTGAGCAGCTAAGCGCCTTAAAATGAGACACGACATCCGCGAGGAGAGTTTTCCGAGAGGGGGCTTTGAGGACCCCCTCGAGAGCTTCCGAGAAAGCGGGTGACGGAGTTGAGTTGCGTTATCGACGTGGCTCTTGATCATTTTTTTGCTCAACGCCACCAGATTCATTAACAGCAAGAGTCGCGAGCCAGATGACCAGCTATCTATTGATTCGTACCGGGCCGGAAAAAGGCAGGCAGTTCTTACTTGACCGAGATCGCCCTTCCCATTTGGGTCGTGGGCGAGGTTGCGAAATACTACTTTCGGATCCATCCACTTCGCGATTTCACGCGGTGGTGTATTTTGAGGACGATGGCTGGCACCTTCGAGACACTTCGAGCCGTAATGGAACTCGTGTCAACGGTCAGAAGGCGGATCATGTGCGTTTGGGACACCGATCCAAGATATCGCTGGGCTCCACAGAGATGCAATTCTTGGAGTCGGAACCTGAAGCGGAAACCGAGCGTGCCGACTCGGCGACGATCGTGAAAGAGATCGCCTCGGTCTCAAGCCCGTGGCTTTCCGGAATGGAAGATCCAACCGGACATGTTGCTAACGCTGGGCACTTACTTGATCTTTACACTCTGAGCCTGCAGTTGCTTACTCAGGGAAATGTTGATGCCGTTATCGACCTCACCCTCGACTTATTGCGGGATCGAACCGGGGCCGATGTGATCGGGGTTTCCTATGACATGGGAGACGGACGATTGAAGCCGCAAAGATTTTCACCACCCGAGAGTAGTGAGCTGGTCTCTGTGGGGCGGAGTCTACAGCAACGCGTGGTGAGGGACGGAGAGTCGATTTGGTTGAACCGTGAGCAGGATGCTGAATCGGCTCCACCGGAAATGCGATCAGGGGATTGGGCCGATGCGATTCATGTTCCACTGGAGGGTGTAGAAGAGAATCTGGGTGCCATTCATCTCTTTCGCCAACAAGCTGGCTTCACCGATGAGCATTTTGACCTATGCGTCTCCACGGGGCGTCTGCTTGCCTTTGCCATGATGCGAGTCATGGAAAGCGATTCATTAAGGGCAGATCGGAATCGAATTGCCGACCGTAATGCAGATTCCGACGAGCTCATTGGCGAGAGCGAGGTCATGCAGCGATTGAAGAATCGACTCGCGAGGGTTTCTCGGGCAAGCGGTGCAGTGCTTATTCGAGGAGAGAGCGGAGCGGGTAAAGAGCTGGTAGCGCGTGCAGTGCATCGTGCAAGCGCACGCGTCAAGCGGCCGATGCTGGCGGTCAATTGCGCTGCGATTCCACGTGAGTTGATGGAGAGTCAACTTTTCGGACACAAGAAGGGTGCTTTTACCGGTGCGGACACCGACCATGCGGGTTGGTTTCAGCAAGCACATACCGGCACCCTATTTCTCGATGAAATTGGCGAGTTGACGCTTGAGGGCCAAGCCAAGCTTTTGCGGATCCTCGAGGGTCATCCCTTCTTGCCTGTTGGCGCAACCGAAGAAGTAATGGTTGATGTCCGAGTCGTTGCTGCGACCAATCGTGACCTATCTGAGTTTGTGCGCGAGAAAAAGTTCCGTGAAGATCTCTTCTACAGGCTCAGTGTCTTTGAGCTAATCGTTCCACCGCTTCGCGATCGCGAAGATGACATACCTCGGTTGATCAATCATTTTCTTGAGCACTTCAAAGGACAGCATGGGCGACGTAACTTAGAACTCTCCGAGGAAGCCATGACAAGCATGAAGGAGTATCCATGGCCGGGTAATGTTCGCCAATTGCGAAACGTCATTGACAGCGCTGTCGTGATGGCTGACGATCCGGAAATAACCTCCGCTGATCTCGGTCTTCGAGATGCTGGAGTGAGCCGCTTGGAGACCCTTCGAATTGACGAGTGGGAAAAGCGACTGATTCGGATGGCTTTGGATCGATGTAAGGGAAGCGTTCCAGAGGCTGCAAAGCTTCTCGGGGTAAGTCGTGCGACAGCATATCGAAAGATTACTGAGTACGAGATTGAGCGGAAGCCTTGAAAGCGATTCTTTCTGCGCCGGGTTCGCGGGGAGACGTGAACCCGATGATCGCCATCGGCCGCCATCTACAAAACCTTGGGCATGAGGTAGTGATCTCGGTAGCGGCTCCCTATGCTGCTTTGGCGGAGCAAGCCGGGTTGCTGGTCGAGCCGGTGATCAGTGAGGAGGTATTCTCCAAAGCGGTCGGCAACGCGGACGTCTGGAGGCCGGTGCATGGGCCGCTTCAGATTTTTCGTGTGATGATGCGGGACTTCCTGGAGAAGCATGAGCGAGTGATTCAGAGACATCTTGTTCCTGGCCAAACCGTACTCGTTGCTCATCCATTGGATCTGGTTTCACGAATTGTTCGTGAGGCATACGATGCGGTGCCATTAATCGGTGTGCATCTACAGCCTGTGATTCTAAGGACACTCGATGACCCACCGCGATTATCACCTTGGTGGTTTGAACCCAGAAAGCCCCAATGGTTGTTGCGCGGTTGCTACGCGGGAATCGATCATTTGGTGGTCGACCGTCTCTTGGGGAGATCGATTAATTCTCTTCGGAGTCAGTATGGGATCACGAATCCCATTCGCCGTGTGATGGATCGATGGTGGCTGTCGCCCGATGCGACGATGGCACTTTATCCCGAGGTCTTTGCGCCTGCGACTGCTGGTTTTTGCGAAGGGTTTTCCCACTGTGGGTTTCCGCTTGACGATGTATCTGGTGCTGATTTCGCGGTCCCCGACGATCGCCCTATTGTGTTTACCTCGGGAACAGCAAATCGTCACTGCAAGGAATTCTTTCATGCCGCGATTGAAGCCTGTGAGAACCTTGGACATGCGGGGATTCTCCTGAGTTCTTATGAGGAGAATTTTCCTGCCGATACGCCTCCTTCGATTCACTGTCATCGTTATTTGTCGCTGGGACGCTTATTGCCTCATTGCTCTGCAATCGTTCATCATGGCGGGATTGGCACAACGTCACAGGCTTTTGCAGCCGGTATCCCGCAAGTGATTCGTCCCCTTGCTTTTGACCAGTTTGACAATGCACAGCGAGTGGAGCGGCTGGGTTGTGGACGCTGGCTAAAGAGGGATAAAGATTTGACCCGTATGCTTTCGGTTTTACCTGGCATTGTCGAATCGGAGGGGGCGCCTGCTGTCGAATCGGCGAAGCACAGGACGATTACCGACGAGTCGCTCAAGAAACTCAAACAGGTGGTTGATGGAACCAATGGAGCGGTTGTTGCAGCCGAGCAGATTGAGCAGTTTGCGAGTTTGTTTTTTAGTCGGTTTACAGCTTGATGTATCCAAGTAATAACACCATCAGCCCCGTAATACATTAGGTTTTGTGTCCCGCAATTCAATTCGGAACTCCAAACAAAAGTGATCGGAAATGCGAAAACAATCAAGACGTTGGATGATGGTCCTCTTTCTGGCATGCCTTCTTGGCGAGCAATTGTCTCTGAGAGGCGCGGATTCGACGATTCAGTCTGAGTCTGATGCAATCAAGCCCAATGTGTTGTTGATTCTTGTGGATGATATGGGGTTGCATGACCTGTCGGTTGAGGGGAGCACCTTTTATCAGAGTCCCAACATTGATCGGTTGGCCCGAGGGGGAATGCGTTTTACGCAAGGCTATGCGACGTGTCGGGTGTGTAGTCCCTCGCGAGCCAGTATTCAGACGGGAAAATTCACAGCGCGGCACGGTGTGACCAATTGGATCGGTGCAAGGTCGGGGTTGGATTGGAAGCGTGATGACCCCGTGTTACCCGCTGAGTACCTCCACTCACTTCCCGCCGAGGATATCACCTTGCCGGAAACGCTTCGAGCCGCCGGTTATCGGACGTTCTTTGCAGGTAAATGGCATCTCGGTGGAGAGGGCTCTTTACCGACCGATCATGGATTCGAATTCAATGTCGGAGGGCATCATCGCGGAAGCCCGCCCGGCGGTTTTTTTACTCCGTATAAAAATCCGTTGATGGAGGATGGGCCAAAGGGAGAATCGTTAACGCTGCGTCTGGCGGATGAAACGGCCGAATTCATTGAACAGCATCAGGATGAACCCTTCTTCGCAATGTTGTCTTTCTATGCGGTACATGCACCGGTTCAAACCTCTCGTGAGTTGTGGGCGAAGTATCAAAAGCAGGCGTTACAGAAGCCTACCCCAAAGAATCGATTTAAAATTGATCGAACGTTACCGGTTCGTCAGGTCCAGGATCATCCCGTTTACGCTGGAATGGTAGAGACAACCGATCGTGCAGTTGGCAGAGTGCTGGATCAACTGGAGCAATCTGGTCTTTCTGAATCGACGATCGTGATTTTCACAAGCGATAATGGAGGTGTTTCATCAGGTGATGCGTATGCAACCAGTAATCTACCGCGTCGCGGTGGGAAGGGTCGGCAATGGGAAGGTGGTATCCGAGAGCCTTTTTACATTCGATATCCCAAAGTAACCGAGGCGGGGTCCGAATCGGCGGTGCCGGTTACTGGAGCCGATTTTTATCCAACCATTCTTGAGCTTTGTGGTTTGCCGCTTCAGCCTGAGCAGCATGTTGATGGAATGTCATTGGTCCCGCTCTTCCACGGTGATTCTTTGCCAGAACGCCCTCTGTATTGGCATTATCCACACTATGACAATCAAGGCGGTGAGCCGAGTTCCCTTTTGCGGGTAGGACCATGGAAGTTGATTCATTATTACGAGGACGGTCGAAATGAACTCTATCGTCTGAGCACCGACCCATACGAGCAAAGTGATCTTTCACGATCCTTTCCCGCTCGCACGATTGCAATGGCGGAGCAATTGGAGCACTGGCTTCAGTCCGTTGGAGCAAAGTATCCCCTCCCGGATCCACGCTATGACCCAGCGAAGACAGAAGCGAAGTTTCAGAGAATTCAGACGACCCTGTTGCAGCAGCTCGAGAAAAATCATGCGTCGATGCTGGAACCAGATTGGGTTCCAAATGCCACATGGTGGGGAAGTACCATCGACTGATCTTTAGCCTTTTAGTACTTGCCGCCGCCTGATCATTCTGTCTTGGTTGAGGCCGTTCTCAGCGTTGGAATATTCAGCGTTTTTCCGTGTTTCTGATCGAAGCAAGGTGTTAGCATTCCGTGTCAAACCTTCTCCGGTTCGATGCCGTGCTGGATTGTGCCTCGTGCCTCGTGCATCCGCCGAATCGTCGACTTGCGTGATTACTCGGTTTGGGCGGCTATCACTTGAATGGCATCAAGGATAACGAAGCCATTGGTGCCTTCATTGGAGATTTGAACACGGTATGTTTGTTTTTTTTCAAACGTAAAGACGCCCGCGGAGATGAAGAGTTCGTTGATCGGGGGAGTTAGCTTCTGGTTGATCATGAGAGCGGTTGTGCCGAGTTTGTGTGTGATCTCCACAGGAACATTATCAGCGCGATTGGGGTGTGCGGTGTAACCAATACGAACTTGGTACTTTCCATCCGCCGGGACTTCAAATGAAAAAGTCGCTTGCTGGGCTCCCTTGTCCACGTTTCCATCATGTAGATAGCCATGAAGCACATAGGGATACACGGTTGTGCCTGATTGCTCAAACCCTTGGCGTTTTGATTTCAGTTCGTCGATGACAATTCCCTTGAGTTTCTCCGGTTGAATACCAAGTTTTGGAGGCGTTTTTTGTGGTCCCGTCCATTGAAGGATTTGGTCCTCTTCCGTCAGTTGTGTCGCAAGAATGTCGTAAGAGATAGCTTGGACTGAACAATCCCCTTCAATGGAAAGACTTGCCGCTGTGGCTGCTGATTGTCCCAGGACCATGAACACGGGTTCCATTCGAATCGAACCGAACGCAATGTGGGATGCAGATAAGCAAACGGGAACGAGCAGGTTGGCACACTCTGATTCTTTGGGGGTGATTGAACGATAGCTAATTGGATAGGGAGAGAAACCACCCACCTGAACGTCTCCTTCGTTTCTGACGCTTCCTTCTGGGTCAACGTATCGTTGCTGGTTGTGTGAATCCATGGTGTAGGCTGCGAGTCCCACCGAATCGCTCGCTGTTTCTCTGCCTTGGCAATGATGTTGGGTCATGACGTAATCGCTCACCATCCGACGAGCTTCTCGAATGTAGAGTTGTTCTTGCCATCCTGATCCCTCAAGGAACTCATCACGGCACATGCCCCAAAGTGCGACTTGCTGCCGAATCGTTTTCGGAACACGAGGGTGATTGGCAAGCGTCCAGCAGAGGCCTTGTTGGTAAAGTCTGTGCGTAGCGATAATTGCTTCGCGTTCTGAATACGAGGCTTCCGGGTAGTTGTAATTATGTCCTATGAAATCCGTCGAAAAACCGTGGTTGTTATTGGCATCTGTTTTTCGATTAGGCATGTGTCCAATATGCCAGGGAATTCGTTTCTCCCCAGCCTCAAAATTCCTGAAGAGCAGTTCGTACCACTGTTCTACGTATCCTTCGGGTTTTTGGAATGCAATTCGGTTTTCCGGGTGGTCCGTCATGCACATGCGGAAGCAGTATGCCTGAATGCGATGATCTGCCTGTCCCTCTTCCCCGGGGCCGTCTGGGTCAATGTGTGGGAGCAAACCACTGCTGGGGTCACCCGCGATGATGTAGGGATCGACGTTGGGCATGAGCTGGTGGTGTCGCGCTTTGGCGACTTGGACGCCATTGAGGGTTTCACCGTATTGCTTGTTGGCTTCGCGTCCAACGGTGTAACTCACTCGAGCAGCCGCCATCAGGTCACCTTCATAGCTGCAGTCAATAAATACCTTTCCGGCAATCTGCTTTCCCGATTCCAGCCGGATCTGCCCGATACGAGGTGGTGCACCGGAGGTCATCACTCCGCGACTCCCTCGATCGAGACGATCAGATCTAATCACATTGACCGATTGCTCGTTGATCCATTGTTCATAGATTTGTCGAGCCACACTTGGTTCAAACGTCCACATGGTGTCTTCAGTCAGACTTGTTGCTGATTGGCCACCACTGCGATAGCTCTCTGCCGTTTGCCATTTCCACGCGGAGGGTTTGGAGTAGTGTTGGCGGATCTTTCGGTAGAATTCGCGCGACAGTCCT
>CAXQOB010000199.1:0-12693 GCA_964225475.1 Candidatus Nitrosopumilus sp. | reverse complement strand
CCGTGGGCTACAACAATATTGATGTAGAATCTGCAACTCTTCGTGGGCTAACTGTCACCAACAAACCCGGGGTTCTGACGGACAGCACCGCGGACATGGCATGGGCTTTGTTGATGGACGCGGCACGCCGCGTTTCCGAGGGTGATCGCATGGTTCGCACCGGGCAGTGGGCAGGCTGGGGACCACTGCAATTGCTGGGCGCAGATATCACGGGTTCGACGCTTGGGATCATTGGTTTTGGTCGCATCGGGAAAGCGGTCGCCAAACGTGCGCGTGGGTTTGAAATGCGAATCTGCTATTGGAACCGCACCCGTCTGAGTAAGGAGCAGGAAGCAGCGTTTGGCGTTGAATACCTTCCCATGAACGAGCTTCTTTCAGAAAGTGATTTTGTTTCGGTTCACGTTGCGTTGAATGAATCGACCCGTCACTTGATAGGGGCACAGGAATTTAAGTTCATGAAACCCTCAGCGTGCTTGATCAACACCGCGAGGGGACCGGTGGTGGACGAGGGGGCATTGGTAACCGCGCTCAAGCAGGGCGATATCGCCTCCGCTGGTTTGGACGTGTACGAGCAAGAGCCACTTTTGGAGCCGGAACTGTACGATCTGGAGAATGTGGTTTTAGCGCCCCACTTGGGGAGTGCAACCATTGGTACGCGTACAAAGATGGGCAACATGGCAGTAGAGAATTGCTTGATGGCGTGCTCTGGACAAAGGCCAACCAATCTCGTTAACCCAGAGATCTACAACTGAGATGTTTTTAGCAGCTTTGGCATTATTGCCCATTATTGTCACTGCCGTTTTGCTGGTTGCGTTGCGTTGGCCAGCATCCCGAGCGATGCCACTGTCTTATTTAGCAGTGGTTATCGTGGCTTGGCTTTTTTGGCAGGTAAGTGCATTGCAGATTGCAGCGGCCTCGTTGAAGGGTTTCGGTGTAACCATCACTTTGCTTTACATTATTTTTGGGGCGATCCTGCTTCTCAATACGTTGGTAGAAAGTGGTGGTTTGTCGACGATCCGAACGGGGTTTGTGGCGATCACTCCTGATCGTCGCGTGCAAGCGATCATTATCGCTTGGCTCTTCGGTTCATTCATCGAAGGTTCCGCCGGTTTTGGAACCCCAGCAGCCGTTTGTGTTCCTCTACTGGTTGGACTGGGATTTCCGGCAAAGGCGGCAGTTGTCTGCGGTATGTTGATACAGTGCACGCCGGTGAGTTTTGGCGCAGTGGGTACACCGATTTTGGTTGGGGTCAAAGACGGACTTGATGGTGCAGAATCAGTGGTGGCGCATGCAAAGGATTTGGGACTCGAGGATTGGTTGGAGGTTTTGCCACTTGTGGGGCATCGTGTTGCAATCTTGCATGCAACCATTGGCACCTTCGTGCCACTATTAATGGTATCTGTGCTCACGCGGTTTTTCGGGGAACGACGATCATGGAAGGAAGGCCTTCGGATATGGAGGTTCGCTCTGTTTGCGGCATTTGCGATGACACTTCCATACGTTGTGATCTCACATCCTAGGGTTCTAGGACCAGAATTTCCTTCGTTGCTAGGGGCATTGCTGGGGTTGTTCATCGTTGTTCCCGCGGCAAAAAGTGGTTTCCTTTTGCCCAGCGAGGAAATCTGGGATTTTCCTGATCGAACGAAATGGGATCCAAGTTGGCAGGGTCGGGACCAAAACACTCTCGAGGATGGGCCTACCGAGATGACGCTTGGCCGGGCTTGGGCGCCTTACCTTCTCATTGCGGCTCTGCTCGTTGTGACGCGTCTACCGAACTTGCCGCTGGGTGAATGGTTAAAAGGTTTTAAGATTCCAGTCGATGACGAATCCTTGACTAATGTTTTTGGTACCTCTGTAACCATCAAGGCGATACCTTTCCTGTACTTGCCCGGGACGGTTTTCATTGTTGCAAGTTGCTTTACCGTTTTTCTTCATAGGATGCGGACCACGGCGGTGAAGAGATCGTTGCAGAGGTCTTTTCGAATGGTGGGGAGTGCTTCGGTCGCGCTGCTTTTCTCAGTTCCGATGGTTCAAGTTTTTATCAACTCAGGCGGTGGAAAAGCTGGTTTAGATTCAATGCCTGAACTACTCGCGGGTGTCGTAGCGGAAGTGACCGGTGTTATATGGCCCGCCTTTGCATCTTTCATCGGCGGTGTTGGGGCGTTTGTTGCTGGTTCAAACACATTCAGTAATATGATGTTTTCCCAGTTTCAGTTTTCTGTCGCTCAGCAGATCGGTAGTGATCCGCTCTGGGTCGTTGCGTTGCAGGCAGTTGGGGGTGCAGCGGGGAACGTTATCTGCGTACACAACGTGGTTGCCGCTTGTGCTGTGGTCGGATTTGTCGGGCGTGAAGGAGAGGTGATTCGGCTGACGGCTCTGATGTTTCTCTATTACATTGCTTTTGCAGCAATCCTTGGTCTGTGCCTTGCGTAAACAAAGCATCTGAAAGGTTTTAGAGAGATCGGTAACAGCGAGTACCGATCAAGTCATACTGTTTTCGGGTCTCGCATACCTTTTTCGATGAGTGGGTGTTAGTAGTCATGCCGGGATTGGCATGGGATTCGAAGGGTGACACGGAGTCGGTTTTGTGACGCAGCGGTGGTCAAGTCTAGTTGATCGTGTTCAAATAATGACCGCGCTGCATTCGTCTAACGCGTGATTGGTAATCGAGCCTTCCGAGTTCTTGAAGGCGATTTTCTCAAACTGTTGCTGTTGAACATCATGACCATTCCATCCGAACTGAATCCGAGAGAACGACTTCTAATGGGCCCTGGGCCGAGCACCGTTCCGCAGCGAGTCCTCCGCGCAATGGGGGCTTCGACGCTCGGACACCTCGATCCTCAGTACATCGAATACATGGATGAAACCTGTCAGATGTTGCGTGAGGTTTATCAGACGGCTAATCCGTTGACGTTTCCTGTTTCAGGTACCGGAATGGCAGGAATGGAAACCGTCATCGTCAACCTGATTGAGCCAGGAGACGAGGTCATTGTTTGTATCAACGGCGTCTTTGGCGGCAGAATGAAAGACAACATGGAGCGTGCCGGTGCAACGGTTCATGTTGTTGAGGTTCCGTGGGGTGAAACCTTTACTGCAGAAATGATTCAGGAAGCTGTGGAAGCAAATCCAAATTCAAAAATGCTTGGCATTGTTCACGCGGAAACTTCCACCGGAGCATTGCAGGACCTTGGGGAAATATCGAACGTAGTGCATGCGGCGGGTCTGTTACTCGCCGTAGACACTGTGACAAGTCTCGGTGGTCACGAGGTGAAGGTTGATGAGTGGGAGATCGATGCCGTTTATTCGGGCACACAAAAATGTCTCTCCTGCCCGCCGGGTCTCTCGCCTGTTTCCTTCTCACCTCGAGCGATCGAAAAGATGGAGCAGCGTAAGAGTAAAGTGCAGAGCTGGTATCTTGATGTTTCCATGCTCAAGAATTACTACACGGGTAGTGGAGGCCGCGCGTATCATCATACAGCTCCAATCAATATGGTTTACGCCCTGCGTGAAGCCTTGCGGATTGTACTTCAAGAGGGACTGCAAGAAAGATTTGAGCGGCATCGGCAGATGCACCTGATGTTGCGGAAAGGCTTAGAAGAACTCGGTCTCTGTTATATTCCCAAACATTCGCTTCACACGTTGAATTGTGTTGCGGTCCCGGATGGAGTTGATGAAGCTGCAATTCGTTCACGATTATTAAGCGAATATGACATCGAGATCGGTGGTGGCTTAGGAGTCTTTGCGGGCAAGGCGTGGCGGATTGGATTGATGGGGCACAGTGCCACACCTCGCAACGTCGAGACCTTACTTGCCGCTCTCAAGGATTGTCTGGGTTGAAGTTTTCTAGATCACACGGATAAGGTGAGTATCCAACGGTAACCAAATCAGTAATCAAACGGAGTCGAGCACGTGCAGAGTCTCAGTGGTCTTGAATCACTTTTCCCAAAAGATCGCTTGCTTTGTGATCCGGCCTACTTGGCTGCGTTTGAATCCGATGGACTGACTGCATTTCGGACCAAGCCTCGCGCGGTGGTGATTCCCGAAACTTCGGAAGAGGTGATTGCGGTGGTCCGCTGGTGCAACCAACACGAGGTGCCATTCGTTGCACGCGGCAGTTGGACCAGCTTGTCGGGAGGCTCCTTGCCGGTTGCTGAGGGGATCGTGATTGCGCTCAACCGCTTAAATCGTATCCTACGGGTGGATCCTTTTGAACGCATTGCTGTGGTGGAACCGGGCGTGGTGAATCAGCATGTCAGCAATGCTGCCTCGCCACATGGTCTGTATTACGCTCCGGATCCTTCGAGTCAGACCATTTGTACCATCGGCGGTAATGTTGCGTTCAATTCCGGTGGTGCTCATTGCCTCAAGTACGGGATGACCTCCAATCATGTGATTGGGTGCAAAGTGGTCCTGGCTACTGGTGAGGTTGTCGAGTTAGGGGGCACGAGTGTTGAGGGTGTGGGCCCTGACTTTACGGGATTGTTTTGTGGAAGCGAGGGTTTATTCGGGATCGCTTTGGAGATCACTTTGCGGCTTTTGCCGCGGCCGGAAAAATTCCATACCGTTCTGGTTGGGTATCGATCTTTGCAGGCAGCAGGGGATGCGGTGTCGGCCGTGATCGATTCCGGCCTGTTGCCAGGGGCTCTGGAGATTATGGATGCTCTTTCGATCGAGGCCGCGGAGGCAGCGGTTGCTTGCGGGTATCCAGAGGGTGCCGCGGCAGTGTTGATTGTCGAACTTGAGGGTCCAGAAGAGCGGATTACCTTTGAACGCGAGTGCCTCGAAAAGGTACTCGCGGGTACGGCATCCTTTGCGCAGCGTGTTGCAGTAGATGAGGAGGATCGTTTGTCCATTTGGCGTGGTAGGAAGTCCGCCTTTTCTGCGGTCGGACGTTTGAGCCCAGATTTTTTGGTTCAGGATGGGGTTGTCCCACGGAAGCGTCTTGGCGAGGCGCTTGTTCGAATCGAGCAACTCTCACAGCGATCCGGGATGCGCATCGCAAATGTGTTTCATGCGGGCGACGGTAATCTCCACCCGCTGATCATGTTTGACGGTAAGGAGGATGGGGCATTACATCGTGCGGAGCAGGTTGCGGCTGAACTGTCGATGATCTGCATTGAAATGGGCGGTTCGATCACAGGCGAGCATGGAGTCGGAATGGAGAAGCGAGACTTTATGCCAGAAATGTACGATGCAAATTCAATGGAAATGATGGCCCGTGTTCGTGACGCAATGGATCCTTCTGGGATTGCGAACCCCGGTAAGATGTTTCCTGCGAATGAACCCCCAGCCTTATCAAGTGTTGGACTGCATCCATTGGAAAAAGCAGGAGTCATCAGCCGTGAATGAAAAGGTTTTGACGCCTCTGTGCATCGATGAATTAAAGAAGATGGTGGCAACGCATGACCGTGTTTTGCCGGTAGGCAATCAGACCAAGGTGCCGCTTGGTTCTGTTTCGGGTTGCCAGATGATTTCACTCAGCAACCTTTCAGGAATGCTTGAGTATGAGCCTTCGGAGTTTACCTTCACCGCTCAGGCGGGTTCTAAAGTTTCTGATGTTGAAGCGGAGTTGCAAGAACGCGGTCAGTATCTGCCCTTTGATCCGGTGCTCGGAAATGCCGGAGCAACGCTTGGCGGAACCATTGCATCGGGTTTATCGGGTCCGGGGCGATTTCGCTTTGGAGGCATTCGTGATTTTTGCATTGGCCTACATTGGATGGATGGTGAAGGTCGAAGGATTCGCGGTGGCGGCAAAGTGGTTAAAAACGCAGCGGGTTTTGATTTTCCAAAATTTATGGTGGGAAGCCTCGGACGCTTTGGGATCCTTGTTGATGTGACTTTCAAAGTTTTTCCGAGACCCTTTAGGTCGCTGACGTGGTGTCTAACTTGTTCTGATTCGGATTCGGCGATGAATGCAATTTCAGAAATTGCATCTTCTCGACTAGAGGTCGATGCTTTGGATTATCGACCAGAGAGTCAACAGGTCGCGGTGCGGTTGTCCGGTCCGAGTGAGGTTTTGCCCGCTCTTGCCGATGAGTTACAGCACCGTTGGGCTGGTGGTGAGTTATGGACTGCTGAGCAAGCTCAGCGGTACTGGAATCAGGTAACCGGTTTGACTTGGAGCGGGTTCGAGGATCCATTAATCGTTAAGGTTCCATTGGGTTTATCTAAATTCCTTCGCATTGAGAAGGAATTGTCAAAGCACGATGCGTTTCGGATTCATCTGAGCGTTGGTGGGAACCTTGCCTGGATCGCAGTCGACAAGGTGGGGGATCTCAAATGCTTGTCCGATTTGCTTCGTAGCGAGCGACTCCCTGGGTTGATTGTCCTAGGGTCGCTGAATCAAGCCCCAGCGACAGAAGGGTCCACGCAGCGCGAGGCTTTTAAAATTGGCCTGTGGCCATCAACACAGATGGAGCAAGCAGTCAAAAAAGCCATGGACCCGTTGGCAAAATTTCCAGGAGTTTGAGCAATGTTGCATAGCATTCAATCGGAGGAGCACGGTGCTCATGGAAAAGAGATGGCCGATGCGGTGAGCACTTGTGTTCACTGTGGTTTTTGCCTGGCTGCCTGTCCGACCTATCAGCAACTCGGCCAGGAAGCCGATTCGCCTCGCGGTCGGATCGTTTTGATGAAAGAGGTGCTTGAGGGCAAAATGGAAATTGATGACGCCCTGCCTCATTTAGATGCCTGTCTTGGTTGTCTCGCATGTGAACCGGCTTGCCCCTCAGGAGTGCCTTATCGAGATCTAATCAGCCCTTTTCGAGCCAAAGTGGAACCACAACGTAAGCGTTCCCTCTTCAACCGACTTCAGCGAACGTTGACACAGGCAACCCTGCCTTACCCAAATCGTTTCCGAATGGCGGCGAAAACCGGCGGGCTTGCGAAGTTATTTTCCAGGCTATTACCCGCATCATTTCGCGTGATGCTTGACCTGCTTCCTGATCAATTACCCAAGGCGCAGACGTGGAAGACGTTTTATTCCGCCGAAGAGCAAACCGGTGAGCCACCGCGTGCGCGTGTTGCTTTGCTAACTGGCTGCGCACAGAGCGTTCTGGACCCAGACA
Organism: Candidatus Nitrosopumilus sp.; assembly: GCA_964225475.1. Taxonomy (GTDB): domain Bacteria; phylum Planctomycetota; class Planctomycetia; order Pirellulales; family Pirellulaceae; genus Rubripirellula. The sequence goes on along the minus strand of CAXQOB010000199.1, from coordinate 5,626 downwards.
TCAATACGGCAACCATTCAAGTTTTGAACCACTGTGGAGTCGACGTTGTGATTCCGCCCGCACAGTCATGTTGCGTTGCATTGAGCTGGCATGTCGGTAATCTGAAACAAGCACAGCATTTTGCGCGTCAGAACCTTTCCGCCTTCCCCTCCGACGTTGATGCTATCGTGACTAACGCGGCGGGATGTGGGTCCGGGATGGACGAGTATCCACTCATTCTTAAGGGAACCGAAGATGAGGGGCGAGCGGAAAGTTTCAGTGAACTCGTTTGTGATGTGTCTGAATTCTTGCATCGCCTTGGTGATCTACCCGAGGTTACTGATTCTGGAAGCAAACAAACGGTTGCCTACCATGATGCATGCCATCTCGCCAATGCTCAGGGAGTCAAGACGCAGCCTCGAGCATTATTGCGCATGATTCCGGGGCTGGCAGTTGCTGAGGTTGCTGATGCCCACCTGTGCTGCGGATCAGCAGGGACCTATAACCTTGACCAGCCTGACGTGGCAAATGAACTTGGTCGACAAAAAGCAGGTAACCTACTTGCCACCAATCCTGATGTGATTGCAACCGGCAACATTGGCTGCATGACGCAGCTGAAAAATCAATTGGCTGCGCGTCAGTCAGACATCCCTGTTCGACATACAATGCAGGTCCTGCGAGACGCCTACCTGAACCGACCCCAGTGATGGGGCTGGGTTTGGGATGAGTAATAGGCAGGGTGAGGAATCGATATTCGCGTGGTTACTTTTTCCTGCTGTGCTTGACACCTCGTGGATCGACTTGTCGGTTACATTATCCTTTGACCGCCAATCACGATCTTGATCACGGTTTCTAAACCCAATCATTGACCTCTTTTTGATCATTTCTCATGTCATTGACACATTCTGACCTACTGAAGTTGAAACGCTGGAACACACCAACCATCTATAACGGTTGGGAGCAGATCACGAGTTCCGATATCGCCGGCGATGCTTTCAATTTAGAGGAGACTCATGACTTCATGCCGCAGATGGGGCCGATGGTTGGTTATGCGGTGACCGTTGTCGTGGAACCTTCCAACGCCGCACACAAAGAAAACAAACGCGCCGGTGCTGAATATCGCGAATACGTTTCCAGCATTCCCGGACCAAAGATTGTGGTTGTTCAGGATCGAGATAAGCCACGTGTGATTGGATCGTTGTGGGGTGAGGTTAATAGTAATACGCATCGTGCGTTGGGTTGCGTTGGCACGATCACTGATGGGGCCATTCGAGATGTAGATGAGATGACCAATGCTGGATTCAAAGCACTGGCACGCAGACTTTGTGTTGGGCACGCGCATGTGGTGCCGGTCCAGTGGAATTGTGAGGTAGAGGTCTTCGGTACCAAGGTTCAGCCGGGACAATTGATTCATGCTGACAAGCATGGTTTTCTAGCGATCCCCAAGGAGGATGAGGCTCGCTTGTTGGAAGCCTCACTGTTCATGGATAACAATGAGTGCAATACCGTGATCGCGGCAGCTCGCAGCTGCGCGGGACTCGATGCTTCGGCAGCACTTCAGCGTCTTAATGATGCCGCAAAAGCGTTCGGCGATGCAACCAAGGATCGATTTCAACGCGACGGTGAGTGGTAGCCACTGTCGATCCTCACCGACCGAACCATTCTCCAAAGCAAGTGCCTTGACTCGTTCACTTTTTACACAAGGTTTTTCCGTTGCGCAAAAATAAATACCCACGATTCGCAGCGACTCTTTTGCATCTTATTTCTCATCCAATGAACGCAATGAGATGCTTGGCATGGACTTTGTTACTGTGCAGTGTTGCAGAAGCTCGAAAGCCAAACCTTGTTTTCATTCTTGCGGACGACCTCGGTTACGAAACGGTTGGCTGCATGGGAGGTGAGTCGTATAAGACGCCGAATCTGGATCGTCTTGCTGCACAAGGTTTACGACTTGATCGTGCTTATGCCATGCCGCTGTGCACCAACAGTCGCATTCAATTGATGACTGGCAAGTACAATTATAGAAATTGGAAAGCGTTTGGAATCTTGGATCCGAAGGAGCCAGGGTTTGGAAATCTTCTGAAGCAAGCCGGCTATAAAACCTGCATCGCGGGTAAATGGCAGCTGACGAGTTACGATCCGCCTGATTACCCAGGGGCCGAGTCGCGTCGTAGCACGGGGATGCACCCCCGTGATTCTGGATTTGATGAATACTCACTTTGGCACGTAGGTCACACTGAGGATAAGGGCTCTCGATATGCGGATCCTACGATCGTGGAGAATGGTAAAACGAAGATCGATACCGAGGGAAAATACGGTCCGGATCTTTGGACAAACTTCATAAATGATTTCATCACGCGAAATCAGGAGGAACCTTTCTTTGTCTATTATTCGATGGCGCTACCGCACAATCCGATGGTGCCGACGCCAGACACTCCGCAATGGAAGGATCCAGCTAACCGGCATCGTGATGAGACACCGTTTGCGGCTGATATGATCGAGTACACCGACAAGATGGTTGGTAAGGTGGTGGATCATGTTGACTCTCTTGGTTTAGGGCGCGACACGCTTGTGATTTTTTACAGTGACAACGGTACGAATTACCGTGTCGTGTCTCAGTATCGCGGAAAGATGGTTCGCGGTGGCAAGGGAAAGGGAACGGAACTGGGGATACGCGTCCCTGCGATGGTTAGATGGACCGGTAGGATCCCCCCGGGGTCTGTCTCGGATTCGCTCTTCGACACCGTCGATGTTCTGCCAACTCTTTTGGATGCGGCAGGCGCGAAGGATCTACTTCCTCAGCAGGCTGACGGGTTTAGCTTTCTTGAGCATTTCAAGAACGGTGGAAAGGGCCCACGCGATGCGGTACTGATCCACCAAGACCCTCGACCAGGTTGGGACAAAGATCGTTTTAATCTGATTCGACTCGCTTTGGACCAGCGATACAAACTTTATGAGGATGGACGTCTTTTTGATCTGGAGCGGGACCCACTGGAGGACGAACCACGGATGATCACCGAGGACGATGCGACTCTGTCGAAACATCGTCAAGATTTACAAGCGGTTTTGGATGCCAATGCGACTTACGCCCGGTTTGACCCGCAGTCGGTTCCTCGACCTCAGGCCAAAGGGCAAATGGTTGGTTCGCGTTTTCAGGATCAAGGAGGTTGCGTGGTGATTGAAGCAGAGGATCTACTGATCCCTCGCGATGAATCTTGGCTAGCGGAGACTAAAATCCCAGGAGCGACGGCCTTCGGTTATTTGCGATCGCTTTGTAATCAGCGCGAGCAGGTGAGTGATGGCGAGACACCGATCGAAGTGATCCTTGATAATGCGGGTCAATGGAAATTGGCGGTGCGTTGTCGAGTCGATCGAGCGATGACCACGGGGGATTTATTTTGGTTTCGTCATTCGGATCAGGAGTGGAAGAAAGTCAGCCTACCGAAAGCGGCTTTACCGGGTGAGTGGATTTGGGTAGATCCTTTTGCGAATGAGATCGCAGCAGCCGGAAGCGGATTCGAAGTTTCCCTTGATGAGCGGGGAAACGAATTTGCCATCGCTCCTGCGGCACGCAACCTGAAAGTGGATCGGGTGGTGATCTACCAAGAAGATCGGGTCGGCCGAGCACTCAACCCCAGTACCCCACCATCGTCTTTTCATCCGTGGGCCAGCCCTTGATCGGATTGACGAGAGGCGGAGGATGACTGTTGAGAAAACAGGCTTGAGCGCAAACGCAGGACTAGCTCGATTGGTTTGCGGTTTGAGTTGCAGGCGGACTCGAGTTGATACTTGCGGACTCGAGTTGATAGCAGTCGTTGGACTCGCCTTGATATTGCTGAAGTGCCAGCTTGGAAACCGGAATGTCTTCGACCCGAGATTCTGGTTAGGCGATCTCTGCTTCGGATTCCTCTTCCATCGTTACACCGAGTCCGGAGAGGACATCCTGGAGCTGACGATCTAAGTCATCAAGTTTTTGAAGAACTTCGTCCTGACGTTGCTCAAGTTCCTTGAGCAACTGCCCCGGCTCTTGGTCCGGTACAGCCGAGGTTGGGTAGGGTGACATGGAGGAGACCTGAGTCGGATGAATGCTGAGTCCTGATTTGTCGAATCATTGCGGGATTGGTTCGACGTGGTCTTCATCGGCTGCAGGGACTTGTCACTTTGAGTCTCGATCTGGTTGAATCGATCCGGTAGCTCAGGCAATCTGTATCGATCGAGAAGCTTGCTCCGATCAGAGCTTAGGATAGAAAACTACTGCCGAGCGGGTGCAGTAGCCGAAAAGGAGGCTAGGCCGCGGATTTCAGAGGCTGTGAGTGTTGGTCAGCCTGGTTTGAGGCATCGAGGCCCAAATCGGCACAAATCCATCGAATTTAGGGCGAAAATCGCTGGTTTCCCCGTAAGGACCATTGCCAGCGAGGGGGCCGCAGGGGTAGACTCCCGACCTTCACCAACGCCGATCTGCGGCGGTTTTTAAGATTCGTCCCTAGAAAAAGGGGTTTTCAACGACAATGAGTGCGGAGAAATAATGGTTAAGTTAGTGGTTCGCGATCGCGAGACGATCCAAGAAGCAGTTCGAAGATTCCGTAAATTGGTGGAACGAAGCGGGATCAAGAAAGAGATGCGTCGACGCGAATATTACGAAAAACCCAGCGAAACCAACCGTCGTGCACGCTTGCGTGCAGAGCGTCGAGCAAGACGTACCCGCATGCTCAGTCGCTAGTCGTTGAACCTAGCAAACCTTTCATCACTCAGACAAAGAGTCGCTGGCACGAAGCGACCAACACCATCCAGCTGCCTGATGTCAGCGGATTATCAAAGCGGATGAATAAATCAGGGCGATTAGCTCAGTTGGCTAGAGCGCTTCGTTTACACGAATCGAGTTCTAACCGCATCTGGGTGGTAGCCAAAGCAAATCATCATGTCGGCTAGTTCGCAGAGTTGCGAACCTGACCGTCCCGATAATGGGACGTGCGACAGCACTTTTCACTAACTTGTGGAGAATGCCATGTCGCGAGACTTGGAAGCTCAATTGAGAGCATTGCTGGGGGAATCCCCCGTTTCTAAATACCGAGTTGAAGATGTCACTCGGATCTATCGCCAGAGGGTTTTGCCTCGCTATCGCAAGAATCGAGGTCGAAATATCTCACTCGGCGGATTACTTGACCTGATTGACGATCTGTTCTGTGATCAGCCCGCGTCGAGTTTCGGCCCAAAGAAGCTGGCAAAACTGCGAGATGAACTGCTAGCCGAGGGTAACTCTCGGAACTACATCAACGAGCGGATTCGATACACGATCAAGATTTTCAATTACGCTCTTTCGCAGGAGATGATCGAGCCGGATCAGATTGTGGCACTTAGGTCGCTTGAGCCGCTGAAGTATGGTGAGGCACCAGAGCCGCCTCCTCGAGAGGTCGTCACCCTCGAAGCCATCCAGTGTGTGCTACCGGAGTTGCATCCGGTCATCCAGTCGATGTTGCGGATACAGGTCGCTACGGGTGCAAGACCCAAAGAGGTCTTCTCGATCAAGCCGAGGGACATCGACCGCAGTCGCAAGGTTTGGTGGTATCGTCCCGAGTCACACAAAACACAGCACCACGGTAAGGGTAAAGCGATACCGATTCTCGGAGATGCTCGCGATGCGTTGGAG
>CAXQOB010000198.1:0-12373 GCA_964225475.1 Candidatus Nitrosopumilus sp. | reverse complement strand
GCAAAAAACCAGACACCAGCCAACACGAACACCCAGAGCTCGAACACACAGAGCTCGAACTCCCAGAGCTCGAACTCCCAGAGCTCGAACTCCCAGAGCCCGAACTCCCAGAGCCCGAATTCCAATACGGCGACCGTTAATCGCGAAGATGTTGCAGCAACCGCTGCTCCAGCCGGTGAACCGAACGTTGAAACCCTGCAGGACTCGGTGATGGACGCCCTCGATGCAGGAGATCTCGACTCGGCTTGGTCTGCAATTCGTTCCGCGGCTCGTTTGGACAGAAATAACTTTGACACGCAGTATCTGATGGCGAGAGTCTTAGCGGAACGCAACCGGTTTTTAGAAGCAGTGAAGATTCTGGACGCTCTCGCAATCAAAGACCCATCGATTGAACTAACCGTATTGGGTCAAACAGCAGAATGGTCAATTATCGATGGAAGATGGCAACAGGGCGAGGATCGGTTTCGCCGACTCGCTGATCAGATGCCCCAGGTTGGCATCGCTCATCGAAAGCTGGCCGAGCTATTGATCAGAAAGGGGCAGCGACAAGAAGCCTGTGGCTACTTTCTTCAACTATGCGGGATTGGAAATGTGGAGGAAGTAGAACTCAGACACTTGCTTCAGCGTGGCCAATCTTTCTCCGGAATGGAATCATCTGATGAACGGAGTCCAATTGGCACACTCGGAAAAGCTCGACTACAGCAGGGCGAAAACCAGCTGGAGGTGGCATTGAGCACGTTGCAAGAGAATTCGCCAGAAACTTCCGAAGCATTCGCACTGCGAGGAAAACTACTCGCATTGACCCATCGCCAATCCGAATTGAATCAATGGGAATCGACAGGAATTGAAGAACCCGAAGCCTATGCTGATTTCTGGTTCGCTAAAGGGGTGCAGTCGCAAAATAGCAACAACCACGAATCTGCTATTGAATTCTTCTGCCGATCCGCGCTCCTGAATCCAACTGACAGTCAAACCTACCTGTATCTCAGCGAATCACTCAGCAAGATTGGCGACAACCAAACGGCAATAACCGCAAAGCAGCGATCTGAATGGATCGCAGAAACGCATCGCATCGGGCAGACCTTCACCTCACAAGACACAAGAGATCCGCAGCTCGTTGCCTCACTATGCCAATTGCTTGACAATCTGAATCGCCCCCTTGAATCACTAGCATGGCAGGCCGTTGGAATGGTTTACAACCAACAGTCGCTGGGGATATCGAATGCACAATTGAGTCAGCAACTCCAGCGAATCAATCAACAGCGAATTGAATCGATTCAAAATAGCGATCCAGAATCGGAAACGAATTTCATCCTTTGTGGAATCAAACTGCAAAAAAAATAGGGATTCATTCAACATTTCAGCATGAGCGTTCCTCATGAAATCAGGAATGAACTTGGTTCCTCAGCAGGTTTCGAGACACTTTCGCTGATCCAAATCGGTTACGATTCGTCGGTGATCATGATTCTTGAGTGGTTCATGTAAAACATCGATAAAACCGGTGAATTCAAAATGAGTAAGACCTACAACCGACGGCGATACATCCAACAATCGGCAATCACTGCGATCGCTGCGAGTGTTCAAGCAGATCATCTTTTTGCATCAGCCAATGATGACCAAAAACGTTTTCGAGTAGGAGTGATCGGACACACAGGACGGGGCAACTTTGGTCACGGGTTGGACAAAATGTGGCAGCAGGTTGATTCCACGGAAACGGTAGCCATCTCTGACTCCGCCGGAATCTCGCACGCCAAATCACGGTTACCAAACGTAGCGGCATTTGACGATTACCATCAGATGTTGCGATCCATTAAACCCGATATTGTTTCGGTTGCTCCTCGACATATCGATCAACATTTTGACATGTGCATCGCATCAATCGAAAGTGGTGCAAAAGGGATCTATATCGAAAAACCGTTTTGCCAGACCCCTAAACAAGCTGATGCGATCATCAATGCATGTCGAGATAAGGGCACTCGCCTCGCAGTCGCTCATCGCAATCGATACCATCCCGTGCTGGGAGTAATCAAGAATCTGATCCAAGCCGGTGAAATTGGCGAGCTAATTGAAATCCGAGCACGTGGTAAGGAAGATCAACGCGGAGGTGCTCTGGACCTTTGGGTACTTGGAAGTCATGTCCTCAACATTGCATGCTTTTTTCTCGGTGAACCTGTCGCTTGCCAGGGCAAACTCTATCAAGATGGCCGGCCTTGTGGCCCGAAAGATGTTGTTGAGGGTAGCGAAGGCGTTGGCCCCCTAGCAGGCAATGAATTACACGCCCGATTTGAGATGTCCTCCGGTACTCCGCTGTTCTTTGATTCAATCCAGAATCGCGGCACGCGCGAAGCGGGTTTTGGACTGCAAATAATAGGCAATGAAGGAGTGATCGACCTGCGTATTGATCGGGAACCCCTGGCACACCTGCGAAGAGGCAATCCATTCCAGCCCAATGCAGAGTCGTCGAAATGGCAGTCGATCAGTTCGGGCGGTATCGGAATACCTGAACCCATCTCAAACTTGGGGAGTTACATCAGTAGTCATCAGGCTGCCGGAGATAACCTGGTTCAATCGATCCGGTCACAAACAGATCCCACATGTGATGGCAAGCAGGGTCGACAAACCGTCGAAATGATCTGTGGCATTTTTGCATCACATCAAAACAATGGTGCAGCAGTTTCGCTTCCGCTTTCAGATCGAGAGCATCCACTTGAAAGATGAAGCTAACCGACAGTCAATCACTCTGACTGATTCGTCAGAGATTCTTTCTTAAAGACTTCCTTGAAGGCTTCAAAGCATACTGCGGCAAGTTCCTTGTGACCCGTCTCGGTCAGATGGATTCGGTCCCCGCGAAATCGTTCGGGCATACGGTCCCATTGATCTGCTGCCGACCATGCACCAGCGGCATCGGCGAGTGTTGCGATCTCCCGATTCTCACAGAGATCGCGGACAACCATATGATAATTAGCGTGAGTCTCAGGTATCGATGCCACCTCCTCAACACTCATGCGATAAATCTGCCCAAAGAATGTGAAGGCCCATTGGGGAAGTTGATTCGGTAGAAAAGCAGAGGGAGCGGTTACACACATTGTTGGACACGCATGCTCCTCACAATCATCAAGGATCGCGGCAAGATTCATTCGATAGTCGTCCAGAGGAACTCGCACTGGTGACTCAGATGGCGGGACCGGTGGAGTGAGCTTTGCTCGCAAGGAGTAAAGTAACCAAACAATTCTGGACATACCAATCCAACTCTGAGCGTCCCGACTTAACGCTTCCCTGTTAAACACATCACGATCCGTCAGGCCATTGAGGGATTTCCAGTGGTCGTTCCATCCAAAATAAACAACGACTAAATCAACATCCCAAGCCCAAAGATCTTCGAGTCTTCTCTTTCCCTGCTCCGTTGTGTATCCCGGGCAACTCGCATTGATTACCTCGACCTTTTTCCCAAGGTATGGTTCGATCAGGCGGGCAAGATGATTAGGATACAAATCCACGCCGAGAAAACTACAAGAATCACCGATTACACCGATCCGAAAAACCCCTTCCGGTTTTATTTTTGTATTGGGCGCAGTCAACCTCAGTCCATCAATTCCTGTGAAGGGGGTGTTAGCAATGGGCCGCCAAAAAAGATCAGCATCGGACTCGAAAATCGGAAAATCAGTAAACGTTTCGCCCTCACGCTCAATCCCGTCGGAGTCATAGAGTGGAATCCCGGCGTCGTACCCGAACCTTAATACGCCAACTTGTGGTGGCTCTCCAAGTCGCGCCATGCGCAGAAGTGTTTCTGTGCCTAAAAAAAGCACCACCACCACAACGGCTGAAAACATCAACTTTCTTTGCAATGTGATGGGTGACGGCGCAGCAACCTGCAGCGAATCCCGTTTTGACGATTTTCTATTCTTCTTCGACATGAGCCTCAGTCACAAGACGCGGCAAAATACTATCCCTAGCAGTGTAGCGGGATCACGCTTGAAGCGGGATCGAATCGACAATGCCTCACTGAAGAGCAGGTTTGATTCAGTAAACAAAAAACCTTTCAAAATTCAGCTGTAAAAAAACAGATCGTCGAGCGAATCTTTGAAATCAAGGTTAATTGCGAGGGTGTGGTGACACGTATCCTTCTGGTTTTGCTTCTTTGGGGACACACAGAAGGTACAAAGCGAGTGGGGATCTGAGATCCGTGATGGGACATTGAGCAAGATAAGGACCAAAAAAATTCAATCCATCAGCTCGACAACAGGAGTGGGGGAAAATCGAATCAGATCATCAAAAGTCGGAGTTAGGGCCATCATGAATGTTGAGGAACCCAGGGGTGTTCCACCAAACCTTCGCCTGCAACAAAGCGTTTAAAGCGCTCGTCGAGGTCGGTTTTCGCATGATCACCCTTTTTCCACCCAATCAAGACCGAGCATCCACCCAAAACGATACCAGCAAACTGACCTGGTGCAGTAAAGCCCTAGAAACAGTGAGAAACCACCGCATCCGTGCTTGCCATTCAGGGGGGGCTGCGTCACTATAGATGGAAGTGGCCAGATTTTTACCTATTAACATGAAAGGTTATCTAGAAAGATGACACGTTTACTACTCAGTTTCCTCAGCGTTTTCCTTTTGACCCTCACCCTTGGCTGTGGTGGTGACACCGAACCTACCGTCATCACAGGCGATGTATCGGAAGACGTAGTCGCTCAGGAAACTGAGGATTACGAAGCCGAAATGGCCGAAGAAGGTGAAGGTGAAGGTGACGGGGACGAATAGTCCGTTTCATTGATCTCGTTTTCACCAATCGCGAACTGAACGCTTACGATGAGCTCCAAAAAACGTCGCGAGAAAACGACCCTGCCCAATAAGGCATCGAAGTCAGCAATCGCTGAAAAGGATGCCGCGGGTGAGTCAACGACATCCCTGGTTAATGTCGAATCAAATTTCAAAGTGTTGCTGAGCATGATTTGCTTTGCAGCACTTTTTTTACGTTGCATCAGTATTCTTCAAACCATTGAAACACCGACGGCAGTTCAATTGCTGGGTGACGCCAAGGGCTATTACGACTGGGCCGTCCGCATCGCTTCGGGACAGTGGTACGGGACAGAAACTTTCTATCAGGCTCCCTTGTATCCATATTTCTTGGCGGTACAGATCAAGTTATTTGGAAGTGGTTTGGTTTCGATTCGTCTCTTCCAAGGTCTTCTCGGTGTGATCTCAGTCGCGGCAATTGGTTTCGCCGGTAAAAACTTTTTCAAGCCATCCATTGGACTCCTTGCTTCTTGCTTTTACGCCATCTACCCCGCAGCGATTTACTTTGATGGCATTATCCAAAAAACCTCACTCGCCTCATTTCTGCTTTGTGTTTTTCTCGCTTTAATCTCTTTTGTCTGGAAAGAGATTGGCAACGAAGCGAGGTCGCGAAAACTGATGTTGCTGGGAACAACGACTGGCATCACCCTTGCGCTGCTGATGATTACGCGGGAGAACTCCATACTGTGGGTCCCTGTTTTCCCGGTATGGATTTGGCTGATGAAGACAATTCCAACGAAGGTCAAGTTAAAAACCATCTGCAGCTACGTTATCGGACTGGTGACCATCCTTCTGCCGATTGCTGCGAGAAACGCGTCACTCGGTGGAGAGTGGTCTCCAACGACGTTTCAAGCGGGACCCAATTTTTATATTGGAAATAACCTTTCATCCAATGGACTCTACCAGCCGTTGGTGCAAGGTCACGAAACACCAATGTATGAACGTGCCGATGCCCAACGGATAGCAGAACAAGCAACAGGAAATTCACTTAGCTCACGAGAGGTTTCAAAGTACTGGTTTGGCCAAGCGTGGAATGAAATCTCTTCCGCACCCATGAGTTGGATTGAACTGATGGCCATTAAAAGCCTGATGGTAATCAATCGATTTGAAGTGCCTGATGTTGAATGTTTCTATATCTACAGCATTGACGCCTGGCCGTTGAAGATCCTTGGATCAGGTTGGCACTTCGGAATACTCTTTCCGCTATGCGTATGGGGACTACTGACTAGGTTTGATCATCGACGGCAATTGTGGATCCTCGACGCTCTGCTACTCATCATGATCGCTGCGATTGTTCTCTTCTTTATCCTGGGGCGGTATCGCCAACCACTCGTTCCCATCGCTGTCTTGTTCGCGGCGGTTGGGATCACTGACATCGTTAAAAGAATTCGAAATCGCGACCGTTCCTCGATACGTTTATCGATAGGCGCATCGCTGACAGCATTGATTCTTTGCAATCTGCCCGTGCACGACGAATCGATGCTTCGAGCGAGCTCCTACATGAACATGGGGATTGCGGCTGGCAAAGCAGGGAATATGGGAGTTAGCATCCCCGCGCTCTATCAGGCCATTGAGTCTCACCCGGAAATGGTCGAAGCCTACGTCAATCTCGGCAAGGCAATGGAAATGAGCAATCGGCCAAATGATGCAATTGCCTGCTATCAGGCCGCACTGCAAATCGAGCCAAGTTTAATCATGGTGGATGCAGCACTGGGTAAGATTTACGCTCAGCTGGGTGAACAGGGACGGGCAATTGGTCATCTTCAGCGAGCGATACAGCTTGACCCCGATGATCAACAGTCACTGGAAATCCTTAAAATGTTGGGAGCCAACCAGACCGAGTAACTGGCTGAGATTGCGGCCAAACACCGGTAATCCTCGCACGCAAGATCTCCAACAGAAGATCAGCGTTTACCTTCCCACCCTGATCACCAGGCTGAAAAGTCAAAGCAATGCACGGTTCGCACGAAACCGCGGACGGTCTCTAAAACCGGTCAAGACTCTCTTAATCCGCATATTTACCGAGGACCGAAAGGTGCGGAAATCGCCCTAAACCACAACAAAATCGATGATCAACCCAAGATCAAGCATGCAGTTTGATCGTCGCAAGCCGAAGCTCCAAAACCACAATCGTCGGCAAAAGACGACGCAAAACAGGTTTTTCGCCATGTGGATTCTCATCCACCGCAAAAGCAGTACCCCCAGAACGAGGCAGATGCACGGCTGATCACCCTCCGTATCTAATCTTTGACTACGTCGCTCCGTGATGCTAGTATAGAGGCAGAATGGAGCAATTTTCGCCCTTTATTCCTATTCATCCCTGATTCCAGGAGCAGTTTATGCATCGTCTTCGCCCCACTCGACAGGGTTTTACCCTTGTTGAGTTGCTGGTGGTTATCGCAATCATCGGTATCCTCGTAGGGCTACTATTGCCCGCCGTTCAGGCAGCTCGAGAAGCAGCCCGACGAATGTCTTGCAGTAATAACTTCAAGCAAATTGGACTTGCGGTACACAACTACCACAGTTCGTACAAACAATTACCTCAGAACGGTTCGGGAACGACTCGAACTGCTGCTGGCAATCCAACTTTCAACAGCAGCCGCTTATTCGCAAGTTGGTTGGTTGGAATTACCCCTTTCATCGAGCAGCAAGCTCTTTGGGAAAACATCTCTAACCAGAGCACCCAGGTGACTCCAGGCTACACCATGCCTGGTGCAGTTCTCCAGTACAACGGTGTTCAAATGTGGCCAGGTATGGGTCCAACCCCTTGGGTTCGTCAGTACCAGCCTTGGATGACCGATATCCCAACCTACCGCTGTCCGAGTGACCCTGCGATTGGTCTGCCAGCGATGGGGCGTAGTAACTACGCTGCTTGTATTGGTGACGCCCTCGATCGTGTAAACCACGGTGGAACGAGCGAGTGGGGTTTCTTCCACAACAATAAAGGTAACGGTCGAAGGGATCTGAACTGGATGGCGACTCGCTCACGTGCAGCTTGCCGTGGAATGTTCTGGAACCGTCGTGTTACCAAGTTCCGTGACGTGCTTGATGGTCTGGCTAATACCATCATGGCGGGTGAACAGTGCACCTCTTTGGGTACCCGTGAAGTTAAAGCTGACTGGGTTCGAAATTTCCCCGGTGGTGGTGGTGCCAACTCAATTCAGGCAAACCCAAGCGTCTGTGCTTCGGGCCCACACATCGATCCTAACCGCCCACAGTTCTACTCGCCAACTGCACGAATGCACGGCAGCGGTAGCAATCAGTGTAAAGGTTGCCGATGGGCTGACTTCCGTCCAATGTACACTTCCTTCACCACCATTTTGCCGCCGAACAGCCCAAGCTGTCACAACGGCGGTGGAGACTACCGCGAGGGTATTTTCTCGGCGGGTAGTCGTCACCAAGGTGGAGCCCACGTGCTAATGGGTGATGGTGCAGTTGTCTTTATCACGGATTCGATCGAGGCTGGTGACAATACCGCGCCACCGATTGAACGCGGAGCAGGCGGCAACCCCGGTTGGAAGCCTGGCGCTGAACCCGGAGCACCAAGCCCGTACGGTCTTTGGGGTGCACTTGGAACGCGTGCGGTTAAAGAAGTCATCGAAGAACAGCTCAACCAGTAAGCTAGATTCGATCACTCGAAAAAACTCTCACCTCGTCCGGTTTCCGGGCGAGGTTTTTTTGTGATCACTCCGCCAATGCTATCCGTTCAATCTTGAACAAACACGGCTCAAACCAAACCCAAGTGTCAAATTCAGAGCCAACAAATGATCCACTTGAAAGAAATCCAGATAGTTTCATCGTCGAGTTAGGATCCGAGCGCCGTTGCTTTGAGTCAATGCATGAGCACCATGTACTGAGCAACCTATCCTCTTAAAAAGAATTCACTGCAGGTCGTATCAATCTTCATTCACTGGTTTGTGAATCCAAATACTTTTGGGTTGCCCGTTGATCAACTCGGATATAGTGATCACGCAGTGGTGGAAAGACCTGACCACCCACGACCTCTACCCGTAGATTTGCCGTCGCCTGCCTTGGCATATGACAGTCGATGCAATTCTCTCTCAACTTCAAACCCAATGTTGATTGCATTCCACATTGCTGCTCTTGATGGCACTTTAAACAGCGCTGTGAGAAGACTTCCTTCATGCCGCGTTCATTACGATGTGGGTCATGGCACTGAACGCATGCCATCTCAGATCCCTGAAAACAAGAACTCAGCGCTAATCGTGCAATTTGATTTGAGGTATGAACACTGTTAGCGGATTCATCATGCCCCTCTAACTTCACGTAGTGCTCTTCGAGTCGATCCCCGGGGCGGAATTGGAATGCATCAGGTGAGATTGGCGCTTTATCGCCCGTGTGACACTGCCCGCATACATCCATCTCACGTTCCCGGCTCAATTGACTTGGAACCACCATATGCTGAGATTTTTTCTCCTCCGGGTGAGAAACATGGTAGTCCACATGTTGTTTACCGGGGCCATGACATCTTTCGCAAGAGATACCGAGAATCAGCGAGTTCGGTGCGTAATGATTTGGATCCCTCTGAAATTCAGCATAGGTCGCATGGCAATCAAGGCAACCGGATCGAATCGGTCTGGCGTAAGCGGCGTCACCGTCCAGATATCCAGGACTGTTAATCCAAGCATCAGGCTCTTCAAGGTACGTGCAATTCAATTGAAAGAGCTTATCACCATGCCAATAAAGGTAGGTTTCCGCCATTTTCGAGGAACCCATGATAAGCTGCATGGGAACTTCAAACTGCCAATCAAAAAAGGAAACTCGTTGATAAGCGACTTGATCTCGCTCGAGCATTTCAAAATTAATCTCAGGATGAAGCGTTTGCATGCGGTTACGCCCTTCGTCAGTCAAAGGACCTGAGATCTCATCAACAGAAGCAATTCTTGAGGTTCGGTGATGAGCGGTTTCCACAAAGGTTTCATACTTATCGGGATGACAGGATTGACACGCTGCGGCTCCCAGGAATCCTGATAAATTCTCTCTCGATCCTTCCTCTTTTTTCGGAGCAGGAAGGCTCCCCGGTTGAAACGGAATCTCAACCCCAAATTCACTGTTCGGGTTGCCGACTAACCAGAACTTTCCGGCCGGGTCGATTTCGGTCGCAAGATACTCGGGTAAAGGCTGCCCCTTACCTGCTTGAGCCAAGACTGCCAAATCCTTCTCTTTAGCAATGGCATTTGCCTCTGCAAGAGATTCCTTCCTCGCTCGCTCTCTCGCAAGAGCTGCAACATCCACATCATTGTCTGCTGATTCACGAGTGGAAATCCAGAAAACAACGACACCCGCAATCGCTGCTAAAAAAAGGTAACCATTACGTTTCATTGCATATCGATCAAATGAAAATCACTATCTAGCTTTTTTACCATCGCTGCACCACGTTGACCGCAAACACCTCAACAGAGCATCAATTCGTAGCCACCGCAGTACCGAATCCTGATGATCAACCTTCTCACCCCGTAGACCGCAGTATGAAGCATTGACCAACAAAAAGTAAGACAAAAGCAGATCACAAGATCGGTTCTGAAAAACTACCTCGCAAAAACGGGTTGCCCTTCCACAACCAAAAATCGTTGATTCACCCTAACCGGTTCTGTTACCTGACGATTACCCGATGGCCAATCGATCTCAATCCGGTCGATTTCTCGATAGTCTCCCACTCCAAAGTGAAGCACCGATTCATTCGTGCACATGTATCCATCACCGGCAGTGACCCATGCGACCCATCGATCCTCTCCACGAACCACCGTGACCGTAGCACCGGTAGCATCCCTCTCGGATTGGATTCCTTGTAGTTCAATCTGCAACCAATTTCCGCCCGTTTCCGTTTGGTTTCTCAGAAGACCGATTGGTTGGTCAAGATGGTTGGAAACCATGTCCATTCGTCCATCCGAATCATAATCAAAGGTCACTAACGTTCTTGCCAAGTGCTTTCGCTTCCAATAAACCCCAGCAGTGCTTTCATTCTGTAGGAGAAATCCTTTTGGGCTGCCCCTATACAATTGCGACTGCATCTTAAAAGGAATATCTGCGTAACGTGCATCGTAGAGATGACCATTTCCCACTGCGGCGTCCAACCAACCATCATTATCAAAATCTGCCGCCTGAACACCAAACCCCAGAACATCCTTGGCCGTTTCACTCATTCCGTACTTCAATGATTCATCAACAAATAAACCGGGACTCATTTGTAAAAACAGATTGAGCGGTTCGTTATAGAAATTCGTAATCAACAAATCAAAGGTTCCATTGCGGTCAAAATCTCCGGAGGCTATTCCCATACACGCCTGACTCAGACCACTTATCCCAATACTGCATCCTGAAATCGCGCCCACCTCACTTAACACGTAATCAGATGACGATTTACCGGTTTTCTTATCAGCAACCGGCTGGCCGTTGCCGCGACTTCGCCACAGGTGGTTAACATCTCCGTCATTTGAGATAAACAAGTCATTGCCTTGTTGGCCGTCAATATTAGCCAGCACGGCGCCGAACCCATAATTCGGCTTCTCTGCAAACCCTTCCGCCCCCGACCATGGCTTTAATTTGCCGTCATCCTCAACTCGGTAAAACTGATCAACTGCAGCCCGAAATCTCTGTGGCGTACAGTCAAGCTGCTTCCCAACACATTTCCGTGCAAAGATCTGAGGGTCATCGAGATAATTAATTTCAATCATTTCTGGTAATTGATCACCATCAAGATCACCCACAGCAATGCTAGACGTCCAAGAACCCGGATCATCAGGCCAGTAATCTTCAGACGCTTGGCGAAAGGTACCGTCCCCTTGATTGAAATAAACTGCATTGCGACCAATATTAGCGATGACTAAATCGGACCATCCGTCCTGGTTGAGATCCGCTACACAGATACCCTGCCCGTACCCGCGATCTTGAACATCTGACTCGATCGATACATCCACAAAAGATTCAGCATCGAGATTTCTGAAGAGTTGATTTGGCTGACTCGATCCAGTGACTCGGGGATTACCGCCAGATTGAACCACGTATAGTTCCTGATTGCCATCTAAATCAAAATCAATCGCACCTAGACCGCCACCGTTGGCTTGATAGAGCCAAAAATCAACCTTGTCCATTGGGTAATCACTGACAAATGTCGTCTTGAGCTTGAGCTTGGAAGCAACATCCTCAAAACGTAGAGCACTTTCAGAATCGCTCTGACCCACAGCCACATCCCGTGGGGTTGTCTCTCTTCGCGTCATAGCGATCAAATCAGAGGTCGCCACAATCGGGTAATCATTCAGCTCAAACCCATAGCTTTTCTCAACCCGCGAACGCTCCAATTCGGAAGGCTCCATCTGCGATTCCCAGTTTCGTATCTGTCCGACGCGATTGTTCAATTCGTCGGCTTGCTGCTCAAGCACACCAGCCATCTCAAATGATTGTCGAAACCAGAAAACGGATTCCCACAGCCGCTGAAAACGAATCAGTTCAGTGCCAATCTGCATGGATTGCTTTGCATCTGCAGAGCTTGCATCTCGAAAAATAGAATCGAGAACGCCCAGGTTATTCTGTGCTTGCCGGGCGAGCTCCGTTTTCCCGA
>CAXQOB010000197.1:0-41037 GCA_964225475.1 Candidatus Nitrosopumilus sp. | reverse complement strand
AAAGCTTTACTCTTGGAAAAGGCGTCTGGTGTACTCGCTGATGACTCAATTCAGGATTTTCGATCTGATCGAACTCAATACGCCCAGGTCAATAAACGAATCAATGACGCTCCGACAACCATGGTGCTAAGTGAGCGACGTGAGCCACGCATCACGAATGTCTACATCAAAGGCGATTTCACTCGGCCCAGTGAGGAAGTGAAGCCAGGTACACTCTCAATACTCCACGGATTTGATCGGCCAGACGGCTTACCCAATCGGCTGGATTTGGCGAATTGGATCGTCAGTCAATCCAATCCGATGACCGCACGAGTGATCGTGAACCGTGTTTGGCAGCAGTACTTCGGTGTAGGTATCGTTGCTACGGAAAATGATTTCGGTCTCGTTGGTGCACGACCGACACATCCTGAGTTGCTCGATTGGCTCGCAGTTGAATGGGTTGAGGGCGGTTGGAGTTTGAAGGAACTTCATCGGTTGATCGTCACAAGTGAGACATACAGACAGACCTCACAGATGCTTGCTTCGATGCAGTCCGCTTTGGAGGTTGATGCAGATAATCGTTTGCTTTGGCGGCAGAATCGCCTGCGTTTGGATGCTGAGTTGGTAAGGGACGTTGCTTTGACCGCGAGCGGATTGTTATCGCGAAAAAAAGGTGGGGCGCCGGTGCATCCACCGATTCCGGATGGAGTCATGGGGCAAGGTCAAGTTCGTCGGTCATGGTCAGTGAGTCGAGGTGAGGATCGTTATCGGCGAGGCCTCTACACCTTTATTTATCGAGGTACCCCTCCTCCATCTCTGAAAGTCTTCGATGCACCCGAAGGGTTTAGTAGTTGCACACGTCGAACACGCAGCAATACGCCTCTGCAGTCACTCACCCTGATGAACAATGTTGCTTTCTTTGAGTTTGCAGAGTCACTCGCCGCAATCGTCAAAAAAGAAGGCGTCGAATCCGCTTTTCGTCGATGCACGAGTCGTTTCCCCAATGCGAGGGAGCTTGCGTTGTTGAAAGATCTGGATGAGTTAACGGTCGCTCGCGCGCTGTTGAATCTTGACGAGACAATCACTCGAGAATAAGTCATGTGGAACCAGAATTATTTGCGTGAACAAACACGCCGCCATTTTTTTGGGCGAGCTGCTGCCAGCACTGGAGCTTTAGGTCTGGGGTCCGTGGCGTTGCAATCGCTGATGGGTCGTGACTTGTCAGCGACTGAGACCCCCCAGTCCATTAACAATCCACTCGCTGCCAAGCCGACCCATTTTCCTCCCAGAGCGAAGAACGTCATCTTTTTGTTCATGGCTGGGGGGCCTTCTCAGCTTGAAATGTTTGAGCAGAAGCCAAAGCTGGCGGAGCTCAATGGAAAGCCAATTCCCGATAGTTTTATTGATGGAAAACGATTTGCGTTCATGGACAGTAGTCATCGGACGAATCTTCTTGGCTCAAGAAGAACCTTTAAACAGTACGGTGAAAGTGGCGCATTCGTTAGTGACCTCTTGCCTTGGACATCTGAGATTGTTGATGAAATTAGCATCGTGAAAACGTTGCAGGCCGATTTATTCAACCATGCTCCGGCAAAGCTGTTCATGAACACAGGAAGTGGACAGTTTGGGCGACCCAGTATCGGATCGTGGGTGACATACGGGATTGGAAGTGAGTGTGATGACTTGCCTGGTTTTGTCGTCCTTCAGAGCGGTCCTCGGGGACCGCGTGGCGGATCGGTCTTGTGGGGAAGTGGCATGTTGCCGAGTACTTATCAAGGTGTACCGCTACGCAATCAAGGTGATCCCATTTTAAATCTGTCCACGCCTGAATCGATTACGAGCGATCAGCAACGGCAATTGGTTGACGTCGTGAATCAATTGAACCGGGAGCGTCTAAAGCAGACAGGAGATAGCGAGATTGCAACCCGCATCAATGCATACGAAATGGCGTATCGGATGCAGACCAGTGCGCCGGAGTTGATGGATATCTCTGATGAGGATCAAGAGACCCTTGATTTATATGGAATTAAAGACCCCAATGAATCGACCTATGCAAGGAATTGCCTGCTTTCACGCCGGCTGATTGAAAGAGGTGTTCGCTTCGTGCAATTATACGACACCAATTGGGATCATCATGGTGGACCAACAGAAACCCTCGAGAAGCATTTGCCTGCCAAGTGTAAAGATATTGATCAACCGAGTGCAGCTTTGGTCAAGGATTTGAAACGCCGCGGTTTACTGGATGACACCATCGTGATTTGGGGTGGTGAGTTTGGTCGCACGCCGATGGGTGAGGTTCGCCAGAATACAGGAAGAAATCACAACATCGATGCCTTTACGATGTGGTTGACCGGTGGAGGTTTTAAAGCAGGTCAGGTCTACGGTGAGACGGATGAGTTCGGTTTTGAGCCCGTCCAAAACACGGTTCATGTCCATGATTTACATGCGACTCTCCTGCACCAGCTCGGGTTGGATCATGAGCGTCTGACGGTGCGGTTTCAAGGGAGAGATTTTCGCTTAACCGACGTGCATGGTCGCGTTGTAAAGGATCTACTTGCCTGATTCTTTAAGGTCGCATGTTAGACCCTGAGTGAGATACACTTTGACGATCCTCTGTATTGAGAAGGATAGGTGTCATGAGACGGATTATCGCTTTCCTGATATGATTGGTGATGGATGGAGAGGGTGACTGCCGATTCATCACTTGTTGCCTCTTGAGAACGCGTTGGAGTAATTAGTTTGAACAGAAAAGGACGTGCGAACCGATTTGATCGTCGAATCGCAATGAAGCTAGGCGCTGCGGGGATGGTTGTCCCGGCAAGCGTTCATGTTTCGGAATCTTGCGTTGCTCAATCTTTCGGTGCTAATGATCAGATCCGAGTAGGAGTCATTGGTTTGGGCTCGCGGGGGTTTAATCTAGTCGATGCGTTTCTCGCAAACACAGACGCCAGAATCACTGCCATCTGCGATGTTGACCACCTTCATTACCGTGATAATCCTTGGGGCAAGGGTACTTCGTACGGGTTGAATTCCGCAGCAACGAAAGTTGTTGGCAAGCAGGGAGATCAGGGTGGGCTTTTGAAGACATCCGATTACCGACGTCTTTGTGAATCCGAAAAAGTGGATGTTGTTGTTGTTGCGACGCCGGATCATTGGCATGCACATTGCACGTTGGAGGCAATCAAAAATGGCAAGGATGTTTATTGTGAGAAGCCTGTCACGCACACGTTTGCCGAGGGGCAGCTGGTTTACCGTGCTGTGGAGAGTGCTGGCAGGGTGTTTCAAACTGGCAGTCAGCAACGCAGCGACAAAAAGTTTAGACGGGCCGTCGAGCTAGTTCGCAATGGCCATCTTGGTGAGGTAGGTACTGTCGAGGTCGGCTTACCGCCTGGTTACGATTCACCGCAAGGAGATGATAAACCAGAATCACCTCCCGTTTTCGTTGACTATGAATTTTGGGTCGGTCCAGCGCCCTTTTTACCTTACATGCGAGCACGGCATCATCGTTGGTGGCGGGGAAATCGCGCGTACGGCGGCGGGGTATTGATGGATTGGATTGGCCATCACAACGACATCGCACATTGGGCACTCGGGTTTGAACGAAGTGGCCCTGTTAGGGTTGAGGCTTTGGGCTGGAAGATGCCGGATACCAGTATCTACAACACGCCTCACCATTATGAAATTCGCTCTGAATACGCAAACGGAACGGTGATTTCAATTAGTAGCAAGCATCGTCAGGGAGTAACGTTTAAGGGTGATAAGGGTTCGGTGTTTGTCACGAGAGGAAAGCTTGAAGCGTCGGATGATCGATGGGTCGATCCGTCTTTCTTGCCGGGACTGGATCGTGTCAAAGTATCCGATAACCACGTCAAAGATTTTCTTGACTGCGTGCGATCACGGGAGGAGTGTATCGCGCCCGCGGAGATTGGGCACCGATCCATCACCCCAGGGCATCTGGGTTATGTTTCGTGGCAATTGCGTTGCCCACTGGACTGGGATGCTACGACCGAGAAAGTCACGAATAATTCCGATGCGAATCAATTGCTTTACCGCAACAATTACCGTGATCCTTGGCCCTTGCCGGTTTCTTAGACGACTCTTTAGGGATGCTGATTGATGGCAGGTAAATCGTCTTCTTACGTGACTTATCAATCGATCCCAGCGTTGGCAGGTTTATGCTCGATGGATCGGGCAATCCAGGCGGATTGGACCCTCGAAGAGAGCGTGGACCGTCTCAAGCGTCTCCATTACTCGATCAAGCGAACGCATGAGGTATTGTTGGCGAAGATCACATGCGAGCCAATTTATGAGTTGAAAACCGCGTACAGCCATCACGCATACCTTTGCGCAGAACATGTGAATTCGATTCGGGATCGTATTTCGGAAATGCGTGAACCACCCTTGGGTTTGGATAAGCTACCTCATCCAGCGTTGGTGACTTTTTTTGATGAACTTGAGGGGGTTCCCGATACCGCTGATTTTCTGGTGGGTGTCTACGAGATCGCGCTCCCCGCGATAAAAGTTGCCTGTTCGCGATTAATGAATGATGCACATCCGCTAGCGGATGCTCCTACGGTGCGTGTGGCCAAGCTGATTGATTTTGAACTCGGTGAAGTACTGGATTTTGGTCAGCAAGCGATCGATTGCATCAAGCAACATGAGCAATCGGAGAGATTGTCTGACTGGAGTCAACATTTGTCTCTCTTTTTACGGCTCGCAGCAGGCCTTGATGGGACGGAGGAAACCGCAGACTTGGACGAGCCGGCCAAGCGTTATCCAAAACAGGAAACTCGCAGGGATTATGAGCCGCGGCGAGATGAGAGGTTCATTGATCCGTATAACGCGGGAGTGAATCCGGAGGCGTTTCTTTACGATGATCGATATTCAGCTCAAGATAAAACCTTGATGATGTATTACAAGCGTCTTCGTGAAATCGATGTTCCGGAGATGATGGCGAGCATTCTCATTGATCTGCGTGATGACGAAGCATGGGGATTTCATATGGAAATGTCCCGGCAACTGTGGGATGAGGCGCGTCACGCAATGATGGGGGAGGTTGGTTTTGCTTCACTTGGAATTGATTGGACCGAGATTCCAATTAATTTTACATGGTCGCGGAATTTGAATTTGCAATTGAATGCACGCGAGCGTCATGGGGTGCTCTTTTTTATTGAACAAGGTCTTATGCCTAGGACTGGCAAGAGATACGAGTGGGAGGTGGCGAATGAGAGTGGTGATCCTCTCTCAGCATTATTTCAGGATTTTGATTGGGCTGACGAGGTCCTGCACGCACAGATTGGTCGTCGTTGGTATGTCCCACGCTACAACGATTTGAGGGAAGCGTTAAGTTATGGTGATCGTTGTTGGTCCAAGGTTCTCAGTTATTGGCGTGACGATCTCATCAATGGTCGGACTCAACATCGAAATTGGTGGCCGGACTTGTATAAAAAAGCATGCAGAATATGGGGAAAGCAACCAGATGTTAACGCACTCGAATTTTGTGAGACCTACGAGACTCGTCGAGCTGATCTCGCTGAAATTCCGGATGCGGGACAAGAGTAGAGTTGATCCGTTTTCTAATGGGATGATTCAAATCATTGTCCAAGTGGTTTCGCTGCCAAAGCCTGCATGACTATTTGCAGGTTCTGGCTCAAGTAGGTATTCCTAAAACCGTCAATTAAAGTTCTCGGAGTGTTGCATGAAACGGTGGAATTTGATTTCGATATTTCTTTTGTGCTCGATTCTTGGAAGCTTTGTCTCGGCAGAGCAGAAACCAAATGTCATTGTGATCTATTCAGATGATCAAGGCACATTGGATCTGAATTGTTATGGTTCCAGCGATTTGCATACGCCTCATTTGGATGCTCTCGCAAAGCGGGGTGTCCGATTCACCCAGATGTATTCTCCCTCAGCCATCTGTTCCGCCTCGAGGGCTGGGCTAATGACCGGTCGGTTTCCGGCGAGAGCAGGAGTGCCTGGCAATGTCTCCTCGACCAAGGGCGTTGCTGGGATGCCAGCGACAGAGGTCACTCTTGCTGAGCTAATGTCCAGTCAGGGTTATGCAACCGCACATATTGGCAAGTGGCACCTTGGGTACACACCCGAGACAATGCCTAATTCGCAAGGTTTTGATTATTCCTTCGGTCACATGGGTGGTTGCATTGATAACTACTCACACTTTTTCTACTGGGCTGGTCCAAACCGTCATGACCTTTGGCGGAACGGTAGAGAAGTTTTCCAGGATGGTGACTTCTTTTTAGACCTCATGGTTGACGAAGCGAGTGAGTTTATCAAAGGATCGTCAGATAAACCCTTTTTCATGTACTGGGCTATCAACGCACCCCACTATCCGATGCAGGGAACGTCGAAGTGGCGAGAACGGTATCGAGATCTTCCCTCACCGCGTCGCCAATATGCAGAGTTCGTTTCAACAGTGGATGAAAAGGTCGGAGCGATAGTTCAGTTGTTGGACCAATTATCGTTACGAGAGAAAACGCTCATTGTGTTCCAGTCAGATCATGGTCACTCCACTGAGGAAAGAGCATTTGGTGGAGGTGGTAATGCCGGGCCTTACCGAGGCGCCAAGGGGTGTTTGTTTGAGGGTGGAATCCGAGTTCCTTCAATCGTATCACTTCCTGGGAAGCTCCCTGTTGATGAGGTGAGGGATCAGTTGGCAACAGGTTGTGATTGGTACCCGACGATCGCTGATCTCTGCGGTGTTCGATTACCACCACATCATCTCGATGGTAAGAGTCTGGTTCCGCTACTGCAGTCAAAAGATTCCCCAAGTCCACATGAATCATTCTTTTGGTTGCTGGGACGCGGTGAGCGAGCACAGTGGGCAGTGCGTCAAGGAGATTGGAAGCTTTTGGGTAATCCCACTGATCGTTCCGAGGGAGTTGGCAAAGTAAACCTTCCTCGAAGATTTCTGATTAACCTTGCCAACGATGCGGGTGAAAAGACGAATATTGCGTCGAAACATCCCGAGGTAGTCGCTGAGCTTGAGGCGATCATGAAGGGCCATGTGACTAGCATTGATGAAGCTAGGTGAGTACCGTGCAGCGGTTGCTAGTTCGGCTCAGGACGTGGCGCCCACTGGTCGTAGTGCTGTGCGCTCTGTCCTGACCAGTAAGGTGAAGAGCCCCAGAGAGGAATTGTTGGTAGGAGTGACTGCCAGGCTCCTAGCATCTGGAAGAGTTCGGTAGCTCGAGTCGCATCATCGCTCATCAGGTTCTTTGCTTCGGCAACATCCATGCTCGGTTGGAACATTTCTGCAGGTCGGTGAGAAAGATCAATCAGTTTCTCCGTTCCATCAAGAATAGCGGCTTGCCCTTGAAGACGCCAAAACAGTGTTCGTCTGGGCGCTGGTTTTTCACCTTGGAGTACCGGGAGTAGGTTGACTCCATCGTACTCGCCGAACTTTTTCACCATCTTCGTTCGATTGTTTTTATCTTCATGACTTCGAGGCTCCGAGAGTGGCAGCGGTTTTGAGTCAGCGGCAGCGCAAAACGTCGGAAGTAAATCGAGGCTCGAAAAAACACCCTCCTGTTTCGGTTGCTGGGGGATCTTTGAAGGCCACGACCAGATCATCGGGATCCGAATTCCACCTTCCTTCAGGCAGCCCTTTACGCCCGATAGAGGGCCGTTCCAACTGCCGTTGCTGGTAGCTCCTCCATTGTCGGAAAAAAAACAGATCAAAGTGTTTTCAAGTTGTTCGGTTTCTTTTAGTAACGATAGCACTCGGCCGAGTCCTTGATCCATTGAGTAAACCATTGCCGCGTAGGTTCGCCGCTTTGGATCTTTGATGGATTTGAAGATCGCCTCATCTTCTGGCTTTGCCTGCCGAGGACCATGCGGAGCGTTGTAGGAAAGGTAGAGAAACCAAGGTTTGTCATTTGTGTTGGAGCGATTGTTTTCCTGAATCCATCTTACCGCTTCATCCGTGAAAAAATCGGTTAGGTAGGGACTGGAAAACTCCCTGAGCGGTTCCCCGTTTCGCTCAAGTTGGTTTTTCATTGGGTCTGGAAAATAGCCATGTCCACCACCGAGCATCCCGCAAAAGTAGTCGAATCCTCGAGCCTGTGGATGAAAGAGCTCACCAGTCCCTAAGTGCCACTTGCCAATGATTCCTGTTCGATATCCCGCATCGCGTAAATGATTACCAAGTGTGTGCTCACCTGGTGGTAGACCAAGTAGCTCAGGTCGAGTGGCGTAGTGACTTGATGTTTGATTCAGATTGCCCTCATATCCAAAGCGGCGAGGATCTCTTCCCGTGATTAAGCCAGCACGCGATGGGGAGCACACCGCACTGGCGACGTAAGCTTGCGTGCAGAGAACGCCTGATTCAGCCAATTGATCTAGATTGGGGGTCATTAAGTGTTCACTTCCCATGCACCCTAAATCCCCGTATCCCATATCGTCCGCAAGGATCAAAAGAATGTTTGGACGCTCTTGGTTCGAATTAGCCTGCACAAATGGATTCAAGATGATCGCTATTAAGGCGAAAAAGAGTAATCCAAGGAAGTGTTGATTCTGGTTTGCATGCATGGTTTTCACGAGAGGTTTGCGTTAATCAACGGGAACAGCGAAGTTGTATTCGCCTGCGAAGGTAGAAGTGTATCAATATCTCTGCGCTTGACTACGAATGTTCCAGAAGCTGATCAGGTGATATTTCCGTTAGCGTAATTTCACTTCGGATGAGGCTTTGTGGAACAAACTTGCAAGGAAAGTTACTTCGAAGGATTCCACCAGCGATTGACAGCCTGGTGGAGTTCTTTGCGGATGGATTGATGCTGGGGCGATTCTGCAAGGTTGATTTGTTCATATTGATCAAGCGAAAGATCGAATAGAGATTCGCGATTGACATAGGAATTCCATGCATGGATCTCGTGATCTGCATTCTCGTTTTGATTGGCTGTATATGAATGGATTACTTCGTTTTTGTTTTCGGGATGTGGGATGATCAACTTCATTCTGCCTTTTCGAACCCACCGATAGGCAATGTCACGCTGGGGGTTGTTCAGGGAGGTTGCATCCCCTGGGTAGATCTCACCGAAGATCTCGCGATTGGCCGGTATCCTCTTGTTTGCCCTTAGCAACGAGATCAGGTCGATGCCGGGAGAGCCTTGAATGACCTTGTCATCAACGTCGGCCGCACTCAGTAAGGTGGGGAAAATATCAATGCTGCTGGTTAGGCCTGTCCTGACTTGCGAAGGAAGAACCCCATCCCACCGTATTAGAATTGGGGTTCGCAAACCATCATCAAAAGGTGCGCGTTTGCTGCGTTTTGTTTGATTGTATTCGCCGGGTCTGCTTTTTGATCTAACCTGATTCGGGCGCCATCCATTGTCGGATAGAAACACGATTACTGTATTGTTTAGCTTTGATTCTTGGTGGATTAACTCAACTAGATTTCCCACAGTTGAGTCAAATTGTGAGATAGAAGCAAAGTAGGGTTGTTCCCATGGGAGCACGCCGGGGCGACTCGCTGCCAGTCTCTGAAACTCTTCGGGGGCATCATGTGGCAGGTGCGGTAAGTAGGGTGCGTACCAGACAAGCCAGGGTGTTGTCTCTTTCTCACATTCTTGAATGAATTCTTTGATTGGGGCTAACGTTTCCCTACCAATTTTCAGGCCATAATCTCCGTTGCCGTGGGCAACTTTTTCACCATTCGCAAGCGTGCGGATGCCCCCATAGCTTTGATTCGGATCCGGTGTGGAAAAGGTAGTCATCCCGTCGGTGAAACCAGCGTTTCGATAATGCCCTTCCCAGAATTTTCCGGTTTGTAGGCATCGATAGCCTTTCTCCTCCGAAAGTATTTTCGGTAGGGTCGCTAGCCGCTTGATTAGGTCGAATTCTTTATTTCGGGTTTTTACATACTCCTCAACAGAATTCATTTGGTTGTATCCGGCGTTGCCGGGCGGGCCATGATTGAAATGAATCCCGTGTTGATGGGGATAGAGGCCGGTGAGAATTGTTGCTAGTGAGGGCCTGCAAACACTTGATGGAACATATCCATTTACAAATGTCGCGGAGTGTGCAGCCAGATTATCCAGATGCGGCGTGTTGACCCGCTCGTTACCCATGAATCCATAATCCATCCACGCGTGATCATCGGCGAGAATCAGCAAGAAATTCGGTGTTCCAGGGTGTTTTGATGCGGTCTTGCCGAGGATCACGTTCGTGCCAAGCATACTTCCAAAAAGTAGTAATGCTGGGGGCAAGATCAGTCGTTGGAGCAAAACGGTCATGTCTTATCGGTCAATCTGTTTTGCGTGTTGCTCACTGGAGGTAAGTCCGATCGGTAATTCAAGGATTTTGATGTTTCGAAAATGAATCTCTGATCCTTCCGATTCCAGACAAAGGTATCCACGTCGAACCTCAGAATCTCGAATTGAGTTCACGAAAACACCATTGATCGATAGCTTGACAGTACCATCGACGCATACAACATCATAGGTATTCCACTGTCCGGCACCATTGCATCGAAGTTCACGACTCATGCTGCGTTTGCCTCGAGGGTTATCTGCTGTGGCTGACAAGCCGCCAGCACCGAACAATTCACCCGACACGTATCCAACGTGATTAGGTCGTCCGTTTCGGGGATGTTGATTGACCCAGTCCAGTTCGAGCATTTGGACCTCCATTCCTTTCGGGAGTGGCTTTCCTGCAGGTGTTTCTCCTTCGCTCCATACGAATACTCCTGAGTTGCCACCGGGTTTCATGTGACGCCATTCGATGTGAAGAATAAAGTTTTCATACTGCTTGTTGGATCGCATTACACCGATTGGAAGTCCCTTGCATACCAGCAAGCCATTTTCAACCCTCCATGTATCCTCGGCAGTGTTCACGTTAGTCCATCCCGTCAGATCTTTGCCGTTGAACAGTGAAGTGAATGAATCCAGTGAGATCGTCGGATTCGTTTTTGATTCGAATCGCTCGGTGTGATTGAGCGCATGCGTGATCGCAACCGCTTTCTGAATCGAAAAGTCGCCAGCAATGACCGCACGGTTTCCAATTGGTTCAGCGATTTTCGGTGCCTGTATTACTTCATCGTTCAATAGGATTGCGATTCGCTTACCCTTGTTTTTGCCAGTGGTTTCCCGCAGCTTTTGTGTTCCGCGTTCACTGAATTGAGTCGAAATTGCCGGCCGTCCCTGCTCCGTGGAGATAACTGCTGCGTGTGTCACCTCTTCATGATTAAGAATCACTTCTTGTCCTACGTGAATTTCCTGTTCGCTGCCAAGGGTCACCATTTTTCGAGAACCGTCAAAGGGTTCGTCGTCTGCTATGCGAAATTCGATTTTTGAAGTTGTTAGCGCATCGTCTCCCCTAACTGCGTTCGGATTGGCTAACCCGACGATCATGGGCATAACTGCTGCAGCGAGTAGAGAAACGAGCTGCTTTCGTTGTGAGTGAGTCGTCATCAGGTGTTGAACTCCGAGTGTTGTTATGTAGGCGGATTCAAAAGGGGCACAATCTTTATGGTGAACCTTCACCGAAG
Source organism: Candidatus Nitrosopumilus sp. (assembly GCA_964225475.1). Classification (GTDB taxonomy): domain Bacteria; phylum Planctomycetota; class Planctomycetia; order Pirellulales; family Pirellulaceae; genus Rubripirellula. Next base: position 29,555 of record CAXQOB010000197.1, on the reverse strand, counting down.
GTGCTTTCTAGGGAAATATGAGTGAGAGACATTTAGCATTAAGTCGTTCTTTACCTCGCTGCATTGCCGAATGCTCTGCTAGAAGAATAGTCTTTCTGCTGTGCTCTTGAGGATTGATACCTTATCTTTTTCCGAAAGGAAGTTGGCATGTTTCACGATAAGATCAATCGATGATTGGTAGTTGTGCGGAGATTCAACTTGGAATGGGCAGTCGCTCGCCCACATTAATCGCTCTGCTCCAAATGCGTCCACCACCTTTTTGATCATTGGTAAAAGATCAAGGTAGGGAGCTTTCTTTTTGCCTAACGCATAGAAGGCAGACGTTTTAACATTTGTATTAGGGTGTCGAGAAACGCGACAAAGCTGATCAAGTCGATCTTGTTCAATCCTGCCACTGACGCCAATTCTTGCAAAGTGATCGATGATCACCTTCGTTTCCGGGAACTGCGTGCATAGAGAATCAATTGCCTCGATATCTTCTGGGTTAATTAGTGGGCAAATGGCAATATCACTCTCTGCTGCTAGCTTCCAAAGTTTTTGGACATTCGGATCCGTGGGCCAGTTTTTTGCGTCACCTTTGGAGTGCATGCGAAAACCACGCATCCCATTCTTTTTGTGTCGTATTACCTCATTTTTCAGTCGTCGTTGATTCCAATCAATGAGTGAGACACCGGAGAATTTACCCGGATGGCGTTGCATGACTTCTGTCATGTAACGGTGATCAAATTCGTAAAAGCTCATCTGGATCAAGACAATGCGGCTGACGCCTGCCGGTTCACAGTGAGAAAGTAATTCTTCATCCGTAAAGCTCGGTGGCCTCATGTCTTGTGGTTTGAACTTGGGGCTAATTGGATAGAGGCTTGTATCTGGGTGCCATACATGAACGTGGGCGTCGATCCAATGACCATCGGATTGGTGATCGCGTGCAGCGTTCACGGACAGCGGCCAAGCTATCGCGGCAGTAGCTGCAACCGTATTGAAACTTCGACGAGAGATAGCCGGTTCAGGGTTCAAATCCATGTCGATGCGTCCTCTTGATAATTGGATGTTTCAGAAACACAGAGCGAAGTCGCGGTAGATGCCGACGGCTTTCTCGACTTGTGAACATTCTACGTATTCCACTGATGCATGTGCCTGGTCAATGCAGCCAGGCCCTAAAATGATTGATGGAATACCCAGAGCTCCGAATTTACTCGCGTCGCTGCAAAATGGGACACCCATAGGTTCAGGTGATTGTCCATGCGATTGCAGTACATCCTGCATGATCCGAACCGCTTTGGTTTCTGGGCGAGTTTCTAATGGTAAATCCGTAAGCAGTGGAGGAAGCAAGGTTGCTTTGACCCTGGGATCTTTTTCCATGATGACGTCGAGGATTCTTTGATAATGCCTCATGATCTCTTCGGGTGTCTCATGAGGTAAGAGTCGTCTATCAATTTCGATTTCACATTGATCTGGAACAAAATTAATCTGTGTTCCACCCTTAATGGTTCCAACATTGCACGTTGCTGCACCAAGAAAAGGGTGCTTGATCTCTTGCAATTGATCATGGTCTTCTTGTAGTGCCTTGATGACGGGTAGCATCGTAAGGATTGCGTTTTGCCCGAGTTCTGGTTTTGCTGAGTGTGCAGCGGTTCCCTGCGTGACGATCTTGCATCGCAGTAAACCCTTGCTTGCAATCACAGCGCGTAGTTGCGTTGGCTCCGCAATGATCGCAGCGTCACCCTGAGGGTATTGTTCGCAATATTTTGCGACACCTCGGTAGGAGTACTCCTCATCGACGGTAGCAACAAACCAGACCTCTGCATCCGGTGTGCGGCCCGATTGTTTGATCTCGACCATTGCGTGCATCATCGCACTCAAGCCACCCTTGGTATCACAGGACCCGCGTCCATGAAGATGGCCTTGCCGGATGTTCGGCTCGTAAGGTGGTACCTCCATACCTTTGGTGGAAACCGTATCAACATGCGCCTCAAGAATCAGACGCTTGTGAGGTGTTTGTCCCGGTAATTTCGCAATCACATTGAAACGGCCCGGTAGGACTGGCTGTTGGATAACTTGAATCTGATGCGAATCAAAAAAATGATGGATCCACTCGGCGATCATTTCTTCGCCAGTTCCACCCTCATAGTTTGGATTCACACTGGGGATTCTGATCAGGTTTGAGAGCGTCTTGATTACCGGTGAGATGGTGGTCATTTCATGCTTTTGTTGTCAAATACGAAGGAGGTACTCGTTTGAGAGGCGGGATGCCGCAAAATTAGCTGATTCTGATGGTGGAATTTGTTTGGGTGACGGTAGGATTTTACCCTAAACTATCGGTGAAATACCTTCGTCGACGGTAACTCAGCGACGCACTTACCAATATTTCAAATCCCACATCGATGACATAGCCAAGCTGGGCCAATGAGATCGCCTTACACACCTAATCAAGCGATGCGTTATCAAATGCTGATCATTGCAGTGGTGTGGATTAGCTCGAGTATAGTGTTCTCTCGATCTCTCGCATTCGCTGCACCTCAGGAAGCCAAGCAAAGTTCTCCAGTCGCCGGATCAAGCCAGGGCGATCTATCTATTCCAGCAGTTGCTCGTGATGAGGACGGCAAGCGTTCAAGTATTGAATCGATTGAACAAAAAAAAGAGGTTGTGGTTCTGTCGGACTTTTTTGAACGTAAAGTACGGCCCCTGCTAATCAGTCACTGTTACGAATGCCATTCTGGGTCAGAAAAAAGTGGGGGTTTAATGTTGGATACGGCTGAGGCCACGCATGAGGGCGGTGATTCTGGCCCAGCGGTTGTACCAGGTGACTTGGATGCGAGTCTGCTGATCAAAGCGATTCGGTATTCGGATCCAGACTTTGCAATGCCTCCCTCGGGAAAATTATCCGCGAGTGAGATCGAGGTGCTTGAAAAGTGGGTTTCGGACGGTGCCTTCGATCCCAGAACAGCGGGAAGCACTTTGGAGGTGAGTGAAGGGGCTGGCCCGGGTATGTCGATCGCGGATGGAAGATCTTTCTGGTCGATGCAACAGGTACTTGAGCCAGAAGTTCCGACGGATTCCAACCCGTGGGTCAGGACTTCAATTGACGCGTTTATCTTGGATGGTCTAACCAAAAAGGATCTACAGCCAGCTAGGATGGCAGATCGCGAGACGCTTATAAGGAGACTTAAATACGATCTGCTCGGTTTACCACCGACGAGTGATGAGATTCTTGATTTTGTAAACGACCCGTCTCCACTCGCATATCGGCGTCTGGTTGATCGGTACCTTTCTTCGGAGCAGTATGGTGTGCGTTGGGGACGCCACTGGCTGGATGTAGCACGTTATGCCGATAGCAATGGACTGGATGAGAATCTTGCTTTTGGTACCGCTAGGAAATATCGCGATTACGTCGTGAGTGCTTTCAACAAGGATAAGCCCTTCGATGATTTTGTGACGGAGCAGCTTGCTGGAGATTTGGTGCCGGACGCAAATCGCGAGACCATTACCGCAACGGGTTTTTTAGTGTTGGGGGCAAAGGTATTAGCGGAGCCTGATCGGGAAAAGCTTGAGATGGATACCATTGATGAACAATTGGACACAATGGGTAAGGCTTTCCTAGGAATGACCTTTGGCTGCGTGCGATGCCATGACCACAAGTTTGATCCAATCACGCAAGCGGACTACTACTCCCTGGCCGCTCTTTTCAAAAGCACGAAGACTTTTGGTGACACTAATACTGGTGCGATCAAGCATTGGAATGAGCATGTCTTTACCACGGAGCAGGATCAGGAAGCGATCAAGGTTGTCGATGAGAAAATTGCAGCGTTGAAGAAGCAGGCAACCGATTATCGAAATCAAGCTTTTGCAGCATTGCGGCAGCAATCACGAAAGCAGGCGACCGATTATCTTGTGGCAGCTACCGCTGTCGATGTGGAGATGTCTCTTGAGGAGATTACGGAGATTGCCGCACCTGCGGGTTTGCATCCACGAGTGCTTCATCATTGTCGCAAACACCTGAATTTTAACGCGGAGGATCCTGTTTTTGCCGTGTGGCACCAGCTATCGGGTGATGATCATGCTGCGAAGGTTGAGGCTTTCTATCGTACAAGGTTTGAGGAGGCTGCAGCTTATGATCCAAAGGCTAAGGAAAAAAAGGAGGGTGAGTCAGACGCAGTAACAGAAGAAGTATCGATGCAGATGTATCACGCTGCCCTGATGGATCAGTCGGGATTTTTAGCGCTTCCCCCGCGACCCGATAATGCGTTTGATGAGGAAACCTACCTTGAGTACTGTCGTCTGATGGAAGTCGCTCGTTTGTACGAGAGTTCTGCTCCAGATGTCGATTCGGTGATGGGTGTTCAAGACGGCGAGATAGTCAGTGAGTTAGCAATTCATATTCGCGGAAACCATCGCAACTTAGGTGCTGCGGTTAAAAGACACGTACCAGAAGTAATGCGTGCAGCTGATGAAAGTATGCACATTTCAGATGGGCAGAGTGGAAGGCTTGAGTTGGCACGTTGGATGACCTCTGGGCGTCATCCGTTGACCGCGAGAGTGCAAGTGAATCGCATTTGGCGATGGCATTTTGGATCAGGGCTTGTTGAGACAACCGAAAATTTTGGGTCTCTCGGATCACGGCCGACTCACCCCAAGTTGCTCGACTGGCTGGCGTTTCATTATGAAAAAAATGGATGGTCTACCAAATGGCTGCAGAGAATGATTGTGCTCTCGAGTACCTATCGTCAGGCATCGCAAAATGGTCTCTCTGAGATTGCGAACCGAACGGATCCTGAAAACAAACTTCTCTGGAAGTTTCCGATGATGCGTCTTGAGGCGGAGCAGTTGCATGACTCTATCCTTGCCATCAGCGGGCAACTTGATCCAGTCCTTGGGGGCAAAACCGTTCCGCTTAGAAATCGCCAATTTGTATTCAACCATACCTCCGTGGATCACACCAAGTATGACAGTGTGCGACGTGCAATTTATCTTCCCGTGATTCGGAACAATCTTTACACGACGTTTGAGCAATTTGATTTTCCTGATCCAACCATGCCTACCGGCAGTCGTTCCGTGACAATTGTTGCACCTCAGGCTCTGCTTTTGATGAATTCTCCCATGGTGATTGCAGCATCCAATGACCTGGCGGAAAGGCTTCTGCAATTGCCACTTAGTAAAGATTCAAGAGTCGAGGAGGTATTCCTACAGGTGCTTGGAAGAACTCCTTCTCAGTGGGAATTGAAGGAATCAATTCTGTTGCTACGCCAAGTGGAAGAGGGTTCAGGGTCGATCGCGATCGCGTGGTCTACTCTATGTCAGAGTTTATTTGCTGCGAATGAATTTATGTACATTCGGTAAAGAGTGGTGGAGTGAGAGGGATGTGTGAGTTGACAATCAGGAAACAGCTTGAGCTTACGAGTCGACGCAAGATTTTGCAGTCGAGTGCAATCGGTTTCGGCAGCCTTGCGTTTGCATCCTTGCTGCAGAGTCATTTAATCGGCAGTGAAAATGGTGGTGAAGGGGATTTGTCGGCATCACCGTCTCCAACGGATGGCGGCGTCGCTCAGGGTACCAATGTTTTGAGCGGCCCCCATCATTCGCCACGCGCGAAGCGTATTGTTTTCCTCTTCATGAAGGGAGGCCCTTCTCATGTTGATACGTTTGATCCCAAGCCGATGCTGGATCGCGATCACGGCAAACCTCTACCGTTTCCATTGCCTCGTGTGACATTTGCAAAGCAGGGGAACCTTTTGCGATCCCCGTGGAAGTTCCAGCGGCATGGTCAGAGCGGTTTGCCAGTCAGCGAGCTTTTTCCCCATGTTGCGAAGCATGTTGATGATCTATGTATTTTGAGATCGGTCCATGGAACAAATCCAGCTCATGGAGGTGCTTTATTAAAACTCCACACTGGGAGTGATCAGTTTGTTCGACCGAGTATGGGGTCTTGGATAACTTATGGTCTTGGCACAGAGAATCAGGACCTTCCTGCTTTTGTGACCATCTGCCCCACCTTAGCGCATGGAGGGGTCAATAATTGGGGAGCGGCATTTCTTCCTGCGTCCTGTCAGGGTACACCAATGGGGAATGCCTCGGTGCCGTCAACGCAGGCGGCAGTGAAGCACATAAAAAATCCACAGCTGGATTCGCAATCGCAGCGAAGGCAAATTGATTTTATTTCCAAGTTGAATCAAAGTCATCTTGAGCAGAACCCGAATGAGGATGTGCTCGATTCTCGGTTGAAGTCCTTTGAATTGGCGTATCGCATGCAAACGTCAATGCCGGACATTCAATCAATCAGTGGTGAGACATCTGCTACACAACGGCAATATGGCATTGATGATCCGGTCACCGCCGACTTTGGTCGGCAGTGTCTTATGGCTAGACGTTTGCTGGAGCGAGGTGTTCGGTTCGTTCAAGTGACTCATAGCGATAGTGAGGTTCAGTGGGATCAACACAGCAACCTCTACCATGGGCACACCAAAAATTCCGCAGAAGTTGATAAGCCCATTGCCGGTTTTCTTCGTGATCTGAAGCAGAGAGGTTTATTGGAGGATACCCTTGTTCTGTGGGGTGGAGAGTTCGGTCGCACTCCAACCGCACAGGGTAATAACGGAAGGGATCACAATCCGCATGGCTTTACGATGTGGATGGCAGGCGGCGGAGTCAAAGCGGGCTATGCGTATGGTGCAACCGATGACTATGGTTATTATGCAGCGGAGAATAAAATGCACGTGCATGATTTGCACGCCACCCTTCTGCATCTTCTCGGTTTGGATCATGAGAGATTGACTTTTCGACATGCGGGAAGAGACTTTCGTTTGACCGATGTCTCCGGACAAGTCGCGAAAGACATCCTTGCTTAGTGAAAGTTTTGGCTTCAGATATTTTGTGATTCGAGTCAGCGCTTATGTCGGGTTGTTGGGTCCCCATAGATGTTCATCGACGTCGTCAAAAGGACAGGGGTCCCTTTGTCATTTTGAGTTGATTCTCGCATCGTCGAGATACTTCGATCAATTAAGTTAGACAGGATCAAAGAGAGTATGCATTTTTACTTGCCAACCCCTCGTAATCGTTCAAATACTCGGCGTTACGGCGTCGAGCGGAGAGAGTTCCTTCGCTACCTTGCGATGGTGTCAGCGATTCCTCAGTTGTCGCTGCAGGCGAGTGGGCCAATCGAAAAATCCTTTAAGTTTCAAGAGGATCCATTTTCGCTCGGTGTGACCTCAGGAGATCCTTCCTCAGATGGTGTTGTGCTATGGACGCGATTGTCTTCCGCTCCGCTACAGTTGGGTGGGTTGCCGAACCTACCAATCGAAGTTCAATGGGAGATTTCAGAGGACGAAAAGTTTTCTAAAACGGTTCAGAAAGGAACGGCGGTTGCCGTCCCACAATTAGGACATTCGGTCCATGTTGAGGTTGAAGGTTTAGAGCCGTGGAGGTGGTACTTTTATCGTTTTCATGCCGGAGGTATGACCAGTCCAGTAGGCCGAACTCGAACTGCACCATCGATGGAGACAATGCCCGAAAAGCTTCAGTTTGCATTTACTTCCTGTCAGCATTTTGAAACCGGTTATTTCAATGGTTATGCACACATGCAAAAGGAAGATTTGGATTTGGTCGTTCATCTTGGCGATTATATCTATGAATATGCGGGAAAAGATGGATTGCCAAGAAAACACTTGGGTGGCGAAATCAAAAGTCTTGATGATTATCGCCTTCGTTATGCACAGTACCGGACTGATCAGGAACTTCAGGAGGCTCATCGGCTGTTTCCCTGGTTGGTGACCTGGGATGATCATGAGTTCGACAATAACTATGCGGACTTGATTTCCGAGCAAGAGGGGGTGTCACCAGAGGAGTTTCTTGCACGAAGAATGAATGCCTATCAGGCTTATTATGAATTCATGCCTCTTCGAAGGCGGTCATTCCCAGTGGGTCCCGATATGAAGCTCTATCGGATTTGCCGCTATGGACGCCTCGCACAGTTTCATGTGCTCGACACCCGGCAGTATCGGACGGACCAGCCAAACGGCGACCATCAGAAACCGATGACGGGGAAGGTTTTTGACCCACAGACAACAATCCTCGGTGCAAAACAAGAAAAATGGTTGATGTCGGGTCTGACACGTTCTCAGGCGAATTGGAATATTCTTGCACAGCAGGTAATGATGGCGCCGCTTAATCGCGGCGATCTTGAAGCACCGAAGTACAGTATGGATCAGTGGCCTGGGTACGAGTTCAGTCGTCGCAAGCTGTTGCGATTCATGCACGAGCGTTCCGTTCCAAATCCAGTTGTTCTGACAGGGGACATCCATGTGAATTGGGTTAATGATCTGCAATTAAACTTTGAAGATCCCTCCTCGCCCTTGGTGGGAACAGAGTTAGTCGGTACCTCAATGACATCTGGTGGAAACGGCGGAAATAAGATTGCTGAATATGAGCGAGCCCGAGACCAAAACTCGTTTGTTCGATGGTACAACTCAAACCGAGGTTATGTTTCCTGCTCGGTGACTCCAGAACACTGGACTACTCAGTTTAAGGTAACGCCAATTGTTAACCAGGCTGGTTCACCGGTGCGCACCGCAGCGACGTTCAGGATCAATAGCTGGAGTCCTGGCGCAGAGCAGATCAGCTAACCCTCAATTCAAGTGTCAGGATGCAGTAGTTGTCAGACCTAACAATCAACCCTGTTGATGATTTAAGGTGTCTGTCGGCTGGTTTTTCTAAATGACTTTGCCGTTTTTGGAAGGCTGCCGACAAAACCTGCATTGGTGCGTTCCAGTTCTTTAATCGCTGATTTTCGCATCTCGCGTAGCCTCTTTTGATAGGTAAGCTTGTGAGCCAAGTTATGGAGCTCATCAGGGTCTTGGGCGAGGTCGTAAAGCTCTTCGGTTTCACCTTCAACCAGATTGCGGACATACTTGAAGCGATCTTCTGCAAGCATGACATACCAAGGCACACCTGGTCCGTGATAAAGACTCGGGTCATCTGCATCAGGAATTACGTTCGTGGCGCTACCATAAAGAGCTGCAGTGTGAACCAGCATCGCGGGAGTGGTTCGCGTGCTGTTATGAACACCCAGTAGCGGCCCAAGATCTTCGCCGTGCATTTCCCATGGTTGATCAACCTTTGCAGCGGCCAAAATGGTTGGCGGCAGGTCCACGCCACTGACCGGCGCTTCAATGACCTTTCCCCTCGCGCAGTCAGGATCATTTTTGATAGGTCGGATGATCAGAGGAGCTTCCACGGTTGCGCGGTAGGGAGCCACTTTCGATTTAAAGCCGTGTTGGCCCCATGCAAATCCTTGATCAGAGGTGAAGATAATTAGTGTGTTTTCGTCTTGGCCCGAAGCTTTGAGTGACTCCAGGATTTTACCGACACCTTCGTCAATTGCTAAGACTCCCTGATGGTACTGACGAACCCATTCCTTGAGTGATCTTCCCGGAATGTCTTTCATTCCAACTGGTGAGACGTCGCGGGTTTTTCGTTCTACGGGTAGACCGTCTTTTCCGGGTTCCCAGTGTTCCATCTCTTGTGCATAGGTGGGTTTATTGGGTCTTGGAGGATAGATATCCTTTGGAGTCGGCAAGTTGATGTTGGGGTACTCATCAAGGTGGCGTTTGGCCGGAGTGAATGGACCATGTACCGCGCCGTAGCATAGCCAGAGATACCAAGGTTTTTCGGATTGCTTTTCGCGTTCAATGAACTCAATCGCCCAGTTGGTGTAGTTATCTGTTGAGTAGCCTTTGACCATGTTGGCCGGCTTCCCATCAACGCTGATCAATTGGTTGTCGTAATAGTTCGGTGCATTTTTTGGAAAGCCCGGTCGGTTCCAAACGATTTGATGATCCCAGTCTCTCCCAAAGCCGGTATCGCGTCCGGTGTGCCATTTGCCAATGTGAGCCGTGGTATAGCCATTCTTCCTCAGGACACTCGGCCAAAACCGGCACTGTTCAGGGTTATAGGTGCTACCGGGATACTGTCCGTCCATTCGCATGGACTCCACACCATGTTGATGCAAACCCGTGAGCATCGACGCGCGCGAAGGCATGCACCAAGAGCCAATGTAGGCGTGTTCAAACCGTATGCCTTGTTTCGCTAGTTGATCGATATTAGGAGTGTTTACCCATGGGTATGCGTCTGGATAGCAGCTGACGGTGCGATACGATTGATCATCGGTGTAGATGAAAAGAATGTTTGGGCGTTTGTTCGATTTCTCGAGGTTGTTAACTGCCTGAATTGCTGAACTCGTTTCTGCGGCATTAACACCCAGCGGTGTTGCGAGAATGCTAGAAAGCGTGATGATGAAGATTGTGTGTGCTGACAAATGATTGACAACGAGTTGATGGATTGAACGCATAGCAAGAAAGGGTTTCAAGGTACAAAGAGGAGGATTAAAGAAAATCTATCTGTTTAGCTTGCGGATTTTATTTTTGTACGTAGTCCGCACCTTCCCAGCTACGCAACACGGATCGTTGCCATTGCTCAAGGGCGTTTTTCATTTCGGCAGCGACCTTGGGATTATCTTCGATCCTGTTGTTGGATTCCAACGGATCTTCCTGAAGGTGATAGAGCTCATAGGTGATGCCCTTAGGTCCTTCAATGCGATGCAATTTCCACGGCCAATCATTCCAAGCAGCATGTCCGCTGAGTTTATTTGGATCGCGTCTCGGAAACTGCTCAACATTTTTAAGTAATCGATCTGGGTGTGGATTTGGATTGTTGGCTTGTTTCGCTTGCATTAATTCGCGAATGACTCGATCGCTGTAGGTGGCTTGTCCATTTTGATAGCCGTGCCAGAATCCCATGGGTGGTCTTTCGGTGCGTTTACCCTCCAAGACCATGGAGAGATCAATGCCATCAAGGATGGGTTGATCAATGTTCTTACAGCCCGCGATGGAGGTCAGGGTTGGGAAGAAGTCAGATGAAAAAGCGGGAGTGTCAATGGATCCAGGTTCGAGGTTTCCTGGCCATTCAAAAATCGTTGGTACTCGTAAGCCACCTTCGTACACGCTGCCCTTTTTTGCTCTACCCCCTGACGATTCCGTCACAAGACCTCCGTTATCGCTGGTGTATATCAGCAGAGTCTCCTTGGCGATTCCCCACTCCTGAAGTGCTGATCGCAATCGTCCTACCTGCTGGTCCAATAAGGTGATTTCACGAAAGTATCCTGGTTTTTTAGTGTTTTGATCGTTGTAGAGTAGGGACGCGTTCTCAAGTTCCGTAGGTAACTCTTGTTGTGGATCATGCGGAGAAGGGAACCACGTAATGGCGAGCATCGGAGAGTTAGAGTCTTTGTGTTTTTTTAAAAACTTCAGTGTGGCGTCCATGGTCACCACGGTACCTGGGCCTTTGAATTGTTTGTATTCCCCGTTGTGGCTGAGGTAGGGATCGTTGTCGAAAAAGTTCAGTCCGGAAAGCCATTCATCAAATCCTGATTTTCCCGGACAGGTTGGGCTTTCAGGTTGAACGGAACCAATGTGCCATTTGCCAAAATGACCTGTGACGTAACCCGCTTCCTTCAGTTTTTCCGCGATGGTAATTTCATTTGGACGTAGATAGTGCCCGTGGTTGGGGACATTGCCTCGAAAAGGATGCCGTCCCGTCATGACGCTCGCCCGTGTTGGTGAGCAGACGGGCGCGCTCGCGTAGAATCGATTCATGATGATGCCCTTTTGGGACATTGCATCAAGGTTTGGGGTTTGTACAAACGGATGTCCCGTGAAGCCTGTGTCCCCGTAACCGTGATCATCTGCCATTACCAAGATGATATTCGGAGGATCGGCTGCGACTCGCGGTGTAAAGCAAGAGAAGCAAATGCTGCTCAGGAACACTGCGAAGGCGGGTAGGTAAGGGGGCAACCTGATATTCTCTGGTGTCACAAACAGATTGCTCTTGATCCTCTGAGGGATAACTTGCGCGGCAAAAGACTGAATCTTAAAATGAAGTGTTGAAACCATCGATGAATATGCCGCAGAGGGGTGAGTGGTGAATGACGCTGGACGCTTTTTTTTTGTATCTGTCAGCCAGTATCTAGGTCACAATGTTAACAGTTTTTCAATCCAGTTTCGTCGTTGAAGATGTTTTTATCATTCATGGATCTGATAGACTTGTTGACGAATCCTAGCACGTCGATGGCTAGTTGCCAGGATTCGTTTTATCTTGATGCACCTCACGGTCGCCGGCTCGGCGTGATTTGTGTGAGTGTGTTTTCTGTGTATCTAATTTAACGCTCGACTCAAGGACTTCATGTATGCGGACCATCTTCACTCGCATCTTCTATTCTGGTTTTCTGCTTCTTCTCATGGCTCCATCAGTACGATCACAGGAGGGTGAATGGGTAAGTTTATTTGATGGTAAAACTCTCGATCATTGGGAAAAAGTAGGTGATGACAATAGTCACTGGGCTGTAACTGATGGGGCGATTGTTGGAACTGGTAAGCCTTCAATGCTGGTCTGCACGAAGGGGCCTTTCAAAAACTTTCGCTATCGTGCTGAGGTGAAGATCAACGATGGCGGAAATTCTGGGTTGTACTTCAGGACGACACGTCGACCAGGCTTCCTTGATGGCTACGAGGCACAGATTGACAGCACTCATACCGACCCTATCCGAACAGGATCCTTGTATGGTTTTTGTCACGTCTACCCTCAGCTTGTGAAGCCCGATACTTGGTTCACTTACGAGATCGAAGTGCGGGACGACGTCTGGCGAGGTCGAGAAATAACTCGCATTAAAGTAACTGTCGATGGCAAGGAGCTCTACGAGTATCTTGACTTTGCCAAAACCTATCCCGCTGGGCATTTTGCGTTTCAGCAGCATGATCCCGGCAGTAAAGTTCAGATTCGTAACATCAAGGTGATGCAGTTAAAAGATTGACCTCCATTGATAACTTTTGTTTCCTTGCTGCAACCGTGATGTATTTGTGTAGATCAGTTGAACATTGCATGTCGAGGATTGAAATCAAAGGTTGTGTGCTTTGTTGTCAGACAAGTGAATGCGTCTTTGGCGACGCATCAACGTGATACCTTCGGAAAGAGAGAGTGCTGAAATGGATAAAGTTTGTCCCAAGGAAAAGCAGTTTCCGGATAGGCTCAGTCTCGTTGTGTTTATTTTGTTTTTCCTTGTGGCGGGACTCGCCTCAGGTGCTCAACCATCGATGGAGAAGGTTGATGTTTTTCCCGCCGGCATGCATGGAGTAACCCTGTATCGAATTCCTGGGATCGTGGTAACACCGAAAGGCACTGTGCTTGCTTACTGTGAGGCCAGAAGAGATAGCAGAGCTGACTGGGGTGAGATTGAAGTACATCTTCGCCGCTCAAAAGATGGAGGAAAAACGTGGTTGCCGGTGCAGCAGATTGCACATCATGGCCAGCGTGATGAGGGGAACCCCCGCAAGAAGACAGGCGGCGAAAAAGAGCAAACGGTTAATAATCCTGTTGCGATTGTGGATTACCAAACGGGTGCGATCGAATTTCTGTACTGTCTGAACTACGCTCGCTGTTTTTCTATTCGTAGCGTTGACGATGGAGAAACCTGGAGTAAGCCAATCGAGATTACGAAAACCTTCGAGCCTTTTCGTCAGCAATACCCTTGGAAGGTAATTGCGACCGGTCCCGGGCATGGGACTCAGTTGAAAACCGGCAGGTTGATTGTTCCGGTGTGGCTGGCATACGGCGAAACCGGTGACCATAGTCCCTCCTCGTGTGGAACGATCTATAGCGATGATCATGGCAAATCGTGGAAGGCAGGGGAAATCGCCGTGCCGAACCAAGGAGATTTTAATAATCCAAATGAGACGATGCTCACTACCACGGAAGAAGGGTCAGTGATGCTGGTCACTCGGAGTGTTTCAAAACCCAATCGCAAGATCGTGACGACGAGTCCATCTGGAATTGGTAACTGGTCCACTCCTCGGTTTCATCCTCAATTGCTAGAGCCCGTTTGTATGGCGAGTATACTTCGGGTGCCAAAGAGTGGTGATCGTGATGGTTGTCTGCTATTCACGAACCCGAACCAAGTTGCACGCGATAAGTCGGGAGACGAAATTCCAGCGGGCCGAGGTAAGCGGCGTAATCTCACGGTAAAGCTAAGTCGCGATGACGGCGAAAGCTGGGCGGTATCCAAGACCATTGAGGCTGGGCCGAGCGCTTACTCTGATCTTGCATTGTTACCTGATGGAACCATTCTCTGTCTTTATGAGGGCGAACAAACGATCGCCTGTGCGCGTTTTAATTTGGAGTGGATTGACTCACCCTAGGTTGAGAAGGAATTGCCCTGCAATTGCTTGTGGAGCCTTCTCGGGGATGTGCTGGACGACCTTGGAAAGTACGCCCTCTTGCTGCTGAAATGAGTACAATGGCAAGAGTCATAGATCCTCTGTTGAGACGTATCAGGTCGATGCGTTGTGGTGACTCCACCCAACGAGTGTTCTATCGAGTCCGTGATGGCGATAAGTCAATTTGGAGTGCATTTTTCAGTGGGATCTGATTGTCAAGTTTCACGATGCGTTTTGCAGCGAATCCCTGCTGGTCAACTTGTAGGTTTTCTGTTGAGTGTTTTACTCCTGCAGGTTCAAGCTGCAGTCGCTGCAGATGACACAGTTTCTGATTTGGTCGATCGCAATGTATCGGCTGGGTCGCGGGATGAAGTAACCGTTGTTGAATCGATTAATCACTGGTTGCACTTGGGGTATGTCAACCGAGGAGTTGATCCCTCGGAGCGTTGTTCTGATGGGGATTTCGTTAGGCGTATCTATCTCGATCTCGCGGGGCGTATTCCGACAGAGAATGAATTGGCAGTCTGGCAGCAGTCTTCGTATGATCGAAATCAGTTGATCGATCAGATTTTGGCGAGCGAAGATTTTGTTCAGCACTTCGCGGACCTGTTTGACGCTCTCCTGATGGGCCGTGCCTCAGAAGAGAAATATCACGAGAGGCAGCAAAGTCAGTGGCGTGCTTACCTTGAAAACGTGATTCGCAAACGTCGATCTTGGGGTCAGGTGGTCGAAGAAATTTTGTTGGCGCGACCTGAGGAGGAAACCGAGAAAGGGTCGGTCTGGTTTTTGTACGAACGAAACGATGATTACCAGAAGATGGCGGAAGCGATTTCTCCTTCGATTTTTGGCGTTAGGATCGAGTGCGCCCAATGTCATGACCACATGATGGCCGACGAAATCAAACAGTCACATTACTGGGGGCTTGTTGCTTTCTTTAATCGCAGCAAAAACAGCCAACAAGGTGGCGGGCCGAGTCTGAGTGAATCCGCAATTGGTGGATTTTCTGAGTTTGCAGATCTGGATGGTTCTAGTACGCCAAATTATCTGACGTTTTTGGACGTCGAGACCGTTGACGAAGATCGGCCCGAGAATCCGGGTGAGCAGAAAGAATCGGATGAGTTGTACTTCGAACACGCATCTTCGTTAATCGGCAGGGTCCCCAAATTTTCTCGTCGCGAAAAGTTTGTCAAAGAAGTCGTGCGTGATCATCCGCGTCTTGCTCGAGCTTTTGTTAATCGAGTCTGGGCAATTCTGATGGGACGGGGTTTGGTTCACCCTTTTGACGAAATGGATAGTATGCATGCCCCGAGTCATCCCGAACTACTTGATTGGCTTTCGGAGGATTTACGGCAGCACGAGTATGACCTTCATCGTCTTGTTCGTGGGATCGTTCAAAGTGATGCCTATCAGCAGACGTCAAAACGTCGTCAAGGGATTGAGGATCCAGCCTCTTTCGCCTGGTACCTTGAACGGCCGCTTACTGGTGAGCAGTTAGCGCGATCTACTTTGGTCGCGCTTCAGGGAAGTGATCAGAGAGACGCGATTTCTCTGTTTCGTCAGCAATTTCCTGATGTTCTACCGAATGATTACATTGCAACGGTGAAGGATGCGTTATTTCTCTCCAATAGTCAGGCTTATGATCAACTCATCGCCTCCAGTAATCACGATGATCATCTCATTCCGAGGATGCTCAAGCTTGTCGACCGAACGCAGCAGGTAGAGTCTCTGTTTAGGGTGATTTATGGTCGCCGGCCTGATCAAGAGGAGCTAAAAGCGGTTGCCGCTTACCTCGATGCAAGAGCAGGTGATGCGAGTGGAGCGATGCAGCAAGTGATATGGTCGATGCTGAGTAGCGCTGAGTTTAGACTGAATCATTAAATGGAGAAACACTTTCATGGATAGAAGAGGTTGCGGGAGTCCTGAGCACACACTTCATCGGCGTTTGTTTCTGCAGGGGTCCATGGCGAGTGCTTCGGCTTCAGTCGCAAGTTTCAGCGGCCTATTTTCCGTTCCCGCTTTTGCGGAAAGCGCCAAGCGGTCCGCGAAAAAGTGCATTTTGCTTTGGCTATGTGGTGCACCCAGTCAATTTGAAACTTGGGATCCGAAAGCGGGAACCGAGACCGGAGGTCCTTTTGGCGCCATACCCACAACACTTCCTGGTGTTCATGTCAGTTCCTTGATGCCGAAATGCGCTAGCATCATGGATAAGTTGTCTGTGATCCGTAGTATGAGCACGGGGCCAAGTGAGCATTTTCAGGGGATTGATGCTCTGACCCGGGGCGATACGCCTCGGCCCCCTTTCACGAGACCCATTCTAGGATCGGTTATTGCTGAGCAATTGGGACAATTGGATTCTCCTGTACCCCAGTTCGTCCTCCTTGACCCTTGTCCGGAGGGTAACGAGTTCAAGTCATTCAAAGCGGGTAATTGGGCTGGTTGGCTGGGCGCGGAGTACGGTCCAATTCGTGCGGGTGGTGACTATTCAATTCCAAATCTTGAGAAACTTGAATCGATTACTGACTTTGATCATCAGGATCGTGAAGCGTTACGGCAGTTCCTTAGTCGCAAGTATGAGAACGATCAAAGGAGTGAAGCAGCGGAGTCGCTGAACGCGGCATTTCAGCGAGTCAAAGGCCTGATGAGTTGTGCCCCATTATTTGATCTTGAGCAACTGCCGAAGTCGGACCGAGATCGTTACGGACATGGAGCATTCGCCCAGCATGCCTTGCAAGCGAGGCACCTTATAGAAAATGGTTCAACCTTTGTCATGGTCGCAAATGGTATGCCTTGGGATAACCATGTGTTTCAGCATGAAATGCATCAAATGCTTGTGCCCGAGTTGGACAATGTTTTGTATCAGCTTGTTAATGATTTAGATGAGCGTGGCATGCTTGATGACACACTGGTCATCGCGATGGGAGAATTTGGGCGAACTCCTTGGTTGAATGAGGCTCGCGGTCGTGATCACTATCCTAATGCTTGGAGTCTTGCGATGGCTGGAGGTGGTATACGAGGTGGCGTTGTTTACGGCGAAACAGATCGTCTTGGAATTAAAGTGAAAGAGAACGTTGTCGATCAGCGTAATTTGTTTGCCACAATATTTTCAGCACTGGGAATTGATCCACATCACGAGTACGACCTCCCCGGATTACCAACCTTTCATCGCGTTGAGGGAAAAGCGGCGCCAATCAAGGAGTTGCTTGTATGAACTTAATTGAAACGAAAAAACCTGAGCCGAGTCGCGTCAGTGAGTTCAAGCTTCCCACTGGTGTATTGTCGTCAGCGATCTCGGAGGATGAGAAAAAGGTTGCCTGTGGATGTTTTGACGGGGTGTACCTCTTGGACTTAGGATCCGGGGAATCTGTCAAGTTGTATGCCCATGAAAGTTATGTGAGTTCGGTTGAATGGATTTCGGATCAAATCATCATTTCCGCGGGATTCGATGGTCAGCTGATTTGGTATGACGTCACGGACAAGAGGGAAATTCGTAAGCAAAAAGCACATGATTTTTGGTCATGGGACTTGGCGATTTCGAGTGATCGCAAACGTATAGCCTCCGTCACCGGCCAGTACCTTGCTGGTGGTTATCGCTATGAGCCTGCGGGGGAAAAGGAACCCTCATTGCGGATCTTTGATGCTGAGTCTGGCAATGCATTACATGCCTTACCGCACGTTCCATCGGTGCAAGCAGTCGCTATAAGCCCTGACGGGAAAAGGGTTGCAGCTGGTAACTTGATGGGGGAGGTCAGGGTTTTTGACCTTTTGACGGGTCGCTTGATCAGGCAGTGGACGACCGAGGGATTCACGAGTTGGGGGATTATCAAAAGCCACTCTTACCTCGGCGGTATCTTCTCCATGCGATTCACTCCTGATGGTCGTTCTCTTCTGTTGGCAGGAATGGGGCCAATGCGAGATCCAATGGCCGGTAATGGACGACAGTTGTGGGAGAAATGGAGTGTGGATTCTGAAGAGCCAAATCTATTAGATCAAACGCATGAAGGTGAATCAGGTGAGGGATTGATGGAAGCTTTGGCTGTTGATTCAAGCCTTCCCTTTTTTGTGATGGGTGGCCGTCTTCGGGGTGGCGATTGGAATGCTGCTTTTTTTGACATGGTGACCGGGGATCGTCTGGCAATCCTGAAAACGGGATTCAGAATCACTGACATGCAATTCTTCAGTGAAGGACGTTCATTGTTGGTAGTGGGCGCCACAGGACAGGGGAAGCCAAAAGAGGGTAGCACTTTTAAATCATTTGGTCGGTTGGAGGTTTATGGCCAAATTCGCGGCAATTCAGCATGATGCGATATAGTGCTGATTGCTTGAGGGAAACTCAGCACCGCTTTGCAGGTTCGCGTTCTATGAGGATGCGAATCTAGGCTGCCGTAAAAACCTTCGTGCAAGTGTGTTGGTGGATTTCATTACGGTTTTAGGACATCATCTTCTCGTCTGTCTGTCTCGTTTCGTTACAATGCACGGCGAAATCTGTCTTGTGGATCAACCTGTCTCTGGTCCTCGTTATTTCTTGGCGTGTTTAGATTGGATAAGCTCCGTGGCGATTGAGATCGCAAGATTGAAGAAGAGCAATTGGTGCTCAATGTTCACCCTCAGTAAGGTGATGCCTAAACTTTTCCTTGCCTTCGTATTGATTGGCGATCAAATCGTGGTTGGGCAGGGACCAAATTCGGATGAAACTGGAGCTTCTGTCAAACTTTCTGATCAGTTGATCAAGGAAGGTTTTCCTTCACTCGCAAAGGATGCGAGGGAAAAAGGTAATCCAGTACAGGGTTCGATTTATTTTGCGCAAAAGGAATTGCGGTGCACAGAATGTCATTTGCGTGGTGGCAAGTCCATGGCGTCGCAAATTGACGATCAGTACTGGTTGGGGCCTAATTTGTCTCAGCTAAAAAGCCAAGTAGCCGATGAATCAGTAATTGAGTCACTCTTGCAACCTTCTGCTGTCATCGGCGAGGGCTACGAAACAACCCTGCTGATTACAGATGATGGACGTCAGTTTAGTGGCCGCCTTATCGAAGAAGATCGCACGACTGTCGTGTTGCAACAGCAAGTGGTTCCCTATTCGGTACTACGGATTCCTGCGGACCAGGTGCTGCAGCGACAGATTGGTAAGCAGTCTGCGATGCCAACCGGCTTGGTCGACGTTTTACCTAATCGCCAAGCTTTTTTGGACTTGGTCAGTTACCTTTATCAATTGCGAGGATCCGCGGATCCGTCGGTTCGTACAAGCAAAGTTGCTGATGGAGAGGAGTTGGTTCAGAGTGATCGAGTGCGTGGTCTGGCGTTACTGGATGAATATCGATGTATGCAGTGCCATCAGCGGACCATCTCTGGAGTCTCGGGCAAACGCTCTCATAGCGCGCCTGTTGGGCCGAATCTTGAGCATGTCACGCAACGGATAGATCCGGATTATCTGAGGCGATTCATTGCGAATCCCCATGGTGTAAAACCAGGTACTGTCATGCCTGATCTGATGGCAGGTATCAAGCCCACTCAGAGAAAGGTAATTGCTGGTTGGATTGTCGATTACTTGTCTAGCTTAGGCGATCATGATTTTGAGTCGCAGGATCTTGATGCAGAATCCAGCAGTCGCGGTGAATCGCTTTTTCATTCCGTCGGATGTGTGGCCTGTCATTCATCACCGCGCGACCAACAAACATCTCTTCTTTCAACAAAGTCGGGTGAACCAAGTATGGGACTTGCTGGTCATTTTGATCATGCAGAGAAGTTGTCTGTGCCTCGGCCGGTGCCCTTGGGAATCCTCGATGGGAAGTACAGTAGTGAGTCACTGACTCAAATGCTGGAAGATCCTTTGCAAGCAAGGCCCTCTGGTCGAATGCCAAACATGGGGCTTACTCATTGGGAGGCGCAGGATATTGCCTCTTACTTACTTAGTTTTCCCACGCAAGTGACTTCAGATCAAACGGAATCGCCGCAGCGATCGCAAGGGAGTCAAAGTACGAACAGTGAGGATCAAGCTTCCATTGCGTTGGAGTCGATTCCTGCGTCAAATCGTGAACGTCGAATCGAAGCTGGCAAAGATTGGTTTGCAAAGTTGAATTGTGTTCAGTGTCATCAGCTCAGTGGTTTCGAAAAGAATCGTGAGTTCATCGCTCTTGAGAAGGTTGATTCCAATCATGGGTGCCTAAGCAGCAAAGCACAGCAGCAATGGTCACAACCGCACTATCAAATGAGTGATTTGAGTCGTAAATCCATTCAAAAAGCGATCGCAGAATTGGATGAGCTATTACCTTTATCTGAACAAATCCAGTGGGCGTTGGAGAGTTTAAGGTGTAACTCATGTCATGATCGCGATGGCATTGGCGGTGTCCACGAATCGGTTGATCAATTTTTTACCACGACAAATCAAAATCTCGGGCCCCAAGGGAGAATTCCGCCAACACTTACCTCGGTGGGCGCAAAGCTGAATAAAAAATGGTTGCGTCAAGTACTGGTAACAGGTCGATCGATTCGCCCTTATATGCGCACGCGAATGCCATTATTTGGGCCGCACAACGTTGAGTTCCTGTTGGATGCATTTCACGAGGTTGATCCCCCGATGGAAGAGGCGTATGTCGAAATTGCGGATGAGAAAGAGACGCGAAACGCAATGACGGAGATGGTAGGAAGCGGCGGCTTGAACTGCGTTGCCTGCCACACCTTCCAGAATAAGGGTGCAGACACAATGCCAGCGTTGGATCTGACTGAGATGGCAGAGCGATTGCAACCCGAGTGGTTTTATCAATACATGCTGTCTCCCCAATCCATAAGACCCAACACCGTCATGCCCTCATTCTGGCCGGGTGGTAAGGCAATTCGTCAGGACTTGATGGATGGAACGACGCAGGGCCAAATCAGCGGATTGTGGAAGTACCTTCAACGAGGCAGGCAGGCTCCGACGCCTCGTGGTTTGCAAGTTGAGCCGATTGAATTGCTTGCCAATCGTGGTGAGGCAGTGATGCTGAGGAGAAGCTACCCAAATATTGGCAAGCGTGGGATTGGTGTCGGTTATCCAGCTGGGATTAACTTGGCCTATGATGCTGAGCAAATGCGTTTGGCTTTGATGTGGAGGGGTGGCTTTGCTGATCCGGGAGGTGTGTGGCGAGGGCAAGGGCATGGGCGCGTTCGTCCGCTTAGCTCCGATGTATGGAGTTTGCAGGTTGGACCCGATCTAGAGCAGGATGGAAAGGCGTGGTTGGTTGATGATGGTCGACCCCCCGATCATCAGTTCACCGGTTATTTTCTCGACGCTCAGCAAAGGCCCACGTTTACCTATCGCTATTTAGGAATTGAGGTGAAGGATTACTTCATTGATCAATCCGGTCCAGATAGTCAGTCAGAATTAGAGCGTCAATCAAACGTCAACAAGCGATCAATTACCGATCAAAGTGTGACATTGGATCGATGGTTGAGTTTAAACTCGAACCGAAAGATTAGCGGTCTCAGATTTCGCGTTGCTTCCGGCAAGGATATTCGTGAGCTAGGAAAGAATGCGTTCCACATTGATCAGCGATTACGTGTGGTCATACCGGAGGATCTGAAGGTTGAAATCAATGATCGGAATGATCTGACCGATTTGCACGTTCGGTTTGATGCAGACGCTGGTGAGACAAAATTGGAGGTGAAGTATGTTTGGTGATGCCAGATTGCGATTGGAGAGCTTCAGCAAGCTTGCATTGAGCTGTCTCTTTGCGGCTTCCGTTTCAGTCTTGTGGGTGGATCGTTCCAATGCACAGGAATTGGGTGAGTACTGGAATACTGCGGAGGAGGAATCTAAGTATTACCAGATTGTAGAGATACCCACTCCGGAAGAGCTTGCGATCGAAACCAGTTCCATGGAGGTGATGCCGGATGGCCGACTTGCTTTAGGGACCCGTCGAGGGGATATCCTTCTGGTTGATGGGGCCTTTGACGAGTATCCCAAAACGCATTTTCATCATTATGCGTCGGGGCTGGACGAGGTCATGGGGATGGCCTACCGAGATGATGCTTTTTATGTCACACAGCAAACCGAAGTCACGAAGATTACGGATCGTAATTCAGATGGTCGGGCAGACCATTTTCAGACATTGAGCGACGTGTGGGGTTTTCGCAATTACCACGAGTTTTCATTTGGTTCCAAGCCCGATGCAGAAGGCAATCTCTGGGTTGCTCTCTGCTTGTCAAAATCCTACAGCAGCGATGTTCCATTTCGTGGCTGGTGTCTGAAGGTAACACCAGATGGAAAAACAATTCCTGTCTGCGGAGGTATACGTAGCCCTTGTGGTATTGGGCCTAACGAACACGGCGTGATGTTCTATGCAGAAAGCCAAGGTCCCTGGAATGGCTCATGCAGCTTGAAAGTGTTGCAGCCCGGTGGTTTCATGGGCCATCCAGCCAGTTTGAAGTGGTACAGTTTGGCGCCGGAGTTAGGTGATCGGCCGATTGAGCCCAATACGCGTTCGCGTTTGGTTGCGGAGAGAGAGCGAGTGAAGGAATTAGTTCCTTATGCCGTTGTCTTTCCGTACATCAAAATGGGACGATCAATATCTGGATTCATGGTGGATCAATCAGGAGGTAAATTCGGGCCTTTTGAAAACCAGATTTTTGTTGGGGACTTTAGTCTGAGTGTCGTCATGCGAGCAACCACTGAGTTGGTTAATGGTGTTTGGCAAGGCGCTTGTTATCCATTTCGAGAGGGTTTGGCTACAGGTATTCTGTGTTGTCAATTCACCCCCGAGGGTGATCTTTTGCTCGGCGGCACCAATAGAGGCTGGCCTGTCCGCGGACCTCGTCAGTACGCCCTGCAGCGTTTGGATTGGACAGGGGTCACGCCTTTTGAAATTCACGAAATCAAAGCGAGATCGGATGGATTTTTAATTCGATTCACAAAGCCTCTCGATCCAGATCATGCAAAAAGGTTGAGCCACTATCAGCTCGCGTCGTTCACTCACGTCTATCAGCAAGGTTACGGAAGTCCCGAAGTTGATCAGACTGAACCCGTCGTTACTGCCGCAACTCTCTCTGGAGACGGTTATGAGGTTCACCTGAGGGTAGAAGGGCTGCAGCGTGGTCATGTGCATGAATTTGACCTGGAAGGGATACGTTCCAATGCTGGGGAAGCTTTGTTGCACCGTCAGGCGTTCTATACGCTTAATGAGATTCCCGCTGAGTAGAAAATAGGTTGACTTGATCCCCGACGCGTGAGCTGCAATCGCATCGATTCTTTGCTCCATGCGGAACGACCTGATGTCAGGTTTTGTCTGATATTTCCCCTTTTCCCTCAGGTATTTTTGCTGATTCATTGCCCAGAAGTTGAAAACCGCACAGGGAACCTTGATACTGACGCCACACAATCAATTCACCTTCGGATGTTTTGGATTCTGCTTGTTCACCTAAGTGACGTTATGAGTGAATGATCGTGAATCAATTCGTGTTTCTGCCCTCATTGAAAAAGAAATCAAATGAAAATCTTGTCAGTGTTTGCTTCCCTATCTCTTCTGGCTTTTTGTGGATCATTCCCTTTGCAGGCTGCCGATGGAGATATCCCAAAGCCTGTCCGAATGGGCAGCGGCGCGATGACTTTTGAAACCGTGCCTGGATGGGGGTTGAGGCCTGATGGTAATTCTGCCTTGGGACCGACTCACGGTGGAGTGGTCGTGGACGAAGCTGGTAATGTCTACACCAGTGCCAACGCTGGTGTTTTTGTTTTTTCACCTGATGGGAAGTTGGTGCAATCGTATCTGGGGGGTGACTACACCAGTTTGCATGACATCGAAATCCGTAAAGAAGGGGATGACGAGTTCATTTATGGTGCGCGTAATCAAGCTGCTGAAGGTATTAAGTTCAATGCTCACAGTGGAGAGGTCGTTCTAAAACTACCGTTGCCCGAGGAGGCTGGTTTGGGGCAAGTGAAGTTTAGCCCGACGGCAATTACCGTGGCCCCCAACGGGGATATTTTTCTGTCCAATGGTTACGCCACAAATCACATCTTTAAGTTCGACAAAGATGGAAAGTACTTAATGCATTTTGGCAAAAAAGGTAACGGGATGAAGGAGTTCAATACGGCTCACGGGATGACTTTGGACAGCCGTTACGAGACGCCAAGATTGCTGATCTGTGATCGAAATCATCAGCCCAAAGGGCGTCTACTGCACTACAGCTTGGATGGGGAGTTCATTGAAGAGGTAGTCACAGGATTGGGCATGCCAACCTCCGTTGCGATTCGCGGTGATTATGTTGCTGTGCCAGATTTGCATGGTCGGCTAGTCGTTCTTAACAAGACGAACACGATTGTTGCTGTCTTGGGGCACAACCCTGATCCCGGTAAGGGGCGGAGCTATAACATTCCTCAGGACCAATGGGTGGAGGGGGTGTTCAGTGGTACGCATGGTTCCTACTGGGATGCAAAAGGTAATCTTTACGTTCAGGACTGGAATGTTTCTGGTCGGCTGATGAAGTTGCTGCGAGTTCAGTGATCGCGAGCGATGCTCGCATCGATCATTTGGGTTTTCCGAGGAGCCTCGCTTTTTGAATTGTTGAAGACGCTATTCGCTGATTTCTTTGTAGCCATGGAGTTCATGATTTATGTTGAACCGAAGACAGTTCGCCAAAGTTTCATCCGCTGCAGTCTTTTCCGCTCCAGCAGTGGTTCGTGGTCAAAATTTGAACTCTCGTATTCAGCTTGCTGGGATTGGGTGTGAGGGGAAAGGCTGGTCTGATATCAATGAAATGGCAAGTCATCCGTCATCGCATTTTGTAGGGTTTTGCGATGTTGATCTGTCTCGGACTGACAAGGTCCGAAAGCTAAATCCTGATGCGTCAGTGGTTCAGGATTTCAGGGAACTTCTGGCGGATCTTGGTGATAAAGTTGATGCCGTTACCGTATCGACACCAGATCACATGCATGCCTTCATTGGCTTGGATGCAATGCGTCAGGGTAAGCATGTTTATTGCCAAAAACCCCTGACTCACAATGTCTGGGAATCCCGGCAAATGGCCCTGCAGGCGAAGAAATCGAACGTGATTACTCGGCTGGGAAATCAGATTCACTCTCACGAATACTATCGAACTGCCGTCCGGTTTATTCAAAGTGGAGCAATTGGAAAAGTAAAGCGTGTGCACAGTTGGTGCGCCGCAACAGGCCACGGTAAATCGTTTCACTTGAACCGTCCAAAGAACCCCGTTGCTGAGCCAAAGACACTGGACTGGGATTTATGGGTTGGTGTTGCACCGACTCGACCCTACGGTGATTGGAAGGTTTATCATCCTTGGGGCTGGAGGGATTGGCAGGATTTCGGTAACGGCGCACTGGGTGATTTTGGTTGCCACATTCTGGATCCCGTCTTCACTGCGTTGAAGATAAACCAAGCTCCGCTGGAGTTCACTGCAGATCATTCTGGCATGAATGATGAGGTATGGCCTGCTCAGACCAAAGTTGACTATGTGTTTCCGGGAACCAGCGAAACGGAGGGGGAACTTTTGGAGATTACCTGGTATGACGGTGGTCGATTGCCAAGTATTTCCGGTTCGCATCTGCCCTCAAATGAATCACTACCCAGAAGCGGTTCTCTGTTTATCGGTGAGAAAGGTAGTGTGGTTCTGCCTCACGTTGGCAAGATGAAAGCGTATCCGGTCGTTGATTTTGAAATCATTCCCGGACAGAACCACTATCATGGTTGGCTTGACGGTATCCTCTCGGGTCAACAGCCCTCGGATGGGTTCGATTATGGTGGCCCACTAACGGAAGCTGTTCTGTTGGGTAATATTGCTGTGCGTCATCGAGGACAGACCTTGGAGTGGGACGCAAGTGAAATGAAAATCACGAACCATTCAGATGCTAATCAATGGCTTCGACGCGACTATCGAGACGGGTGGGATATTGCAGCTGTGTGACATTACCTGTCTATCCAGTTGCAACCGATATAGCGGAACTCCATGTGTCGCTTTGCCTCGTTCGTGATTCCGCACGCTATTTCATCTGCCTTGATCCACGGGGTGAATTGGGGCATCAAAGTTAGTTGCTTTTACATTGAGTTGCTTCACTCTATTGCGAAAACCAATGAAACAGGATTGGTATTCAATCGGTTTCAGGATTCAACCTCTTTCGAGGTTACTTGTTTCATCTTGATCAGTCGTAATGCTTCTTGTGGATGATCACTTCGGTAACTTGTTGTCACGAATCGATACAAGTTTTTTCTTCAATTCGGTCTCAAGACGCGCAACGATCGATTGGTGATCGGGGGAATTTGCGAGATTGTGGAATTGTTCGGGATCATTGATCGTATCAAACAGCTCCCTGCCACCATCGGCGTTCTCTCCATACTGGATGTAGGACCATCGCTCTTCCCGTAATAGGAAGCCTTTCCGCATGGGAGCGACACTAAACGCAGCATCTCGAACAGAGGCAGCTGGGTTATCAATTAAGCGGCCAATGTCTTTACCTTGAACATGTTCAGGGATATCTAACCCACAGAGATTTGCGATTGTTGGGTAAAGGTCAATTAGTTCGACAAGGCTATTGCAGGTTTTTGGTGTTTTCCCAGGCACTGAAATGATGAGCGGTACACCTGCAGATTCATCCCGCAATGAAACTTTTGCCCAAAAATCATGTTCTCCTAAATGATAGCCGTGGTCACTGGTGAAGATCACAATGGTGTGTTCGCGCAAACCAGATTCCTCGAGGGCCCGCATGACTTTACCCACTTGGGCATCCATGTAGGCAACCGAAGCGTAGTATCCACCGATTGCTTTTTTCTGACGACGAAGATCCATCTTCATGTTCACGCTGGTCTTGTAATTGATTCCAGCTTTGGGAATGTCGTTCCAATCATCCTCCAGACGGTCAGGAAGTTGCATTGATTCATACGGAAGAAATGGTTGGTAATAAGATCGAGGAGCGACGAACGGCACGTGTGGTCTTACGAATCCAACTCCAAGCCAGAAAGGTTCTTTCTTCCTTGCCGGGTCTTTCAGAAGTTCAACGGCTTTGGCTGCCGTTTTTCCATCCGAATGGACCAGATCGTCGCCGTCAGCTTCCACAACAACAAAAGTGTTTCCTCCAACAACGGGTCGCTTGCCGTCAGGGTTACCCTCAAGGGTTTCTCCCTCTCCGGGAGCACGCCACTCAGGACCTTGGCTGTTGAAGCGTTCTGTCCACGAGCGTTCATCATCTGCACCGTTACCGCCGTCCTCAATTCCTCCGGGAACCCCCATGTGAAAGATCTTGCTTACACGAGCAGCGTAGTAGCCATTGTTTCTGAAGTGTTCCGACCATGTCGGCAGATTGCCAATCTGCTCTCGCGGGCTTTTGTAGCCGAGGACACCGGTCGCGTGTGGATAAAAACCTGACATGAATGAAGCACGCGACGGTCCGCAGTAGGTGCC
This sequence comes from Candidatus Nitrosopumilus sp., assembly GCA_964225475.1. Lineage (GTDB taxonomy): Bacteria > Planctomycetota > Planctomycetia > Pirellulales > Pirellulaceae > Rubripirellula. Next base: position 1,923 of record CAXQOB010000197.1, on the reverse strand, counting down.
TTGGCAGTAAGCGCGTGTGAAGCGTATTCCGCTATTTGCTAATGCGTCGATATTAGGAGTTTGGCAGACCGTGTTGCCGTAGCAAGATAAGGCATTCGCTGTTAGGTCATCGGAGATGATAAAGAGCACGTTGTAATGATTTGTTTTGGATTGCTTTTGCGATCCATCAGAGTTTGGTGTCGAGAGTCCGCCAATGATCGCGATCAGTAACAGTCTCGGGAAATGAACTGTAAACAAATTGTCAAATGATCGTCTCAACTGATCACCCATTCCCCGTAGATTCCAGCGGCAGTTGATTCCTTGGCGATTGTTCATAAGTTGCATCAGGGTTGTTTTGACTAGTTGATGAGAGGTTGAGAGATGATCCCTCTACGAGAATAATCACCGAAGAGAGTTGGATTATTGAATTCTAATTGATTTTGAGCATCCACTGGGTCGGATCTTTCTTGTCACCGAAGAAGCTTGAAGTCATGATAATCGTTTCCGTGATTCCTATGGCAATCATGGTATGCTGCTATTCGCTTTCGGTTTTAACTTTTAGATTTGCAGTTACAGAGTGAGATTTCGAATCTCTGAAATGTATATGGATCAGTTATTGACCGTTTCGGAATCTTTTCTTCGCACAAGAATGCTTCATCCTAAGATGGTTGCTGGTTGGCATGCAGCGGTTTTTTATGTCAATCATTCGAGGGACGGTGTCTGCAGTTGAGGAAGTATTGAATCGTATCTGTTTCATACAGACATCAAAGGTTGGATCGTGGATCATCGAATTGTTTATTTCGGCTGGTTGCTTATTGGGGCTTTTCTTTCGCTATTCACACTTGGTTGCGACACGACAGGTGAGAGGGATACGATTGCTGACGCGGAAGTCGATCGTGGCTTCGAGATAACCGGGCCCGCAAATACCAGTTTATCCGGTGAGGATACCGCCAATTCGCAAAGCCCAAGACTAGATGCTCCCGGAAGAACAGCGAGTGCATCGAATCAAGAAAGCGGTTCCTCTAACGCCGAGGAGCTCGAGGCGAAAACGCCTAGTGAACCCATCGATTTCTTAGCGATCGAGCAAAAGATTTCTAAGGCGGAGAATCTCGCGAGGTCTGGCAAATACTCCCAGGCAGCGGTAATTGCACTGGAGATATCAAGGCAACCGATCCCTGATCCGGTGAGTCCTATGATGAAAGCGTTCGATTGGTATTTGCGTGATCTCAAGCTCGAGCGAGCCGAGGCAGTCTGTCGTTTAGCAATTCAGAGAGCGCCCGGTGACGCCAGAGCACATCGAGCCCTCGCGCAATTGCTTAATGGGGAGGGCCGTCGTTATGAAGCAAGTCAGCATGTCACCGAATTGATTCGTCTTGGTGCTGCGTTGCCTCGGGAGGTGCTTAGTCTGATTGATCTCAGTGGTCCCTTTGAACTTGTTTCTTTCAAGGGTGCTGTTGGTGATGCCAAGGGTTCGATGTTTGATTTAGGTGTTGCACGTCGTCGCTTCGTCGCAGAGGGAAAGCCAGAGGAAGCATTACTTATTTTGGATGATCTGTTGAAGGTGAAAAAGCATCCGGCGATTGCGGCACTCCAGGGTCGAATCTTGGCAGAAAAGGTGGAACTGGAGAGGTTGGCCCTATGGGCGAGTGAACTACCCGAGGGCACCGATGATTATCCCGGGTATTGGTTAGCAATCGGTCTTTGGTGTGTGCATCAGGAGCAGGACCGTGCAGCAATACGAGCTTTTGCGGAAACATTATCCTTAGATCCAACGAATCGGCGAGCGGTTCGAGCCATGGCTGCTGCCTTTGGTCGACTCGGGAAAACGGAGCTCGCCCGGCAAGCACAGAATAACCTGGGCGTTCTCGATTCTATTTTTCGAGATGCAAGCTCTGCAGATGCAAAGCAATCCATGCAGATTGGCACTGAACTGATTCGTTTTCA
>CAXQOB010000196.1:0-18864 GCA_964225475.1 Candidatus Nitrosopumilus sp. | reverse complement strand
ATTAAGATCATGTTGTCTTTTAAAGTGAGTAAGGTAAAAAGGTTGCTTTGAATCCGTCTTGAATTCTTTACTTCGTTTTTTCTATGTTAGGTACAGCAATCTCTCAAACAATCTCCTCAACGACCTTTTCAGCATTGACTTTTCTTAAACGACTCTCTGGCCGAATAATCACTCGGTGGTTCATGACCGGAGCAACTATCTTCTTGATGTCATCTGGTAGGACATACGATCTACCTAAGACCGCGGCCATTGCCTGAGAACATCGAAACAGAGCAATGGTTGCACGTGGACTGCCACCGAGAGCAATGTCAGCATGGCGGCGAGTTTCAGACACAATTTGCAATAGGTACTGACGAACTCGAGGGTCGACGTGAATATTACGAACGACCGATTGGGCGGCATTGATTTCCTCAGCACTCGCAACTGGCTGCAGCGTTTCCACTGGGTGTTGATGTTGAATCAATTCCAGCATTCGAAGCTCTTCCTCCATTGATGGATAGCCGAGTGAGAATTTCATCATAAAACGGTCGAGTTGCGCCTCAGGTAAGGGGAAGGTGCCCTCATGGTCCACAGGGTTTTGGGTCGCAATAACGACAAAGGGTGGTTCTAACGAATGGGTGACTCCATCGGCGGTGACTCGCGACTCGGCCATTGCCTCAAGTAGCGACGCTTGGGTTCTGGGAGTCGCACGATTGATTTCATCGGCCAGTAGGATTTGTGTGAAGACTGGTCCTGCGCGAAATTCAAATTCTCCCGTCTTCTGATTGAAAATTGAGGTGCCTGTAACATCGGTGGGGAGCAAGTCAGGGGTGCACTGGACCCGCTTGAAACGGCATCCGACACTTCGCGCCAATGCCCTTGCTAGCATTGTCTTGGCGACCCCCGGCACGTCCTCCAAAAGCAGATGACCACCGCTGAGCCAGGTCACCAGTGATAGGATGAGTTGCTTGCGTTTTCCAACAATTGCTTGCTCCACATTGGCAATAATCTTCTTCGATAGAGTTCCAACATCCTGAGGTGTGGCAATGGTGGGCATCGTGAAATTCGCTGTTGGAGACGATTTTGGACGGACGGAAGGGGTTGAAGCGGCCCGGTTGATTCTCGGAACGATTCTGCAGGTCATCAGGAGCTGACGGCCTTTCCGGGTCCCTGAAGACAAAAAGGGGGTCGATCAATTATGGCCAGTTCTCGGCCATGAATTAACATCATAGCGTAAGTTTGATTTGCATCACTTTCTTGTAACAGGTTATCTTAGATGGACCACACGCATCTGACCTCTAAGGTTAAAATCTTCAACTTGTGACACGAAGTCGCCAGCAACATGGTTTGCCGAAATGTTAGACACCCCTAATTTGCTTGTAACCGATGATGACATGGCGTTTCGTCAAGTCGTTTGTGAGGGCCTCGTTCGTCGAGGCTATCGCGTCACCGAGGCGTGTGATGGTGAAGAAGCGCTGGATGTGATGCAACGGGACGAGATTCACGTTGCATTGGTTGATCTCCACATGCCACGTCTGACGGGGTTGGATGTCATGAGAAGACTCTATGACAAACCCGTCAGCCCACCGCTCGTGCTGATGAGCGCTGAATTGGATGATGCGGTTCGTGCGGAGGCGAAACGCATGCGTGCGTTCGACGTATTGAGTAAGCCAGTACGCATGCAACACCTTGCAGGTGTCATCGGGCAGATCCTCGAATCTGTTTATGATTGGCGACCTGCATCATCATGAGCTTAGCTAAGATCAAAAGCTTATGCTAAGCGGTGTGCTGTTTGGTGAAAACAAATGCTTCTCCATCGATTGGTTCACCGGGGTTCAACATCGAGTGCGATGCAGGCGATCAGGAGCCCAGCAATCTGCTCGAGGCGGAGATGCAAAAACTAGCACCTCAGATCCACTTCATTTAGGAACGACTAAGACTTTTATCGCCGACGGGTGTAATGATTTCTAAACGAAAGATTGTTGTTCGCGGCTCAAGCATATTGCCGGGTGTCTTCGTGGTGTTGGCACTTGCAGCGAGCTTTTGCACAAAGGCTAATGCTAAGGATCAACCGAATGTTTTGATTGTGATGGCAGATGATTGCACGCATAACGACTTGCCAATTTATGGTGGCAAGAATGCGAGGACTCCAAACATTGATCAACTTGCCAGTGAAGGTCTAATCTTTCGAAATGCTTTTCTGACCTCAGCCATGTGTCAGCCTTGTCGTGCTGAACTTTATTCAGGGATGTTTCCAATGGGCAATGGCTGCGCGTGGAATCATTCAGCGAGTTTTGATGAGACTCGCAGTTTACCGCATTATCTATCGGGCTATGGATATCGCGTTGGGATTGCGGGTAAGGTGCATGTGCAACCCAAAAAAGCATATCCGTTTGAGACTGTTGACGGCTTCGATGCAAGCTGTGTTCGTGATCCGACTAGAGAGCATCATCTTCGTGGTGTCAATGAATTCATCACACGAAATGGCACGCAGCCATTCTGTTTAGTGGTGGCACTAGTTGAGCCACATGTTCCCTGGGTCATGGGAGACGCCTCGGTTTATCCACCCGAGAAGCTTGAGCTTCCCTCCAATCTGGCTGATACGGAGCTGACTCGTGAGGCGTATTCACGGTACCTCGCGGAGATTACGTATATGGACTCGCAGGTCGGAGAGTTAATTTCCCTGTTGGACGAATCAGGTAAGGCATCGGAGACGCTTGTCATATTTACGTCGGAGCAAGGCTCTCAGTTTCCCGGAAATAAATGGACCAATTGGGATACCGGATTGCATACAGGGTTGGTGCTGCGTTGGCCAAATGTAATTGAGAGTGGCAGGAGTACAGAGGCGATCGTGCATTACGCGGATGTCGTGCCGACACTGATTGAGGCGGCAGGTGGAGATCTATCAAAACTGTCCGTGGATGGTCGTAGTTTTCTTTCTGTGATTTTGGATGAACAATCAAGACATCGTCGCTACGCTTATGGCGCTCATAACAACGTTCCTGAGGGGCCACCCTATCCGATACGAACGATTAGTAATGGAGAATTTCGTTATGTGCGAAATCTTCAGCCACACCGTCTTTATATTGAGAAACATTTAATGGGTTTGAGAGGTAGCGGCGCGTTAAACAACCCGTATTGGCAGACGTGGGTCTGGGATTCTTGGAATACACCGCAGACTTACGATTTAGTTCAGCGTTACATGCAGAGGCCTCCCGAGGCGTTGTATCACACGAAAAAAGATCCCTATGAGCTCGAGACTCTCATTGCCGAGCCGCAGTACGAAATGATTCTCAATGAGCTTCGGCAGGAGTTGGATCACTGGTTGAAGACACAAGGTGACCCAGGAGTTGAAATGGATTCTCATGCAACCCATCAAGCTGCCAAACGCGGTGATCATTTATTCCGACCGCCTACTCGACGATCAAGCGAATGATTTTTTCTATGGTTAACTTTGTAAGCTTTTTGCACTGCACTCGAGACAGTTATTTGCTCCCTGTTTGCATGTCCCTGGTTTTTTCTTTCACTTCATCCTTGCATGGACAGGAATTCCAAGTGGATCAGAAAACGTCATCTAAACCGCCACAGAGTTCTAAGCATTCCCTTGCCGATGTTCAGATTCATAGGATCGTTTTTGGATCATGTATCAAGCAAGATCAGCCGATGTTGATTTTTCGCCGCATGCTGGACGTCAAGCCTGATTTAGCGTTGCTGATCGGTGATAATATTTATGGCGACACAGACGATATGAAGGTGCTTCGGGGCAAGTACGAAACCCTGAGACGGAATCCGGATTATTCTCGTTTTGCAAACGCAGTTCCAATTCTGGCAACCTGGGACGATCACGATTTTGGTCGCAATGACGCGGGCTCTGATTATCCGTATCGTCACGAATCACAAATCGAGTTTTTGCGGTTTTGGCAAGTTCCTGAGCAGTCCGAGAGGTGGAAACGAGAAGGTGTCTACCATTCTCAAATTTTTGGTAGTGATGATCGCCGTGTGCAAATCATTCTTCTGGACACGCGATTTTTTCGATCAGCACTCAAGAAGGGCGTAGCCCGACGACTTGCGGGGCCCTACGTACCAGATGCCGATCCTGAAAAGACTTTGCTGGGCGAAGCTCAATGGCAGTGGCTTCATGATCGATTGCAGGAACAAGCGGATTTGCGATTCATCGTGACAAGTATTCAATTAATTGCTGAGTCAGCCGGGCAGGAGACTTGGAGTAACCTACCTCTTGAGCGAGAGCGGTTTTTGAAAATGTTGCGTTCCACGAATGCACAGGGGGTTGTGCTTTTGAGTGGAGATCGCCATTGGTCAGAACTGTCTTGCCTCGATGATGTCCTTGAGTACCCTTTGTATGAATTAACCTCAAGCAGTTTGAATCAAAAACACTCTCGAGGAACACCCAGTGAAAATCAATTTCGAGTAGGTTCGACGACCTTTCATGAGAGAAACTTTGGTGTCATCGAGATTGATTGGGAGTCCAGCCATCCCATTGTTTCATTGGACATTCGAGATTCACGTGGTGAAGTAAGATTGCAGCAGTCCATCAACTTCACTCATTAACCAAGCTTTACGGTTACGTGTTTCAGATGCTTTGATTCAAAACGTAAATAGCATTCACAATTCAAGCCGCTGGTCGCTCCCCTGCTCTGTTGTCGTACGTGATTGGGTGAAAATCTTGACCCGATGTACCTGTTAGACGTGCTTCTCACGAGTGAATTCTTTTTGAGTCATTTTGGGTCAGATCGATCTACCAATCGCGTAACTTCATTTTGAAGTATTCGAAACATCCAAGGAGGAAGGTGAGGCATGCTGCAATCACGGAGTAGGGTTTCTCGTTTTCCGTAAACTCTCCAATGGCGAAGAGAATTGCGAATGTGAGTGTGGCCGTGACAAAGAGGATCGCTGCAATTTTCGCCGCAATTTTCGGTGCGATTTCCGGGGCACCGGATATGCCCTGATCACTTGTATTGCTTTTGATCAGGAACAACGATCCAACAGTAAACGCTGAGCAGAGCGATAGTGTTAGACCCAAGTACTCAAGTAATTCTCCAAGTGAGGAAAAACAGATTACGAAAATTGATGCGAGGCATTGGTAAATAATTGTCACAGCGGGGTTGGTTGTGCAGAATGGAAAGTTAGCAGGGAGTACTCCGTCCTCGGCCATCTTTGCGTAAACACGCGGACCGGTCATGGTCATCGCCGAGACCGACGTGAACAGGGATACCACGATGACAACACTGACAAGGTTTGCCAGATAAGGACCACCGATCGATTGCGCCGCAACGGCAGCGACCTTCGGTAGGTTCTCATCCGACAAGACTTCTGTCGGTGAGGGTGCGTAGACAAAAATTGTGTTAAGGATGATGTAAAGAAGCGTGACCACGGAGGTTCCAATGATCATTGCTCGAGGTACATTCTTGCCGGAATCTGTCACTTCGCCCGATAGATAGATGGCGGCGTTAAAACCAAGGTAGCTAAACGAGATCCAAACAAGTTGTTTCGCAAATACCAACAGATCGAAGGTCGGAGCGATCTCAGCAGTACGGGTAGTGCCTCCAGTCCATTGGTCCAGTGATAGTAAGGCGAAGCCAATGAATGCAGTGATCATGATGATTTTTATCACTACGATTGCATCTTGAACGCGCGCTGCGAACCGCAAGCCAATACAGTGCAACGTCCCCGCAACCGCCACGCTCGCTATCGCAATGACCTTGACGTTTTCAGGAAGCAATGCCTCGCCAAATGCGGTTTTCAGCATGTCCGAGATGTAAAGTTCAATTCCAATAGCGGCAGCGGCAATCGCTCCAGTGAAGCCTGCAAGAATTGATACCCAGCCAGCCATGATTCCTGCCGCTGGGTGGACTGTCTTGGATAGGAACAGGTATTCCCCTCCGGATTCTTTGAATCTAGCAGCAAGTGCTGAGTATCCAATCGCACCGCAAATCGCAATCAGTCCCCCGACGGTCCAGGCTATTACGACCATTCTGGAGTCTTTTAGCGCTAGCAGGGTGAACCCACTGGTGGTGTAAACACCGACGCCAATCATGCTGGCGATGACGATGGTGGTTGCCGAGGCAAGATCGATAGATGGTTTGGAATCGGACAACGCTAATCTCGAGGGTCGAATGTGAGGATAAAATGTAGCCTCGTGTCATTAATTCGGTTTAACAGCTAATTCAGCGAACTCACCCAATCAATCTTACCCAATGCCTGTGGCATTCACTTCAATCATCACGACATGTTCAGATGAATGAATCCTTGGGGGAGTGATACCCTTTTTATCTTTTTGAAAGAACTTCGAAGTCCCGTTTCGCCTTCTGTTGGAAGCCATTTTCACATCGTTTCTCATTTTAGATGCCTTATTGTGGTGTGGTTGCTTCGTTGTGGATAGCTCGGGGATCGGCCCGTGGTGGGTTTTCATTGACAAAGAAACAGGTTTGATCAATTGGGTTGAAATGTTGAGAAACCCGACAAAACCCCAAGGTTTGAGGGTGGTCTGTCGTAGGTCTCCAACGTCCACAGATGTCGGTTGGATATGGCGTGTTTTTCTAAAACTTTTTTAAGATAATACCCCCCCACCCAATCTACGGAATCGGTGTTACGATGTTTGCGTGATTGGATCACACCGGGCGTTCGAGATAGCGTACCCATGTGAAGTAATCACCGAGATTGCTTCACCTCGGTCACTGCCACACAAGAAAGGTTGAGGGGGATGGACCTCAGGCTTTATGCAGACTGACGAAGTTTGGGACGAGTCAAAGTAGTCATCAAAAATCGGGTCAGGGTTTTGTCCCCACGCCCGACTTAGTTCCGGCATCATCCTACGTCTTTGCCGTGCAGCGAGACGGTTCGGCGAGCTGAATGCGAATAGGAATTAGATTTCATTAAATGGTAGAAGGTTTTTGTGAAGGCTGTATGCCCAACAATTACCTGATGAGGTGACCCCACCGGGAATTTGAGGATTAGCGTGACTGACAACAAGACAAAAATTACATACACCCTCACAGACGAAGCACCCGCACTTGCAACCGCTTCTCTTCTGCCGATCTTGCGAGCATTTGTTGGGGTAGCGGATGTTGATGTCGAACTCAAGGACATTTCATTGTCCGGACGAATCATTGCTGCCTTTCCAGAGCATCTGTCACCGGAACAACAACAAGAGGATGCGTTAAGTCAGTTGGGAGAGCTCGCAAAGCGAGCGGAAGCCAATATTGTTAAGTTGCCCAACATTAGCGCTTCGATTCCCCAACTGATAGCTGCAATCGCTGAATTGCAGAGTCACGGATACTCGGTTCCAGCATACCCGGAGGAACCCGAGACGGAGGAAGAGGTAGCCATTAAGAAACGCTACGCGAAAGTGCTTGGAAGCGCGGTGAACCCAGTATTACGCGAAGGTAATTCCGATCGTCGAGTTGCGAAGCCGGTCAAGGAATACGCTCAGCAGCATCCTCATTCAATGGGATCTTGGTCGTCTCAATCCAAGAGTCACGTTGCATCCATGTCGGAGGGTGACTTCTACGGAAGCGAGCAATCTCATGTAATGAAAAAGGCGGACAACGTGTCCATCGAGCACGTGAGTCCAACGGGTGAGATCACCATCCTAAAGGATCAACTTGGCCTACTCGAAGGAGAGGTAATCGACGCATCTCGGATGAGTTGCAAAGCATTGCGATCCTACTTTCAGCGCGAAATACAAGATGCCAAGGATAATTCGATTCTTCTGTCGTTGCACATGAAAGCAACCATGATGAAGGTTTCTGATCCTATCATCTTTGGTCACGCTGTTTCATCGTATTACCAGAGGATGTTTGATAAGTATGCTGATGTCCTCTTACCGCTGAACGTAGAAGTCAGTAATGGGATTGGTGATCTCTATGCGAAGATTAAGCAGTTGCCGCAGGAGCAACAGGATCAGATCACTTCAGAGATTGACTCCATCTATTCAGAGGGACCTTCGTTGGCGATGGTAGATTCGGAGAAAGGGATCACCAATCTTCATGTGCCGAGCGACATCATTATTGATGCGTCGATGCCTGCAGCCATTCGAGCCTCCGGACAAATGTGGGGTCCTGACGGGAAGCTCCACGATACCAAGGCACTGATTCCTGATCGTAGCTACGCAGGGGTTTATCAGGCAACGATTGATTTTTGCAAAGAGAATGGAGCGTTCGATGTAACCACGATGGGTAACGTTTCGAACATCGGCTTAATGGCTCAGAAAGCTGAGGAGTATGGATCCCATGACAAGACCTTTGAGCTATCTGAGGCAGGGCAGGTTCGAGTCGTGGCAAGTGATGGAACAGTGCTCATGCAGCACGATGTGGAGGCAGGCGACTTATGGCGTATGTGCCAAACCAAGGATATTCCTATTCAGGATTGGGTGCGTCTAGCAGTGGTGCGAGCCCGATTAACAGGGGCTTCAACCGTTTTCTGGTTGGATCCCAACCGAGCGCACGATGCAAATTTAATTGAAAAAGTCAATGCTTACCTGCCGCAACATGATGTTGAGGGACTCGATATTCAAATCATGTCGCCTGTCGATGCAACAAAGCACGCTTGCCAGAGAGCCAAGGAAGGAAAAGATTCCATCGCAGTAACCGGTAATGTCTTGAGGGATTACCTGACGGATCTGTTTCCGATTCTTGAACTCGGTACAAGCGCCAAGATGTTATCGATCGTGCCATTATTGGCTGGGGGAGGACTGTTCGAAACCGGCGCTGGTGGATCAGCACCTAAGCATGTCCAACAGTTCCTCGAGGAGGGGCACCTAAGGTGGGATTCTCTTGGCGAGTTCCTCGCATTGGGAGTTTCATTGGAGGATTTGGGTCAGAAAACGTCGAATGACAAAGTGTTAGTCCTTGCATCCGCTCTTGATGAAGCGATTGCATCGATTCTCAATGAGGACAAGTCGCCCAGTCGGCGTGTCAATGAATTAGATAATCGGGGTAGTCATTTCTATCTGAGCTTGTATTGGGCTCGTGCTTTGGCCAGTCAGGAGAAAGACCTTCAGCTTCGTGAACGATTCGAGCCAATTTCAAATCAGCTTTCAGAGCTCGAGAATGTAATCATTGAAGAGATGAATGCCTCGCAGGGAATCGCGGTTGATATTGGGGGCTATTATCAGCCCAACCCTGAGTTGGTCTCGAAAGCCATGCGACCGAGTCGATCGTTCAATGGTGTTATCGATTCGTTGGCATAGCGGCTCAATGCTCTCTGATTTACACCGGGTTAGTTGCTATTGGCTCTTCATGGCGTGGGCTTGTACTTCGAGCCGGTAGAGGAAATCAATTGGTTCGACTTCAGTTGTCAATTCAGCTTGTCGTATTTTGCTGCGGTTTTCTTGTCTGAGTGATTACGCTTCGAATCGGTGGCGAAAAGGCATAGTAACAAAACGCTATCGGTAGCGCGAGCCAGTGAAGAACGGATGCTCCAATCAAAATGAATAGCGCTTGGCCAATTTGATGCGGAGCGCGTCTGCCCTGAACGAGTTGTTGAAAAACGTGTTTGTACTGAAAGCGTGAGACCATCAGGTACGCTAACACCAGTGTTAATGCTGCCATGAAGTATTGGGAACCGTTCAGCAGCTGTTGAGCAATCCACTGCACACGCTCAGGGTATTCAGGGTCATTGGCATACCCTGCAAGTTCCGGCATTGCAATTGCGAAGGATGCCAAGGTGCCAGCAGCGGCCGGGCTCGGTAGTCCATCAAACCCTTCATGGGAGTCATCTTCGTCGGTTTCAACGTTGAATCTCGCCAAGCGAATTAGGACACATAGCGTGAAGAGCACACCAATGCCCCAGCTGATCTTTTGAGGAAGTGCCATGCCGTGTGAGTATTCCCAAACGATTACCGCCGGTGCGGTGCCGAAGGTGATCGCGTCACAGAGGCTATCAAGTTCGGCCCCAAACTGACTTTCCTGACCTGTCATCCGAGCCGCGGAGCCATCGAGCGCATCAAACAGCATTCCACCGAAAATAAGCGTGCCAGCGATAAGAAGCTGGGTTTCATTCGTCCACCGTGGGTCATCGCTCATCGCGATCGCAATCGCAGCAAGACCACATACACCGTTACCCAGAGTGAGTAGTGTTGGCAGGACGGCCAGTGTCAGACGGCGTTTGCGTCGGCGTTTTCGCCCCTTCGAAGAGGTGTTTACTTCTTCAGTGGCATCCGATTCCGCTAGCCCTTCCTCAAGTGATGGGTCATCGGATTTCTGGGGTGCGGGATGCAATTCTCGCTTCAATTCGCTCATTCGCGGTTGGCCGTCGTCATCGCTGGAAGTGTGGGATTTGGCTTTAACAGTTTAGCAGTCTAGCTTTTTGAAGTTGGATTTCTTGATCGATCCTTAGGTAGGAACGTTGTTGGGTTGATTGGCAGTGGTTTGATATTTTGCAAGTGTCGTGCTACCCGCACAGATTTTATCACCAATCTTTGCGACGATTTCGAGTGAATCCTCTGCGGGAATAATAAGTTCGGTTCGAGACCCGAGTTTAATCATCCCGTACATTTCCCCTCTTCCAAGAATATCTCCCGGACGTACCCAGCAGACAATTCGCCGCGCGAATTGCCCTGTGATCTGTCGGATTCTAAACTTCCTGGGTTCTCCTTCCGAATGAGTCTCTCCGTTGTCGATCAGAACAACATCAAGATTCTCATTCTCTTGGGCCGATTCAGGTCGCAATGCATTGAGAAACTTTCCGGGGCGATAGCGAACCGCAACAACCTTTCCCGGGAGTGAAGCTCGATTCGCGTGTACGTTAAAGATGGATAGGAAGATTCCGAATTGCACACATTTGCCGAGTTCAGGGTCTTCAATGGTTTCAATCTGGACCAGTTTACCATCGGCAGGTGAAACAACGGTTCCAAGTTGACTCGGTACTTGTCGGTTTGGGTCGCGAAAAAACCACGCGATCAGCACGCTGATCACAAGGGGGGGAATTGCAAGTAATGGGTTAATGATGCCAGCCACAATTGCAATGATGCCAAAGCCTCCTCCCAAAACCAGAAGTTCCGCAAGGCCGACGCGCACAAAGGGTAGGTGATCTCGCCATGTGAAAGGATCATCTGATACGTCCCACCAGTAGGTGTTCTGGTTTCGGTAGTACTTCAGATCCCTTGGGTCAATCGGTTCGAAGGGTAAGGTTCCACGACTTCCCTGTCGTGTTTCCGCCATCTTTTTCACATAGCCCGGACGAAATGTCTTAAGAAGAATTCGCCTGAGTTTTCCCCATGCAAGTTCCATGGACATTACCACTCCTCCGCCTGGCTGGATCGTGGTTAGCTGTGGATCCATTTCAGAGTCATTATCCATGCCGTGAGGTGTCTGCATGAAGGGGTATCCTGAACCGAGGTGCGAGTGTTACTGTGGACCGGGGCATCGTGCCGAATCGAATTTGCTGTTCCGTTCATCCATCAAAAACCAATTCTACCCAGAAAGACTGTTTGCTTGCCGACAGGGTTCAGTACGCCGGGTGTTGAGTGATCTACCTCTTGAATCACGGTAAATCGATCCATTGCGACTGAGGGAAGGACTGTAAACAGGAGCTCATTGCAGGGCGAACGCACGCAAATTGATGCATGTTAGGATCACAAGCCTATCCGCTCGAGTGATTGGATGTCGAGGTGCAGTGAAGCTCAACAAATTTTTTCGCTATTCTATTTCACGCTTCTGTCGGTGATCAGAACTGAATGCCCGCGGTCGCGATGGGGGACCGCCACATCCGCCAGCTAAGTGATCAATTGAAGATAAACCAATCAGTTTTGTGGTGAAAAATGAAATCACCCCCCGTTGGTCATGGGTCAGTTCTCTTGCAAATGCATGCGATTGGATTGAAATCAGATCAATATCCACGACGGCTTCGACTCGGTTTTCCTTTGGCTTGCTTGTTAGGTAGGGTAGAAAGGGTGAGTCGAGAGACTTTTGCATATTTTCTCATTTGGAACATGAAAAGAAACGAATGTTGACTCCGCGATATTTATTGCCATTTGATTCGCGAAGGGCGTTGCACCGCTTCACCGATATTTTGATTATCGGCGGTGGACTTGCGGGACTGAGAGCGGCCAATGCGGTGGCATCCAATCAAACTGCGCTCATTGTGACCAAAGACCAATTGGCAGAATCGAATAGCGCCTATGCCCAAGGTGGAATTGCAGGGGTTTTGGATCCGGAGGATTGTTTCGAATCGCACGTTGAGGACACATTGGGTGCGGGCGGAAATTTGTGTGATCCCGATATCGTCGATTGGGTCATTCGTGAGGGTCCACGACGGATCGAGGAGTTGGTGAGTTGGGGTACGCAATTTGATCAGCGCGAGGGTGAATTATCGTTGGGACGCGAGGGTGGGCATTCTCGGGAGCGGATTGTTCATGCACAGGGTGACGCTACAGGCCGCGAAATCATGCGAGCGATCATCTCGAGAACGCGGGATCAACCTAATATTGATATCTGGGAAAATGCCTTCACGGTTGATTTGTTGACACACGAGGGACGTTGTCGGGGTGCTCTGATTATTCAAAAAGGAAAGCAGCCTGTAATGGTTTGGGCCAAGGAAACCATTCTTTGCTCCGGTGGCGCAGGTCAGGTGTTCCGCGAATCAACCAATCCTCCCGTCGCTACGGGTGATGGTCAGGCACTGGCCTACCGAGCAGGGGTGCAATTACGAGATATGGAGTTCATGCAGTTTCACCCGACGGTTCTTTATATCGCTGGAGCCTCGCGTTCACTCATCACCGAGGCGTTGCGAGGTGAGGGTGCTCGGTTGGTTGATACACACGGTGATCGATTCATGCCCGCTTATGACCAACGAGGTGAACTTGCTCCGAGAGATATTGTTAGCCAGTCAATCATTCGTCAGATGGAGAAGACCAAGCACTCCAATGTTTATCTCGATTTGACTCATCTCGATTCGGACTACGTGCATAAACGTTTCCCGGGGATTGCGAAGGCGTGCGCTAACTTTGGACTTGATATTGCTCGTGATCGGATTCCGGTCAGGCCCGGTGCACATTATATGATTGGAGGTGTGTCGATCGACCGAAAGGGACGAACGTCCTTACCTGGTTTGTGGGCAGCCGGTGAGGTGACAAGCAGCGGGTTGCATGGAGCAAATCGACTTGCCAGTAACAGCCTTCTCGAGGGTTTGGTGTACGGCGCTCACGCGGGAGAATCCGCCTCACGTTCCGCGGCTGAGGGATCCCAACAGATGGTAGCGTTACCTTTAGAACACCCGGTTCATCGACCGAGTGAAGCTGTTGATATTGCGGATGTACGAGTTTCCTTAAAAAGCCTGATGGGACGTTTGGTGGGTGTGGAGCGTTCTGCTGATGGTCTGAAGGAAGCTCTCGATTCAATTCGATCATTTGCGGCCTACGTGATGCCCCATCAGTTCGATTCCATTCAGGGATGGGAACTGCAGAACATGCTTTTGTTGTCGGCTTGTATCGTTGATTCCGCCCTGGCAAGAACAGAATCCCGAGGCGTTCACTTTCGTAATGATTTCCCTTCCGCGGACGATCAGGTTTGGAGAAGGCATCTGACGATACAAATGGATGTTGCTGGAGGACAGCCTCAAGCTTCTGATCCGTTACTTCCCCTTTCCTCTTCTTGAGGTTGTCTAGTGACCAGCGTAGACGTGAATTGAAGGCAGAAAGACTCAGCAAAATTTAATCTTGTTCGCATTGGGTGTTTTCGAGCAACAAGCGTCTCTGGTCTTGCGAGGCAGTCATCAATCACAATACGACGTAAAAACACTGATTTAATTGATTGCTTTAGAATTCGATCATTACACTGATCAATTCTCTTGATCCAAAAGGGTTTGATACATGAATGATGAGGGTAATCCCACTGATCAAAGTGACGCGTTGCCGGAGAAGATTTTGGATCGTTCGACAAATGGTGAGGGTACTTTGCAAGATGAAAGACGTGTCGACCAGACCGGCAACTTTGTTGAGATTGAAGGGGTTCGTCTGAAATTATCACAGCCATACTCTGGGTCAGCTCAGTGGATTGGCCAGAGCGAAATCCTGCTGCAGTTGCTTGCGTGCTGGATTACCGTCGATGAATCCGACCTGCCATTAACTCCGCGACTTGTGGGATCGCCAGGAGTTGGGAAAACACAACTGGTCATCGCTGCCGCAAAACAACAGGGCTTACCACTCTATATCTATCAGTGCACAGCAGATACGCGTCCGGAAGACCTTCTCGTCACTCCGGTTCTTGGTCAGGGTGGGAGCATCTCCTATCATGCCTCCCCTCTCGTGTCGGCGATGATCACCGGTGGCATTTGCCTCTTGGACGAGGGCAACAGGATGAACGAAAAATCGTGGGCTTCGTTGGCGCCGCTATTTGATGGAAGGCGGATGGTTGAATCCATCGTCGCCGGGATTCAAATTCCTGCATCGCTAAATTTCAGAGCGGCGATCACGATGAACGATGATGAATCAACGTTTGAAATCCCTGATTACATCCTCAGTCGTTTGCAGCCGACCTTGAAGGTTGGCTTTCCTAACAAGCAAGACGAGATGGCGATCTTAAAGTACCACCTCCCCTATGCCGAAGATGAAATGCTGGCGATGACGGTCGAGTTCCTGCAAGCTTCGCATCAACTCAAGCTCGACTTTTCTCCACGCGATGGAATCAATCTCCTTCGTTATGCGATCAAGCGTCTGCAGCAGGACCTCGGCCATCCTCTTAGTCGTGATCAGGCGTGGCAAGAGGCGTTGGAGCGTTGCCTTGGTGAAGAGGCGACAGATCTTGAGGAGCTTTCAAAACGCAAGCGTCGCGCTTTGGGAGGTGAGTCTGTCCCATTGGGTCTGGCAGATCTTTTTTTTGACCCTCACGATCCGTTGCATCCAGATCGTGACCCCGACGATGATGAATTCCCCGATGACTCCGTTTAGATGACCCTTCTCGTAACGGCCCTCTATGCAGCACAACTCGGAGGTCCGATCCAAGGAGACGGAGGTTCTCCTTTGTGAAGACGGAGACCCGATCGGAGTCGCGCCCCTCAATAGGCAGGAAAAGCCAGTGCCTGAGGAGTGGATTCATATACCCCATTCGGGTTGTTTTTTTGGTCAGAAGGGGGCGTTGTGATCGAAAATTGCGGTTCAAAACGATCTTATGGCCTTCAGTTTGTCTTCAACCCGAGAAAGCGGGCAGGTTGGCATAGGCAAAATCGGAAATCTCAGCAATATTTGCCCTGTCCAACCGTTTTCACATCGAGATTTAGGGGACGGAATGCGCTCGCAAGTACCGATTCATGAGTCGGTGCTCGGAGCCGGTGGGGGTCATCGTTGGAACTTTTTGGCACCCTTAGCCGTCCTAGAATTTCGGTCCGAGCACGGAAGGTCGGGCACAATCAAGGTGCAAAAAGCTGCATTTTGGTTGGATTCGTAGCGAGTAGCGTGATCAGCCTAGGGAAACGCCACTCGTCTATACTCATCAATATTTTTCAAGTCAGGATAAGCAAATCAGCAAATGTTTGCGGGTTTTTTGGGTCCAACTATACTTGGCGACTGTCTACGTCATGTCGCGCCTTTGGGTGCAGGCAACGTTAGCAAGTCGTTAGGTACAGCCAAGGGCTTCTCAATCCGTAAAACGTTCCGCTGGCTGTTTACCTACTACCACCGTTTCACTGTGAACTCCACTGATGCATCAGCGGAGAACACATTGCCTGGAAGGTTCGGTCTATGACCTCGCGTAAGCGAAAAAATATTTCGGCGGTCTCTACACTAAACAGTGACGTGCGCAAGTTCGGCAAGGAGCGTCCTAATGGACGGAAGCTCAGTCGTAGCAAGCGTCGTCGACATCTTTTGGAGACATTGGAGCCAAGGCAACTGTTGGCTGGTCCTCAGTTGATTGGAATACAACCCAATGTCGGTGATTTGATCGTTGATGATTCAACCGTTGGCACCGCGCCGCGAACACTGACGTTGCGTTTTGATCAGGATCAGAGCATTGATCCCGGTACTTTCGACGCCGTTCAGATTTCTCGTGCCGGCGATGATGGACAGCTTGGAACCTCTGACGACATCGTGATCCAACCGGATCTCGTCAGCCTTGCTGACAATGCTGACAACGAAGTGATCGTCCGTTTCTCGGAAACTTTACCGGACGATCAATACAAGGTTGAAGTGTATGGCTATGACGATCCCTCTAAGGGAATCGTTGGCCTTCGAAACAGTTTCGGCGAATTTCTCCAACCACGCGTCACGGGTCAACGTGTTGATACCACTCGATTCAATTTGAAGTTAGGTGCTCTGGTTGAGTCCGTTGTACCACAGCCAGTGGTACGTCTGGCCGATGGAACGCTGCGTCAGAACCGTGATGAGATTGTTGTTTACTTCAACGAAGATCCTCTATTCGTTGAGAATGATGAAGCCGGTAACCCAACCATCCGCTCAGCCGAGAACCCCCGTTTCTATCAATTGCTTTTGACTCAGGGTACAGTTCGCAATAGTGACGATGCGCTGTATCACCCAGAGGAGGTGGTTTACGATTCCGCAACGAACACCGCCCGACTCATCTTTGCTGATGATCTGAATGAATTGGGACCGGATTCGGATGGCATGGCTGGTGTGCCGCTTGAAGGCGGTACCTTCCGATTGCGTATCGGAACGGCAGTGGACGATCGTGTCGATCTGATCCTGCCTCCATCTCAGACTTCAGTGATCGCGTCGGCCATTGTTGATTTTGGAGTCGATGGCTTGTCCCTGAAACTGTCTGAAGTTTCAGCAATAGGAGAAGGGGCAACGGGGCGTCAGGTCCGTTTTGTCGATTCGGGTGGCGGTGGCCTCGCACACGCGGCGGGTGCCGGACCCTTGGGAGAGATCACTTTCGATTTTGGTGGCGCGTCGCCTTCCGTTCAGGATCTGATTGATTACATCGCTGACCCAGCCAATTTGCTAACCGGTGAGATCGCTTTGGCAGCGACGGTTCAAAACAGCGCGGATCTAAACACCACTGCTCTTCCGACTCGACTGGTTGATTCGCCAGCGATCACGCTGGTAGCGGTGGGTGATACGCTTCAACAAGCATTCGATGTTGGCGTCTTTGGTCAGGGCGGACAGCTGACTAGCTTGTTGCTCAGTGAGAGCATTGATCCGCAAACGGTCGTGATTCAACCTGTTGGCGGTGACAACGATCCAGGTAGTAACCAACGATTCAGACACATCAATCCAAATTTCGGGGCTGATGTAACCGCTGGCGTCACCGAGATCGCTTACAACTTCAACGGAATCTATGCCACCGATCCCGCGACGGGGACCGATTTCCTCAACCAAATCACCGAAGTTCAGAAGACACGAGTTCGTGAGAGCCTCGACTTGTGGGCGAGTAAGATTGGAGTGCAGTTTAGAGAAACCTCGGCGGACGGAATCATGTTTGCTGTCGGTGACACGACCAAGCTTCAAACAGCAGCCACCGCAGATTTATCGAATGTTGGCGTTCTGGACGCCTCGTTGCGCATTCCGAATGACCCAAATGGAGTTGGTGGGTACAGCGAAGCGGCGATGGTCTTTACCAATTCCGTTGAGTTCGATGTTGACTACGGTGAGGATTTCACGCGTAAGTCGGCGGCTGGTATTGGTTTGATTCTGGGGCTCGAGCGCGCGTCAGATCTTCTGTCGACCTCTGACGCAGGTGACGTGACTAGCCGCGGAGATGCGACACCCACTTTGATGGGGCTGAGCGGATCCTTCCTGAATGCATCCATTGAGTCGTTATCCGATCTCGAGCCCGTATTCCCGAATAATTACGATGTGCTGCACGGTCAGTACCTGCATCGCACGGATAGCGTCGATATCGACCTGTTCCGATTCGTTGTAGACCTTGACGATCCAACGCAGGTTGGAACACTCACCGCTGAAACCTTCTCCGAGCGACTATCCAACCCCAGTCTACTCGACACGGAATTGACCTTATTCGAGGAAGTCTCGGCGAGTATCACAACGGACTTCGGGCTTGGTTTAGATATGCAAATGCGGGTGGACGCGTTGATGCCGGGTCGGCTCGGTAATAACGCATCCATCAGTTTTGTGCAGTCGGATCGGCTCCCCGGTGATACGGAAATTAGGGTATTGGAGTCATTGGACCGTTCTGGGAATTCGGTTCCGAACGGAATCTTGATTGACCTGCCGCGAATTGGACCCAACGTGACCGAGGTCTTGGTCTCTGATTTGGTCACCGCGATCAATGATCATCCTTTTGCGAGTTCCATTTTCCGAGCTTCGGTCGTCGTTGGCGATGCAGGAACCGATATTGGGAATGCTGACCTCACGACATTCTCGCCGCTGTTGCTTTCCGGTGGAGGACTGGAAAAAGTTCATCGCAATGATGATTACTTTGGTGAGGATTCACGAATCATCGCTTCACTTGGTGAGGGCATTTACTACTTGGGTGTTGCTGCAAGTGGCAATGATCAGTACGACCCAACCATTTCGGGAACCGGTAAGGGTGGACGCACTCAGGGTGACTATGAGCTTCATCTGAAGTTTGAACCGCAAGTGGACGAGCTTGACGTTCTTCGTGATCAGGATAGCGATCGCGAGGGAGTGCCAGGGACTCCGATCGATGGCGATGGCGATGGTGTTGCAGGTGGAGTTCACAACTTCTGGTTTGAAACACGTGCACTGCAACGTATGGTCACCGTGGATAGTGACGGTCAACGCGTCACGGATGGTCAGGTAATGACGATCACCAGTGGCAACGGTGTGATTCGCAAATATGAATTTACGGATGTCACGCTTACCGGAGGTCCAGGCACGGGTACTGTGAACTTAGACCATGCTGGCGGCATCACGTCTGGGCTTATGACTTCGTCCAGGGACGCACCCATGATGGACGGGCTTTCCGCATGCTGACCGTGATCGACGAGTACAGC
>CAXQOB010000195.1:0-86967 GCA_964225475.1 Candidatus Nitrosopumilus sp. | reverse complement strand
GGTTGGTGCAATGCCAGGAGAAGGACCTTGGTTATTCATTAGGATGTTAATGTCTGATTTGGATGGGAGGGTACGACCGACATGATCATTGAAACGGATCGGTTGATACACCCACATTCACTGTGCTTGGTTTTGGTGATCAGAATCGGAACTGAGGTTTAATCGCTACCTCCTCCGCAGTTGATTTTCTGCGGTTGATTACGTGACCGTTGTTCCGATGACCTCGACTTGTGGCCCGTTTATTTCGCTACTTAAGAAAAACAGTTTGAAGACATGACATCCACGGAAGATCAGAAAAAAAAGACAGATGTGGGCAGTTATTTTATTTCGAACTACCCGCCTTACAGTCAATGGACAACGGACCGTTTGTCAGAGGTTGAGGTTGCATTGCAGTCTGCTTCCCCAGAAAAAACTCCTCTCGGCTTGTATCTCCATATTCCATTTTGTCGAAAGCGATGCAAGTTCTGCTACTTCAAAGTCTACACCGATGTGAAAGCTGCTGAGGTTCAGCGTTACGTTGACGCACTGTGTAGTGAAATCTCACTGGTTAGCCAACTACCGGTGATGAGTGAGAGACCCTTTAGGTTCGTTTATTTTGGTGGAGGTACACCAAGTTTTCTATCTCCGAAACAACTGACAAAGTTGGCGGATCGGCTCAGGGAGCACATTACATGGGATGGAGCAGAAGAAGTCACATTTGAATGTGAACCGGGTACCCTGAGCGAGACGAAAGTCAAAACGTTACGTGAGGAAATGGGTGTAACACGTCTTAGTTTAGGGGTGGAAAATTTCTCAGATGAATTACTCGAGCTCAATGGTCGAGCACATCTTTCAAAGGAAGTTCACCGAGCTTGGCAATGGATTGAAGATGCGGATTTTCCAAATGTGAATATCGACCTTATTTCCGGCATGGTCGGTGAAACCTGGGATAATTGGCGTGAGAATGTCAGTAGAACGCTCGAGCTGTCACCTGAAAGTGTCACCATTTACCAAATGGAACTACCGTACAACACTGTTTTCAGCAAAGACATTCTGGGTAATCAGACGGAGAGCCCAGTGGCTGATTGGGATACGAAGAGATCGTGGGTTAAGTATGCATTTGAGCAATTTCAGGATGCGGGCTACAGCGTCAGTAGTGCCTATACCGTTGTGAAGGATCCCAGCAAGGTTAATTTCAGCTATCGTGACAACCTTTGGATGGGTGCTGATTTGTTGGCAACAGGGGTTGCTAGTTTTGGCCATGCGAATGGCGTTCATTATCAGAACTTGCCTGACCTTGATCGTTACTATGATGCAATTGAGTCAAAGAATCAGTTGCCCTTGGGAAGAGGTTTTGTGCCCACGACACATCAACGATTGGTTCGTGAAATGATCTTGCTCCTCAAGCGAGGTTATCTGGATGCAACCTATTTTCGAAACAAATTTGGTGTCGAGATACAGACAGTCTTTAAGGAGCAGTGGGACTCGCTTGTGGGTTCTGGTGATGTGGTCATCAGTGGTGATTCGATTGAACTAACCAATACGGGTCTCTTGAGGGTTGATGGATTGTTGAGCACTTTTTTTGAACCACAGTTTCAAGGGGTTCGATACACGTGATCAATCCTCCCGATCCGGAAATTCAATCCTCGGAGTCGAACGACTGGTTTACGTTCATGATGGGTGAGTACGAAGCGACTTTTCCGCGTGATCGTGATTATGTATCAAATCACATGTGGGCTAAAGAAGACTCGGGAGGCATCTATCTGTTTGGCCTTACGGCGTATGCAGTGCGACTGTTGCAAGATGTTTATTTCTTGGACTGGGATCTAGATCCACCAATTCAAGTAGCCAATCGACAGCATCTTGGTTCAATCGAGAGCAAGAAAGCTGAGAGTGATTTGTTTGCTCCGTGTGCTGGTGAATTGGTTCAGCTAAATGAGGCCGTTCTCGAAGATCCCTCATTAATCAATGCAGATCCATACGGCGATGGCTGGATGCTTTCAATGGCGATTGAATCCGATAGCGCATTACTGGAACCGGATGATTATGCCTCTCACCTTATGAAGGCTTGGGATGTCGCTCAGAAAACGATCAAAGGACAGGCGAATCACTGACGAGCAACCAATATAGTTCTGCGTTGCCGCTGTGACTCGTTTTTGTCTTGGCAAAAAGCTCATTTCTCTTTTGAATTGATCCATTCATCAATTCTCGCTTCGAGAAGCGGAAGAGGTATTGAGCCAGCAGATAGCACACGGTCGTGGAATTCACGGATGTCAAACTTTTCTTTGAGTTTAGCTTCTGCTTCTGTTCGAATCCGTCGGATCGCGAGTTCGCCCGTTTTATAACTGAGAGCCTGTGCCGGCCAGCCAATATATCGATCGACCTCGGCAACAATGTTGTGCTGGCTTAAGGCTGTGTTATCCGTCATGTACTTGATTGCCTTGTCGCGTGACCAACCAAACCAGTGGATCCCTGTGTCCACTACCAATCGACTCGCTCGCCAAGCCTCCATGCTCAAGCGACCAAACTCTTGATAAGGGTCCTGGTAGAAACCAATTTCCTTCCCGAGTCGTTCACTGTAGAGAGCCCAACCCTCGATAAATGCATTGAAATTACTTTCTCTGCTCATCGGGTGTAAATCTCTCAATTCAGCCTGTATGGCGAGTTGGAGGTGGTGACCGGGCACAGCTTCATGCAGCGATAACGCTTCTAACTGATAGAGGGGGCGAGACGACAGGTTATAGGTATTTAGATAGTAAAAACCACCTCGTGAACCATCGGTTGCGGGCGGTGAAT
Source organism: Candidatus Nitrosopumilus sp. (assembly GCA_964225475.1). Lineage (GTDB taxonomy): Bacteria > Planctomycetota > Planctomycetia > Pirellulales > Pirellulaceae > Rubripirellula. Next base: position 84,192 of record CAXQOB010000195.1, on the reverse strand, counting down.
AGTAAGCGGAGGTTGTTTGAGGTGCGACATAGGCAGGGATCTCTCGAAGCCCGTATGGGATTCTTGGAAGGTGACCAAATAATTCCGGCAATCGTCCATCAGCTTTCTTCAAAATCAACGCAGCCTCCTTCATCAATTGGTCGGCAGTCGTTGGATAGAATTGAGGGTCAGACCGTAAATGTTTAAGAAATTCAGCTAGGTCGCCATCAAAGCCTACTCGTCGTCGAATCGAATTCATCTCCCCACGGATACGTTGATTCTCCTCTACGCCTGTCTGGTACAATTCTTCAGGTGTCAGTTTAAGCGTTGTAAAGTGTTCGATTTGATTCACATAATACTCTCGCCCTTGCGGTAGAGCAGAGATGCTTATCGTACCGCGGCACGCCGGCAAATACTCTTCCCGTAAAAAGTCAGCAAATTTGCTGTAACTCGGTATAACACTCTCGGTAATCGCTGCGGTGATAGCTTTTGATACGTCATTCCATTGCTGTACTGTTAATGTTTGCTTCGCTGATTCTTGAACTTCGGTATAGAAAAGAGATTGACTTGGATCATCTACCACATGTGATTTCGCTTGATTGGCCGATTCACGCATGATAATGGCTGGTTGAGTTAGCCCAGCTTTGATGCCTTGCTTCATCAAGGCGATTTGTTGATCGGTGAAACGCGAAAAATCTCTTAGGCGTGAGATGTAATTCTCAAAATCTTTCACAGATTTCGGATTCATTATTTGCGGTAGGTCCGGGAAGCTAATGTGAAAGCCTTCTCTGTTGTTGATGGGCATCAGATGACTTTGATACCGAAAGCGATCCAGTTGCGATTTCAAGCGAAGCTTCGTGAGTTCGTGATCAATTCTTGACGAAGGCTTCAGGGTCTTGGGATTCAGTGCCATCAACCGATCATAAAAATCAGATCGCTTGGTAAACCGCTTTTGAATTGCCTCATCGCTGTCATCTGCTAAGCGAGATTGTCCTCGCGGATCACCGATATTGGTTGCAAGGATTGGTGACTCTTGGGTTTCAAAGTCCCAAATTTCATCGAGAAGCGCTGAGAAAGATTCTTGTGCAGCGCGGTTGCTCGATGCTTCTTGCGAGTAGGCGATGGGGAGTGCTGCAGGATTCAACCAAGTAAGTGCAGAAAAGAGAATGATGGCTGACCACCGTGCTGCGATCTTAGTTACTGTGTGATCTGTCATGGGTTACTGCTGTTGGTTTGAGCTTTGGTGTTTAAATGGAATTCAGTTTGAACGAATCACCATTGTTCAACAGTATGTCGTTTAACGCCGCGGTCTGCACTTCGTCTTCGAGCCGTCATCTAATCTACATTCACACTCAAATCGTGTTTCACGAATCCGATGAGAGTTTCACGGTCCAAAAAAGATGGGATTAGGGCGAAAAAGTACTTTTTCCCAAGAAAAAGTAAAGCTGCCTTGTGTATTCGCGCTTGTGAGCGAACAAAACCACTTCGTACACTCGCCGAGCGTGCTTTTTCTTATGGCACGGGAATCACTGTTCTAGATGGATAAGGCTTTGGTCGGCACGGACGCCACCGTTGTAAAGATAGCGAATCGTTGCGAGATCTCATGTGGATGGCGCAATGTAATCGCTTGCGCGCCATTGCTCTTTCTAGCAGTTTTGGCATGCTTCTTCGCCGTCGAGCAGCAGGCTTACGCTCAAACGGGCCTGAATTCTGTCGTCGAGGTTCGCGGCAATAGCGTATCTCGCTGGAAACACGAGAATGCGGATGCTTCCTTGCTTGAAGGCGATTGTGTGATCACAGTCGGTGGTAAGCAGCGGAATGCAGAGGTGGTGCTGCTGCTTGCTGACGATTTACCCGAGGGTATACGGTGCAGATTATGTGTAGTGGAATCAAAGCAAGGTTGGCTTGAGCACGGAGAGAAGCCAGAGGTCTTTACATTTATCACACCTGGGGAACCCCTTGTCGACGCATTGAGTCTCGTCTCCAAGCAAGCGATCGCAAAAGGGTTATTGGCTTCGATTTCCACTGCACCTGATCCGAGCGGATTAAGCCACCCCGAGATTCAAACCGTCCAATTCAACGACTCCAATGCGACAACTGCCTCTTCAACAACTGATTTAATCAAAAACGCGGAGGATCGTCGTGGTTTGCAATTTATGGTGGGTGGGGGAACACAATCGGTGGAGCTGGTGGGCCGGGGCGCGACATCTCCGCCACAAGTTGAGACAATCAATCGTCCGGAACTGGGTGAGACTGTTATCGTTGCTCGCGGGGGAATCACCGTTCTGATTCGCGATGTTGCAGCACAATTGCCGTCGGGCCGCCAAATGGAATTGGGAACAATTTCTATCTCGGCGGATCGAGTAATCGGATGGTTGCCACTTGTCGCAAATCTGTTCAACGGATCTGAGGACTTATCCCAAGCGCAGGGTGAATTGTACCTTGAAGGGGATATTGTTTTTCGTCAGGGTGAACGAATCATCTACGCAGATTCGATGTATTACAACGTGGCGATGGAGCGAGGTTTAGTTCTGGATGCTGAGGCGATCACAACGGTTCCCAATTACAAAGGATTGGTGCGGTTGAAAGCGGATGTCATCCAGCAGGTTGCAAAAGGTAACTTCATCGCTTTTGACGCAGCGATCACAAGTAGCCGAATGGGTATACCTCGTTACTGGTTGCAAAGTGAACAGTTGACTTTGCGGGAGGAAGAGCGTTGGCAAACGGATCCTGTCAGTGGTACTCGTCAATTACGTCGCGAGCCATTTGTCGATAGCAAGAATAATTTTGTATACCTCAGTGGAGTACCGATTCTCTATTGGCCAAAATTTTCAACCAGTCTTGAGCGTCCAACCTCCTATGTATCCAGCGTCGGAATCAATAATGACAGCGTTTTCGGCACACAATACCTGATCGACCTCGATTTGTTTCAACTGCTGGGAATACAAAGTGCAGGTAAGGGTACTGAGTGGGATTTATCACTCGACTATTTCACTGATCGTGGGTTCGCCGTAGGCACCAATTTTGAATACCAATTATCTCAAATCTTCGGGTCGAAAAACGTTGCCTCTGGATTTTTGGATGCGTGGTTTATTAGAGATCAGGGACTCGATACCCTGGGAAACTTTCGTCGAAACCTGACACCAGAAGAGCTTAGTCGGGGTAGGGCATTGTTTCGGCATCGCCAACAACTCGGAGATTCCGGTGAGCTCACAGCCGAACTTGGATGGGTGAGCGATCGAAATTTTCTTGAGCAGTACCTTGAAAAGGAATGGGATCAAGAGACAGATCATCGATCCGAAGTACATCTGCGGCGTTATCGCAACAGTCATCTTTTAGATTTTACCGTTGGCGGTAGGCTCAATGACTTTTATACGACAACTGAAAAGCTACCGCAGTTAGACCATTATCTTCTTGGTGGTTCATTATTGGGCGATCGGCTGACCCTCTCTGGGCATACCAAGATTGGTTATCAGCGTTTGAAAACGGCCGATCTACCGGAGAACCCGGTTGAGGCAGCTCTCTATTCGCCTGTTCCCGGAGAGATCACTGCGAAAGGATTGGTGGCATCAACTCATCAGGAGATTTCTTTGCCATTTCAGGTGGGTCCCGTTCGTGTCGTTCCTGGACTATCGGGCGAAGCGGCCCATTATGGACAGGATATAAGCGGTCAGCCGGTTACACGGCTGCTTGGACAGGCAGGAATTACCGCCAGTCTCTCGGCCTGGAAAGCGGATCCTGCGATACAGAGCGCGTTGCTCAATGTCAGAGGGTTGGCTCATAAAGTGGAATGGGTGGCAGGTTATCATTACGCTGATAGTGACACTAACCTCGAACAGTTACCATTATACGAGCCCCTGGATGATAATGCGCAAGAGCAATTTCGTGGTCGCTTTATCACATCGAATTACGGAGGATTGTTAAGTCCTCAATTTGATCCTCGTTACTATGCTTTACGTCAAGGCTTCCAATGGTTGGTGACGAGCCCATCGGATGTGATCGCAGATGATCAACAGCAGTTTCGATTGGGCTTGCATCAGAGATGGCAGACAAAGCGCGGGCTGCAGGGCAAAGAGCGAATTATCGATTTGTTGCAATTCGACGTTGATACGACTCTGTTTCCCAAATCCCAGAGAGATAATTTTTCCGAATCCATTGGACCGACTACCTATAACCTGATCTACAACGTTGGTGATAGATTTGCAATTCTCAGTGATGGTTACTTCGACTTCTTTTCCAGTGGTTTAAAGTCAATAAGTGCGGGCCTTCGGTCGAGTCGACCTGGCGTAGGAGATGTTTACGTCGGGCTGCTTTCCCTACGAGGGCCAATAAGCAGTACCGTCCTTCGGGCGAATCTTGATTATCGTCTCAACGAAAAATGGATTGCTTCCGCAGGCGCTGCATATGATTTTGATGATGCTGGCAACATCGGGCAGACGCTTTCATTAACTCGTATTGGTGAATCGATGCTGCTTCGAATTGGCGTCAATGTTGATGAAGGCAGAGATAATGTTGGAATCGGTTTTTCGCTGGAACCAAGATTCTGGCCCTCACCGCGACTTGGTCGAATCGGCGGTGGTCTAATCCCACCGCCCGGTGTAGATGGCCTGGAGTAAAGAAGGCATGCGGGTCAAGTGCATCAAATTCACACTGGATCATGATTAACTCTTTATCTCAGAAAGGATCCATTGTCGGTATTTTTCTGAGCAATCACTTACTTCGATTTTTAATATTTCGGGTACTTCGTATGGATGAAGCCGGTCGACGACTGTTTTGATATCTGGCCATTTGGCTCTGATACTTTTGATGGTCATGCGACATTCTTTTTCGGTCACGGTTTGACCATCCCATCGGTAGGTGCTGTTGACCTCTTCTTCAATCTGAATGCAAGCCGCAATGCGTTGTTTTAGTAATTCATCTGCGATATTCTCTGCTGATGAGTGGGATTTGACAGTAGTTATCACAAGGATAAGTTGGGAAGGATTGTCCATCTTTTTTCTGGGTACGTGACATTGATTGTTAACGTCGGAATATCATGATTGTAGAACAGTCCCCCGCATTCACGTGTGAGCTCGCTGGCTAATCAATATTAGTTGCGGAAAGCAAATAGACCGTCAGATTAGGCAGCAGAGGAGAATGAGCTTCGGCATTAAGCTGTTTAATCCTGTTGAGTGAATCAATGAAATTTTGAGAGCCTTGCGCAGCCTGGTTCTGTATTTTGAACCAAAGTCCGAATCCATGAGTGTGTGAAAGGTTTATGACTGAGAAAAAAAAGCCATCTCCGATGAGGCTTTCAATATTGCGAATGGCGCTATCGTCTTTCAGATTTTCTTGGCGAATCAGCGTGTCAGTTGCCGCAGGGGTGGGAATTGCGACAGCGGTGATGGTTGGCGCTTTGTTGGTCGGGGATTCGATGAGGGGCAGTCTCCATGATTTAACACTGCAGCGTTTAGGAAAAACTCAGTCGGTGTTGTATCCAGGTCAGTTTTTTGATTTTGAGGGATTGGTCGATGACGGGGTTCATCATGTGCCCGTTATCTTCTTTGACAAAGGTGTATTGGAGTACAAGCGACCCGATGACTCCATTCAGCGTTCAGGTCGAGTGCAAATCGTTGGGTGCGACAATGGATTTTGGCTGCTGGATGAGTTTTTGAATGATGAGTTTTTTGAACTGAATGACGACGAAATTATCTTGAACCAATCAGCGGCAGATGAATTAGGGGTCGTTGTGGGAGATCTGGTCACGGTACGACTCCCGATAGAACAGGCTGTTCCTGCAGATAGTCCTCTGGGCCGCAAAGAGGCAAACACAGAGGGGCTTCCGCGATTAAAAGTTGTTAAGGTTCTGGAAGATCGAGGATTGGCACGATTTAGCTTGACGGCTAGCCAAGCAACACCTCTCAATGCATTTTTAAGTCGCAGAATGATTGCGGAAAGTCTTGATCGTGAAGGTCAGGCGAACATGCTGCTGTTCGACAAAATAGTGTCGGACGAAATATTGAATGTCAATCTTGCTGCATTGGGCATGAAGCTTTCTTCAGTTGCGGGTCAATGGCTTAATGAAGAAAGTAAAACAGAGAAAGCGTTCCAATATCAGTCTCTGTCGTCGAACTCATTGCTGCTGCCAGACCCTGTCGTCGACCGCGTGCTTCAAAGGTACAAAGAAAAAGGTGTTACTCCTCAGAGCACTTATCTCGCCAATTCGATCGAAAGAACTAATTCTGATGACACCGCCAGACCGGGTATTCCTTACAGCACGATTACTGCTGTTGATTCAACTGTCGGGATGCCGCTTGATTATCGCTTGGATTCGCAGCGGTTACCGACTGATAATATTCCCGTCGTATTAAACCAGTGGGCTGCAGATCAGCTAAATGCCTCCGAGGGTACCGAATTAGAAGTTTTTTATTATGAGCCTGAGGTCGAAGGGGGTGAGGAGATCGAGCGATCTTTTTCCGCGATCGTCAGTTCGATTGTTCCGTTGACGGAACCGGATCAGCCTCACCGTAGAAGTCGCCCAGCAATCTTTAAGACTCCTCCGACTCGCTACAACGACCCTGATCTGACCCCTGTAGTGCCCGGTGTAACGGACCAAGATTCGATTTCAGACTGGGATTTGCCGTTTAAGTTAACGAGGAAGATTTCACGAGAGGATGATGATTATTGGAAAAATCACCGACTAACTCCAAAGTTATTCCTTCCACTGGATGTGGGTCGAGCGTTTTTCGGTAGCCGCTTTGGAGTGATTACAAGCATAAGGTTTCCTGAAACAACACCGGTCACAGAGGAAGATCTCTGTGAGGTGATTCGTCCAGTGTTTCAAGAAATCGGTTGGTCGATTACGGCAATACGATCCGAGCAATTGGCTGCATCAAAAGGAACAACACCATTTGATGGACTATTTTTTGCACTCAGTTTTTTTGTGATCGCGGCAGCAGTTTTGCTCATTGCAATGTTATTCAGGCTCGGTTTGATTCAACGCATGCGTCAGTATGGTGTGCTTTTGGTTACCGGTTGGTCTCCTTCCGATCTTATGCGTTACATTTTTGCAGAAGGCATTATCACTGCTGTTTTGGGTCTGATGATTGGCATGGTATTCGGGGTCGTCTACGCCATGGCCGTTCTCTATGCCTTGCGAACCTGGTGGGTAGGAGCTGTGACGGTTCCGTTTTTAGAGTTTCACTGGTCTGTTCGTAGTTTACTGATTGGTGGTTTTCTTGGTTTGTTAATTGCCGCGGTAACCGTCTGGATGTCATCACGTTGGCTAATGAAAACTAGAGCGCAGAACTTGTTGAGCGGACGCAATCCAGATGCAGCCACAAATCAAACCATTCGAACACGTTCACTTTTGCGATTCGCGGTGTTAACTTTATTTTTGATCTCATGTGGTCTGGGATTTTTTGGGGCACTCTCGGGCGGTCAGATCGCTGCGGGAGCATTTGTTGGCAGTGGGATGTCAATTTTGACCGCTTCATTGGCAGCTTACTATTTGTTTTTATCTCGCGCGCCAAATGCAAAGAATTTAGAGGTGTCCTTCGATTGCCACTCGATCTCGCGGCTGGCAGTTAAAAATATGACTCGATATCCCACCCGCAGCACCATGACGGTTGGCTTGATCGCTTCAGCGTCATTTTTGATTTTTGCCATCGCGGCATTTCAGTTGCAGCCTAGCGATGAGGGTACGGGAGGATTCCGACTGATCGGCGAATCATCTCAGCCTGTTTTTGAAGACCTAAGCGTGCCGGCCATTCGTGCAAAGTTGATGGGACCAGATGCTAGTTCACTCGACCAAACGGTCTTTGAGGCATTTCGTTTGAAAGTCGGTCAGGATGCAAGTTGCAATAATCTGTATCAGGCAACGCGTCCAACGGTGTTGGGGATTCCCGATTCATTCTCTGGTTTAATGCGAGAAAGTGACATGACCGGTTTTCGTTGGGCAGCTGGCGTCAATGGTTCGCGCTCCTATTCCAATTGGGATGCGTTACAGGTCGATGCAAACGGCACCGCAGATGATCCTATTCCAATCATTCTTGATCAGAATACGGCCATGTGGAGCTTGCAGATGATGAAGGGAGTGGGTGAGCGAAAAACATTTGAGTATGAAGCGGAATCACCCATCGTATTTGAGGTGGTTGGCTTGCTCTCTAATTCATTGCTGCAGGGAAAGGTAATGATGAGTGAGGCGAATTTTGAGAGAATATTTCCGAAGGTTAACGGTTACCAATTTTATCTTATCGGATGTGAACCATCTAATTCCGAGAATATTCGGAGTGCAATGGAGAGCAGGTTCAGTGACATCGGTATGGATCTCTCTGATGCAAGTACAGTTTTGGCCCGAATGATGGCGGTGCAGAATACCTACTTGCGAACGTTTCAGAGTCTCGGTGCTCTCGGTTTGCTGCTCGGCACTTTTGGGCTTGGGGTCGCGCAGATTCGAAGTGTGCTTGAGAGGCAAAGTGAGCTTGCGATCCTTCGCTCTCTAGGTTTTTCAATCAAACGACTGGGTCTTGTAGTGTTTCAGGAAACAATGCTTTTGCTGATGTTCGGAGTTGGGTTTGGATTCATCTCTGCTGTTCTCGCTGTACTTCCCCATGCATTCTTCGCAGAAATTGATCCACCATTATTCGAGCCGATAGTGTTGTCGATTTTGATTATCTTGGTCGGGGTGTTCACGGCGCTGTACACGGTGAAACGAGTTTCAACTATGCCATTGCTTGAATCGCTTAGGAGTGAAGTGAATTGAATGTTGAGGTGAGAGAATCGTGAAGAACCTCAATGCAATAATTGAGACGCCTCGAGATCAATTAGCACTTGATGAGGCCATGCTGATGTCTGCGGAAAAGCTTGGTACCGGCGAGGTGCTAAGGGTTTGGGAGTTCGCCGAACCAGTTGTAGTAGCCGGACGGTCGACTCGATTAGAGTATGAGGTTGACTTGAGTTTCTGCCGATCGACCGGAGTTGAGGTGCTTAGACGATGCAGTGGCGGTGCGAGTGTTGTGGGTGGGCCAGGCTGCTTAATGTACAGCGTTGTTCTGAGCATGCTGGAAAAGCCCGAGTTAAGAAAAATCGACTTTGCTCACCAGTATGTGATGTCAAAAGTTCTGAATGCTGTACGTTTGCAATTGCCTGAAGTGGAACTTCGAGGCATTTGTGACTTAGCCTGGCATGAGAAGAAGTGTTCCGGAAACAGTCTGAGAATTCATCGAGACTATTTACTCTATCATGGAACGATTCTGTATGATTTCGACCTGCAATTTCTAGATCAATGCCTCAAAGGTGCTCCTCGGCAGCCTGAGTATCGGCTCGGCCGTCAGCATTACGAATTCGTTACAAACGTTCCAATCGATCCAAAGGGTTTCGCTGACACACTCTGTGATCACTTTGCAGTTACTGACGCAGCGGAACCATCGACCTATGAGCCGATAATGAAAGAGGTAAAAGAGAATCGGTACGACACCGAGGCTTGGCATACCAGACATTAGCTCTCCTCGCAAATCGTGTCTGGTTGCTGGGTTTTCAGTCGAACATGAAAGACCCTGTAATGCAGATTCCTGAGAACATTCACGCGCAGGTCACCGGAGCAAATCAATCACACCTTTTTCGGTTCTGGAAGGTCTTGGGTTCAGAACAGAGGCAAGAGCTTCTCCGTCAATTGGAGATGATCGATTGGACCTTGATACACGATCTTTCCGGTAACAACACAGCATCCACAGAGGTGCCGCTTAATTTTGCAAGCTTAGAACCACCCTCTGCTGTGCGCATTGGTGGTAGCGGAGTCGATTGGACACTCGCTGATGCGAAGGAACGAGGCGAGCAGGCATTGCGCAATGGAGAGGTTGGTGCGGTCATGGTTGCTGGAGGGCAGGGTACACGTTTGGGTTTTGGGCACCCAAAGGGCATGTTTCCTATTGGCCCTCTGTCGGATCGAAGTCTCTTTCAAATATTTGCTGACCGCTTGCGAGCAACGAATCGTCGATACGATACACGTATCCCACTTTATCTCATGACTAGTGATGCGACGCATGTTGAGACAGAGGCATACTTTCAATCGCATGATTATCTTGGGCTTGACTCGAGAGACGTTAAGATTTTCAAACAGGGCACCATGCCAGCTGTCGATGCTGAAACGGGTCAATGTTTACTAGCGACCAAGTCCTCTCTCGCTTTGAGTCCGGATGGACATGGCGGTACGCTAGCGGCTTTGGAGAGAAGCGGTTGCTTTCGAGACGCCGAAGTGCGGGGTCTTAAACAACTCGCTTATATTCAGGTTGACAATCCACTTGCGCAACTTTGTGATCCGATCTTGTTGGGGCACCACCTATTGGCAGCAAGCGAGATGACAACCCAAGTGGTGAAAAAGAGATATGCTTTGGAGCGTGTAGGTAATGTGGTTCGTTTGGGAGATCGAACGCAAATCGTCGAATACAGTGACCTGCCGGATCACATCGCAACTCAGACCGATCATCAGGGTGAGTTACGTTTTTGGGCTGGGAATATCGCCGTTCATGTCTTTGACATTCCGTTTCTTCAGCGATCGCTCTCAAGAGCTGACTCCCTCCCGTTTCACCGGGCTGTTAAGAAGGTGGGTTACGTGGACGACCGAGGTGTAAAAATCGAGCCGGAAACGCCAAATGCAATCAAATTTGAGCGCTTTATTTTCGACCTCTTGCCGAGTGCTAAAAATGCCCTAGTCGTTGAGTCAGATCCGAAAGACTCCTTCGCTCCTGTAAAAAATGCGTCCGGCGCCGCCACAGACACAGCCGACCTCGCTAGAGAGGCGGTAAGTGAACTTCACCGAGGATGGCTACGTGGGTTAGGAATAACGGTAATAGACGACGCGAAAGTCGAGATAAATCCAATGTTTGCATTGGATTCTGCCGAATTGAACGGAAAAGTCACTCCGGATCAGACCATCGCGACGGATCGCTACTTTCATTCATAATCTGAGTAAATAACGATTCGTTGAGGCTGTACATTGAAGATCAGTTGCAAGGATCCGACGATGAATGCCCCGATATTCGAAACTTTTTCGCCTGGACAGAGTTTTACTGATTAGAATTCGCGATCCCGCGAAAACCAATTGTCACCTTTTTTCCGACTGGAATAAGATGAGAAACAACCAATCTCAATTACTCAGAAACGCTCAGAATCGACGCGGTAGCGCTGCGATGGTGGTTCTATTTTGCTTTGTGGTATTGAGTCTGTCTGCAGCTGCAGGTTACCGATTTTTCTACGCAGACAACGGTGGTATCGATACGGCAAAGTTAATCCGTGATTCGGTGAGGCTAGGTGCGTTTGACCATATTGTTCTCGAGCAGGGCGAGATCGAGAGTAGTAGTAATCAAGTGGTCACCTGCGAGGTCAAATCCAGAGCGGGTAGTGGTGTTGCCATTCTTTGGGTTGTGGATGAAGGAACGCGTGTAAAAAAAGGTGACAAGCTTGTCGAGCTCGATGTGGCTGAGTTGGAGACCAGAGAAAAAGAGCAGAAGATTGCTGTGATCACCGCTGAAGCCAGACTGGCAACAGCCGAGGCGCAATTGGAACAAGCCAAGATTGCTCGACTCGAGTACTTGGACGGTCAGTACAAGACTGACGAAAAAGAGATTTTGGCTTCGAAGGCTATCGCGGAACAAAACCTAAGGAAGGCGAAGTTGGCGATTGAGAGCAGCGAGCGGCTCGTTTCAAAAGGTTTGGTGAAGTCCCTGCAACTGGAGGCGGATCGATTTGCAGTCGCTAACGCACAGAACAATCTGGATGTTGCTGACGCCAAACTTCAAGTTCTCCAGAACCTTACAAAACAGAAAATGTTGGTTCAATACGACAGCGACATTGAGGCAGCAACCGCAGCTCTCTCGGCAGCGGAAAGCGAGTTGCTCGAGGAGAAGGCTGAGTATGAGGACATCAAAGAGCAGATTGGTAAGTGCATCTTATACGCACCAGCAGATGGGGTAGTCGTACATGCAAATCGTTACAGCAGTCGGGGTGGAAGCGCAGAATTTGTTGTTGAAGCTGGCGCGACCGTGCGTGAAAGGCAAGAGATCATTCGTCTGCCTGATCCTTCGCTCATGCAGGTCAAGTGCAAGATCAATGAATCTCGGGTAACACTCATACGAGAAGGGATGCCTGCGAAGATTGAGGTAGACGCGATTCCAGGTTTGAAGCTCGTTGGACGGGTTAAGAAGGTCAATCGATATGCCGAACCCGGAAGTTGGATGAGTTCTTCCGTGAAGGAGTATGCAACGATTGTTGAAATTCTTGATCCACCCGAGAACATTCGAACTGGGATGACAGCAGAGGCACAGATTTTCGTTGAGCAACTGCCGGAGGCTTTGCAGGTTCCAATTCAGGCTCTGTATGAGCATGGGGAGGACTTCTACACACTGGTACAACGTGGCGAAGAGAGTTTTGAAACAGTGAACGTCACGGTGCAGGCTACGAATGACAAGATGGCTGCCATCAATACCGGATTAAAAAATGGAGAGTCAGTGGTTTTAAATCTGCGAGATCATTTAAGTCTGATGAGCTTGCCGGAGCTAGAAACCGAGGACAACAGTGCACTGCAGGATATTTCCCAAGACGCTGGTCCTGATCAAGCATCACAAGCTGGCGGGCCGGGAGCCGATGGCTCCAAATCGGGTAAGGCCGGTCCTCGAGGTGGCGGCCAGAGACCACCAGGCGGGCAAGGTGGACCAGGCGGGCAAGGTGGACCAGGTGGACCGCGGGGTGGTGGAAGACCTGACATCGGTATGATTGTTTCCAGCAGCATGGCACGTAGCGATACAGATGGGGATGGCAAGCTATCGGCTGCTGAGATTGAAGCAATCGATAGTCAGTTCCGAAGCATGGTGAAGGCCGCTGATAAGGACGGAGATGGCGAGGTTACCAAAGCGGAGTTGACCGAGAGCATTAAGTCCCGAATGGGCGGTGGTGGAGGTCGTCCATGAGCATTGCTCAGCAGAGGCAGGTTCCTGAATCTGGTGGTAGGCGTCTTGCAACGTCAATCCATAATTTGACGAAGGAATATGTCCTCAAAAGTGAGACGGTTAGGGCGCTAAGAGGAGTGTCGTTTGATGTTCCCGAGGGCGATTACGTCGCGATCATGGGCCCATCGGGTAGCGGGAAGAGCACACTGCTGAATTTGCTCGGCTGTTTGGATAAACCAACAAGCGGTAGCCTTTTTCTTGGTGATGACGATATTGCGCAAATGACAGATGATCAATTGGCGGATATACGAAGTCAGCGGATCGGATTTGTGTTTCAGTCTTACAACCTTATTCAGCAACTGAGTGTGGTGGAAAACATTCAGGTGCCGCTCTACTACCAAGGGAAACTTGGATCGGCGGAACGAGACCGAGCCGTTCGTCTGGCTGAAAGAGTCGGTTTGCAGGATCGTCTTGATCACCGCCCATCGCAGTTATCGGGTGGCCAACAACAGCGTGTTGCAATCGCGCGAAGTTTGGTCAATGACCCCTTATTCGTGCTTGCTGATGAGTCAACTGGAAACTTAGATTCGGTTACAACTGACGAAATCCTCGCCCTTTTTGATGAATTGAATGAAGAGGGGCGTACCATCATTCTTGTCACTCACGAGGACGATGTCGCTGAGAGAGCTAAGCGGATCGTCAGACTGAAGGACGGCATGCTACACACCGATGAAGTGATATCAGAAGAGAAACGCGCAGCTGCAAGGGATGCACAGCGGGCCGCGGTTGAAGAACTTCTTAAAAGGCAATAACGGTATCGATAAGGTTATTCATGCTTTGGCTCAGAACTTGGAAGCTTGGGACTAAGAGTCTCGCACTACACCCGCTTCGTACCGGATTGACCATGCTTGGCATCATGATTGGTGTCTGGGCGGTGATTGTGTTGACAGCAATCAGTCAAGGAGCTAGCGACCAGGTACAGAAGCAAATTGAATCATTGGGTTCCACGACAATTATTGTTCGTAGTCAGAAACCACCTGAAGAAAAGCTGCAAGGCCGAGGGGCCCAAAAGTACGGTATTCTACGAAGCGATTTGGAACAGATTCTCGCGAACGTCCCAACAATAGAGAACGCGATTCCGATACGCGAGATTAGACGACAATTCACCTATCGCGATCGTGTTGTTGATGGTCGATTGGTGGGGTGCACTCCGCTCTATGCTGACGTCAATCATCTTAAAATTCGTGCGCAGGGTGGTAGATTCATTACTGATGTCGATGAGCTTAAAGCTGATACCGTTTGTGTGTTATCAGCCGGAGTGGCAGATCGACTCTTTCCTTTCGAAGAGCCTTTAGGGAAGCGTGTCACAGTTCCTGAGCACACTGACAAATACAAAGTAGTCGGTGTTTTAGAGCATCGAAATCCTTCAGCTGCGATCGGTGGGTCGTTGGACTCACAAGATTATTCTTCGGATATCTACATTCCGATTCGAACGTTGCGGAAACGAATTGGCGATACGATCATCACTCGCCGAAGCGGTCAGTTCCAGGCGGAGATTATGGAGCTGAACCAGATTACACTCCAAGCTGAGAATCAAGAGCAGGTGCGCACTTCAGCAGCGTTGATTGAGGACATCTTGAGTCCCAAGCATGATACCTTGGGTGACACTGCAGTGGTTGTTCCTCTCGAGCTACTGGAGCAAGCCAGGAACATGAAATTAATGTTCCTCGGAATCGGGATCCTCATCGCCTGTATTTCGCTTGTCGTCGGCGGTATCGGGATCATGAATATCATGCTGGCGAGCGTGACGGAGCGAACACGGGAAATCGGGATTCGACGTGCTTTGGGAGCGAAGCAAGGCGATATCACAAGGCAGTTTCTGGTGGAAACAATTGTGCTTAGTTTTGCGGGTGCCTTACTCGGGATCTTTGTTGGCTTGCTCAGTATACCCGCGTACCGAACAATGATTTGGTTTGTAAGAACAACGATGGAGGAGAAATTCAATGCGTTGCCGGCTGCAATCAGAGAAGCCGAGCCGTCCGTTGTTTACTGGACCATTCCGCTCGCTGTAGCGATTGCGGTAGGGGTCGGACTTATCAGTGGTCTTTATCCTGCCATTCGCGCCGCAAAGATGAATCCCATCGAGGCTTTGAGGCACGAGTAGTGCACATTGCTGGGCTTTGGATCCTGCCCGATACAAAGCGATGCTGCCTGTGAGAGTTCTTTCGGCAGGGTGATCTGCCGAAACTCCTTGGCCTTGCCTCATATCGAAACTTGCAATCCCGATCTCACTTCACCCAAAGCATAGGGTTCTAGAAAGCATGGCTAATCTGATTCGCTTTGCCATCGTTTTAATCTTGGTCTCTCTATCCACCTCTCACGTTGATTCACCGAAATTGCTTGCGCAGGACCCAATGCGCGTGGCTACTTACAACATACGATACGCGAATCGTGGAGATGGATTGGATCAATGGGCTAATCGCTCAAAGGCTGTTGGGAATTATCTGCGGGACATGGATATTTGTGGCCTTCAGGAAGTTACCTACCCGCAGTTAGTTCAGCTTCGAGACCAACTGACACAATTTGCTTACTACGGAGTCGGGCGTGATGACGGTGAGCATGGAGGAGAGCATGCGGTGATCTTCTTTCGGAAGCAGTTCCTGAAAGAAATTGATAAAGGAACCTTTTGGTTAAGTGAAGAACCAGAACGCATCGGTGTTGCCGGCTGGGACGCTGCACTACCGAGGACTTGCACTTGGATTCAATTGGAAGATCAGCGAACCAAAGAGCAATTCATTGTTGGCAATACTCATTTCGATCATCGAGGAGCTATTGCAAGAGAGAAAAGTGGCGAGTTAATCAAAAATCAGCTTTCGAAAATTGCAGGTGACTTGCCTGTTGTTTTAATGGGGGACTTTAACTGCATTCCTGATTCGTCACCTTATCAGGCGATTCTTTCAGGGGGGCAGTTTTCCGACTCTATGGATGTGTCTTTAGAAAAACCGGTTGGACCACGCAGCACTTGGAACGGGTTCAGGGGCATCGCGGAGGGCCGCGAAATTGATCATATTTTTGTCCGAGGCGATCTTCAGGTACATCAGCGAAGCACGGACGATCCGAGGACCCAGTCAGGAAGATTTGCCAGCGACCATTTGCCTGTTCAGGTCCTCGTCTCCCTCGGACGATCACTCAAGAATAAGTGAGCTGCAGAGACCCATTTGGCCCACTTTTTCGCTTGGTGAGCGGGGCACTGCAAAAAAAACTTTACAGGGCTCAGGGTAACCGTTGTCAACTCGGCACCGTCTCCCCGGCTTCTTTTTCGGTGAAAAGCCCGGGGTCTCGATTGTTTTGAGGAAAAGGAGTCGATGCGATCGAGCAAATACGCCTCCATAATGCTGAAAAAGCTCCCTGCTAGCGTGCTCGGGCACCCATTTGACCCATGTTGCGGGCGGTGGACACTGACGGCAAATCAAGCCATTAACGTCGAAAAGCGTCAAATTCTTCTCTCTTGTGAAGATCCGTCCTCCGTCTCCTCTACGGTCGTCGTTTTTTTTGTTATCCTCTGCGGCAATTTGCAGGAAGTTCATCTCTAAACAGTGATGAAGCGGGATAGGCGGATTTTGTCCGGTTATCTCTTGCAGGTTATTGGCGTGTGTTGCAGTTCAACTCACGTCGCAGCAGCAAGTTCGGGCTGCAAGGGGAAACCTGCGGTCCCGATCGCGTGCTGCCAGCTTTCTTAACCAAATTCTTAAATTTGATCTGCTGGAAAAACCAAAGTGCCACGTCGCGAAGATATCAAAAAAATTCTGATTATTGGAAGTGGGCCAATCGTTATTGGACAGGCTTGCGAGTTCGATTATTCGGGGACTCAGGCATGTAAGGCACTTCGAGAAGAGGGCTATGAAGTGGTCCTGGTTAATAGCAACCCTGCGACCATCATGACGGACCCAGGTCTGGCCGATGCGACCTACATCGAGCCTCTGACATGGCAGATGATTGAAAAGATCATTGCCAAGGAGAAACCTGATGCACTCTTGCCAACGTTGGGCGGTCAGACCGGTCTCAATTGTGCAATGGACTTAGAGGCGAATGGTGTTTTAGAGAAACATGGCGTTGAAATGATCGGGGCTAACGCCGCGGTTATCGCAAAAGCAGAGGAGCGAGATCAGTTTAAAGAGGCAATGGAAAAAATAGGCCTCGACGTTTGCAAGGGTTTCACCGTTCACACGCTTGAGGAAGCACGTACAGCTCTCAAAGAAGTTGGTTTACCTGCAGTGGTACGTCCAAGTTTCACAATGGGAGGTAGTGGTTCTGCAATCGCTTATAACCGAGATGATTTCGATGTGCTTGTGCAAAGCGGTCTTGATCAATCCCCGGTGACTGAAGTGCTCATCGAGGAATCCATCATTGGGTGGAAAGAGTATGAAATGGAAGTCATGCGTGATAAGGATGACAATGTTGTCATTATCTGCAGCATTGAGAATTTTGATCCCATGGGAGTTCACACAGGCGATTCCATTACAGTAGCTCCAGCACAGACACTAACTGACAAAGAATATCAGCGGATGCGAGACGCCTCGTTGGCTGTGATTCGCGAGATTGGTGTCGAAACGGGTGGCAGTAATATTCAATTTGCAATTGAGCCGAGCACAGGCCGGATGATTGTCATTGAGATGAACCCACGGGTGAGCCGATCTAGTGCATTGGCGAGTAAGGCGACAGGGTTCCCGATAGCGAAAATTGCTGCCAAGCTTGCGGTTGGTTATCGACTTTGGGAATTGCCCAATGATATTACAAAGCAAACGAAGGCGTGTTTTGAGCCAACAATCGATTACGTTGTCACGAAGATCCCTCGATTTGCATTTGAAAAGTTTCCCGAAGCTGATGCCACACTGATGACCCAAATGAAAAGTGTTGGGGAGACAATGGCGATTGGCCGAAGTTTTCGCGAGTCTTTCCAAAAAGCGATGCGTGGCTTGGAGGTTGGAGCATTCGGTTTTGGCAGCGACCAACGAGATTTATGGGGAACAGATCAGCAGCCCGATGATGATGAGATTAGAGCCAAGCTCAGTACTCCCAATGCAGAACGAGTTTTCTACATTCGTTACGCATTAAAAGCTGATATGACAGCCGCAGAAATCCATTCCATCACACATATCGATATGTGGTTCTTGGATCACCTCGTTCAGATTGTTGAAGAGGAAAATCGCCTGCGCGAGATAGGATCGTTGCAGGATCTCAGTGCAGACGTGATGCGGAGTGCGAAACGCAACGGATTTTCTGACCGGCAAATTGCCTGTATCACCGGTACAACGGAGCTAACGGTCAGGTCTCGTCGATTGGATTTGGGGGTTAAGCCCGTTTACAAAAGTGTTGATACTTGCGCAGCAGAATTCGAGGCCTACACGCCGTATTACTACAGTGCCTACGAGCTCGAAGATGAATTGCCACCTCGAGGTGACAATAAGCGTGTGATTATTCTCGGTGGTGGTCCAAATCGAATTGGACAAGGAATTGAGTTCGATTACTGCTGTTGCCATGCCAGCTTCGCGTTACGAGAGATCGGTGTTCAGAGCGTTATGGTTAACAGCAATCCGGAAACGGTGAGCACCGATTACGACACTTCCGATGTTTTATTCTTTGAGCCGCTGACGATTGAAGATGTGCTGAACATTTGTGACGCAATTCAGCCTGATGGTGTGATCGTGCAATTTGGTGGGCAAACCCCGCTCAATTTGGCACGTGGTCTACAAGAGGCCGGAGTTCCAATTATTGGGACGAGTGTGGAAACGATTGAGACAGCGGAAGATCGCGAGCGTTTTCAGAAATTAATTGATGAGCTTGATCTTCGGCAGCCACCAAGTGGTATCGCGCGAAATATGGATGAAGCAAGATTGGAGGTTAAAACGATCGGGTTTCCGGCGCTTGTTAGACCGAGCTTCGTCTTGGGAGGAAGGGCGATGGAGATTTGTTACGATCAAAGTCAGTTTGATCGCTACGTTGCGGAGGCTTTTGTTGTCGCCGACGGCCAGCCCGTGCTTATTGATCGTTTTCTCGAGGACGCAACCGAGGTCGATGTCGATGCGATTTCCGACGGAGAGGATTGTGTCATCATGGGAATCATGGAGCACATTGAGGAGGCCGGGGTGCATTCGGGAGACTCGGCATGTGCGATTCCGCCTTTTAGTCTCACCCAGCCTGTTTTGCAGGAGATTAGGGAAGCCACAAAAAAACTTGCTGCCGCTCTGGAAGTTATTGGTCTTATGAACATTCAGTTCGCGGTCAAGCAAACCGATTCAGAATCCACTCTCTACGTTCTTGAGGTCAATCCTCGTGCAAGTCGTACCGCGCCATTTGTTGCTAAATCAACTGGTGTTCCCGTGGCGAGTTTGGCAACAAAGGTGATGACGGGAAGGAAACTGAAGGATTTAGGAATCACTGAGGAGCCTATACCTTCGCATGTTTCTATCAAGGAAAGTGTTTTTCCTTTCAGGAAATTTGCAGGTGTCGACATCGTTCTGGGCCCGGAGATGAGAAGCACCGGCGAAGTGATGGGAATTAGCGATAAGTTCTCAACCGCTTTTGCAAAGAGTCAGATTGCAGCCGGAAGCTTATTGCCCGACTCGGGTAAGGTATTCATTAGTCTGACGTCACGACATAAGGATGCTGCGAAAGACCTAGGAATCCAACTGCGTGAACTGGGTTTTGAGTTGCTCGCTACAGCAGGAACTGCTGCACGGTTAAGTGAGGCGGAAGTGGAGGTGACCACTGTTAAAAAATTAGCGGAGGGGCATCCCAATCTCATTGATTATCTAAAGAACGGAGAGGTGCAACTCATCCTTAACACACCAAGTGGAAAAGGCGCCCGTACAGATGAAGGCCGTATTCGAGCGGCAGCAGTGCAGCATGGTGTGCCGTGCATTACGACAATTGCTGCTGCAGAGGCAGCCCTGCGAGCCATGAAAGCGACTAAAGAAAAACCGTTGGAGGTTGAGTCACTGCAGAGTCGATATGGAAACGGCTGACGGTGCCTTTTGACATCGTAGGTATTGAAACGTCGATACATTTCCTCTTTATTAGAGGTTCAGGTTTTACAGTTAGTATTAAACCATGTTTTGATGCTATCCCTCTTGGGTATCGGAGTCGAAGCGGATGATTGTCTGCTGATTAGGTACCGCATGGAGACGTATTTCTTCTATTAAAACTTTTGCTGTTTAGTGCAGCGATCATTTGATGCGAGACATTCATGACTGTGAACGAAGATCCAGCTTCATCGAATAGTTCAGTATCAGATGAGGGGAGAACGCTGGTTGACGCCTCTCATCTAAAATTACTGGTTGTGGATAATGAGGCAGCCCATGCAAGGGCAATGACCGAAAGCCTTGAAAAGGTAGGCTACACTTGCGAAGTGGCGACCAGTGGACCGGAGGCGGCCAATCTCATTGAGCGAGAAACATACGATATCGTGATCACTGACATGGTCATGAATGATATTGATGGGATGCAGATTTTGAAGCTGGCAAAGGAACGCCTGCCTGAATCCCAAGTAGTTATGGTCACGGGACATGCTACGGTGCCTGTTGCTGTCGAAGCGATGCAGAAAGGTGCTTTCAATTTTCTCGAGAAACCGATCACCCCTAACCGCCTTCGCGCGATTGCTGAGAAAGCTGCCGACGCAGTTTTGTTAAAACGCCAAAATACCGAGTTGTTGCAGCGGTTGGATGAGCGCTTTGGATTTGAGGGGATCATCTATGTCAGTAAAAAGATGCAAAGCGTTGTCGATCGTATTCGAAGAATCGCAGCAACAGATGCAACGGTTTTAATTACCGGAGAGAACGGCACAGGTAAAGAAGTGATTGCGCAGGCGATTCATCAAAACAGTCCAAGGCGGAGTAAGCGGATTGTTGCAATGAACACGGGAGCAATCGCTGAGAATCTGGTTGAGAGTGAATTGTTCGGGCATGTCAAAGGCTCCTTTACTGATGCTGTCGCTGATCGCGAAGGTGCATTTCAGTATGCCAATGGTGGAACTCTCTTTCTGGATGAAGTGGGTGATATGCCCATGAGTACTCAGATTAAGTTGTTGCGGGTTCTGGAGGAGAATAAAATTACCCGTGTCGGGGACAATAAGACAATCAAGGTCAATGTTCGATTGATTTCAGCAACAAACCGCCCTCTGGACGAGATGATTGACCAAGGTGGATTCAGAAAAGATCTTTATCATCGACTCAAGGTGGTTACGGTTGAATTGCCTGCACTGAGAGAGCGTTTAGAGGATATCGTTCCTCTGATGGACCACTTTCGCAAAGGCTTTTTGCGACGACACGATAAGCCCGTTTCGCACTTTACACCGGCGGTAACGAAGCGATTTTTTGAGTATTCATGGCCGGGTAATGTTCGCGAGTTGAGAAACTTTGTTGAGACGATGGTGGTCCTGGATACTGACGGTAAACTCGATATTGATGACTTACCGCCGGAATTGTGTGATGTCTCAGATGAGGCACAGAAGGAGAATGCCCCTGTTTTTGCCACTGACATGGGCTTAATAGGACAACCACTAAATGTTATTGAGCGATGGGCGATTGAAGAAACATTAAAGTTGACTCATGACAATCGAGATGAAGCTGCAAAGATTCTTGGTATTGGTGCCAGAACCTTGTATCGTCGGCTCGATCAGTACAAGAAAGATGAAGAATAGGTGTACAGGCCATTCTCGTTTTCCAAAAAAGGTTTACGATTCCTCTTGTGATCGATGAACCTCTCGCGCGATGTACTGCCCAGGTCCATCTATGGCGTAGTACTCTTTCAGTACTTTTTCAAAATCGTCTCGTGATTTGAATCTCGCCATTGCTAGACGAACCTCTTCATGCCGTGGGTGACTCTGAGAGTATTTAATGCAAAACTTTCTCATCAGCAGCGGAGCTCGATTTTCCGGGTAAGTTTCTTCGCAGAGGGAGAAGTGTTCTCGCATGACCTCGGCTTGAGTGTTGATTGACGGCGGAGGCGGAAGAGCTGCTCCCTTGGCCAGTTCATGGCATTGTTCAAAAATCCACGGATTTCCGATTGCACCTCGCGCGACAGTCACACCGTCCACGGAGGTTTCTTCAATCATTCTTAGGCAATCATCTGCTGTGAATAGGTCACCGCTACCGAGTATTTTGATTTGATTTCCAGCATGTTCCTTCACTTCTCGGAGGAAATCCCAGCGACTTGGTCCAACATACCGTTGTTCAACCGTACGACCGTGCACGGTAACAGCGGCGATGCCAAGTTCAATCGCTCCATCTAGAATTGCGAAGAATTTGTCACGGCTTTCATTTGTATCATCAATGCCTCGGCGCATTTTCACCGTAACAGGAATCTCACTGGGTACAATTTCTCGTGTGCGACCGAGTATTTCCAGAGCGGTGGAGGGTTGCGACAAGTGGAATCCGCCACGACAGCGGCCGAGTACTTTTTTTACTGGGCAACCAAAATTCACATCAATAATATCGAATCCAGCATCCACAAGTTTTAGAGCACCCGCTGAAAACTGCTCGGGTTCCGCCCCCATCAATTGACCACCAACGGGGTGCTCTTCGGGGTGAATATCTAGAAAATGCTTGGTCTTTTGTCGTTTGCTCAATGCGAGAAGAAACTGATCCAGCATCACCTCACAAAGGCCATAGCTAGCTCCGTGACGGTGTGCAATCACGCGCATCGGCAAATCGCTGTAACCTGACAGTGCTGCTTGCACAACTGGAAAGCCAATCTTTATATTTCCAATACTGAGCGGCGTTAACGATTTCACCTGATTAGCCAGTGATGTTTGCGGGAAACTAGAGTCGAGCATCTTGGTGATCCACGAAGCGATTTTGACGTACTGTATGCGACAATTTTTTTTGGTACCCGAACCATTGGAGCCGTTTCATGGTATTTTCGACTCTTAAACAGATGATTACGATTCTGATACCCCTTTTAACTATTGCTAACGCGACAGCAAATAATCCTAACATGAAGATTGAAACCACGGTATTTGGTAAGACAAACAATGGTAAACCCGTGACACGTTTTACGCTGAGCAATTCGCATGGTCACTCCGTATCTTTGATGGACTTTGGAGCCACCTTGCTGGATGTGTTGGTGCCAGACCGAGACGGAGTATTAGCTAATGTCAACCTTTGCTTCGAGGATTTCGAGCCCTATGAAAAAGGGCATCCTTACTTCGGCAGTTCAGTGGGACGATTCTGTAATCGGATTGCTAAAGGACAGTTTCAAATCGATGGTGTTGATTATCAAGTAACATTGAATTCCGGCAAGCACCACATTCATGGTGGAAAGAAGAATTTTTCGTATCGCACTTGGGAAAGCGAAACGGTTGAGAGCAAAAGTTACGTTGGCGTGCGATTTACCCTTGTTAGCAAAGACGGGGAAGAAGGTTATCCGGGGAATGTCAGGGTGAGCGCGCTTTATACTTGGAACGACAACAATGAGTTGAAGATCGAGTATTCTGCTGAAGCTGATGCACCGACGCACGTTAACCTCACCAATCACAGTTACTGGAATCTTGCCGGGGCTGGTACGGGCACAGCCTTGGAGCATGTTGCTGTAATTCATGCTGATCAGTGGCTAGACGTTGATCAAGATTTGATTCCCTCCGGGCAATTAAATGCTGTTGAAGGAACGCCGCTTGATTTCCGCATTGCGGAAACGTTTGGGAAAAGAATCTCTGACATGACGGATACCAAGGGTTATGACCACTGCTATGTTCTTCGAGGCGATGTTGGAACTTTGCGCGTCGCCGCGAAGGTTGTAGACCCGGTGTCCGGTCGAACTTTGGAGCTTGAGACAACACAGCCAGGAGTCCAGCTGTACACGGCAAATCATCTTCCTGGAACTGAGCGTTCAAATGGTTTTGCTCGTCACGAGGCTTTCTGTCTTGAGACGCAGCATTACCCGAATACCCCGAATATCCCAGAATTTCCCAGCACTCTGTTGCGCCCTGGCGATCAACTGAAAGAGACTACCATCCACCGTTTTGGCGTTACACGCTAATTGCTGAAACGTTGAATCCTGCATTGTCACTTGCCAGAGCATCACCTCCCGGAACAGAGAGCAGTTGATAAACAGCTTTACCATTCATGGAAATTACTTGCCGCAAGTTTCAATGAAGTGGATTCCAATTGGTTCAGTCAATCGGTTCTTTTTTGATCATCTAGGTATCTTCATCAGGCGTGTTCGTGAGCACCGTTAGAGCTCACGAACATTAGTCCATTCGAGGTTTTACGCTAAGTTATTAATGACCTCTAACTCACTTGCCACTCGATAAATCACCTGAGGGTGAAAGCTGGATTAGATTTTGATCTCCGGGACCTGATAGTCGGATCTGTATTCACGTTTTAAGAACTGATTAGCTGTGCTCGAATATTGCCCTTCAAATTGTTCGGTTTCTGTATTGAGGTCAAGCATCGGGCTCAATCGAATACTTTGATCAGAGAACTCAAGTGCGTGCGCCTTTAGATGTTGTCCCATTTCCTGAAGAAGTTGTTGCCACTGAGGAAGATTGATCGCCTGAGTTGCTTCTTCTGAAAAACTGGTGCCGCAGCGGACGGCGACATTCGCAAGATTGCACCAGCCGGTGCTGTCGTTCCCAACTGCAACTTCGGCGTTTAAGAGAGTTCGGTCCTGTGCACGCACGGCATCAATAAAGTTCTGTTGATGTTTCACGTCACCGTTTCCTCGGAATTCACGCATGACTTTCCCATCCGAATCATATGCTCTCGCTCTACCTCTTTGACCTTCAAATCGACCACCTTCACAGTAAACCACGTAACCACTGCTTGGGCCGGGGTGATCCGGGCTTTTCTTACCGTTTGGCGTGGCGGGAAGGTTCGAAAGACCAATGACCACAGGAATGGTTCCGGTATCGAAGTACGCAAAGTGAACGTTTGGAGATTCGCCTGCGTCGTTTAACACCACACGACCACCACCTCCCATGATCCGCTTTGGCAATGACACCTGGTCTTGAAAGACATTATTTCGGACGTCATCCAGTACATGTACACCCCAGTTACCCATTTCACCGGAGCCAGTGTTCCAATCCCAATGCCAGTCGTAGTGCAATGAGTTGCGGAAGATTGGGCGATCCTGTGCTGGTCCAAGCCAAAGGTCGTAAGCGACTTGGTTGTCGATTGGTAGTGGTGTATCACGTTTGCCAATGGATGGACGAATTCCGTAACGGTTTACTCGAGCAGCAACTAGATTCCCAAGTCCCTTTTCTTCGTGAAGAAAATTTTTGATCTCAGCCTGCATTGGATCTGATCTTTGTTGCGTTCCTATCTGACAGATTCGATTATATTTCCGCGCGGCTGAGACCGTCTGCCTGCCCTCCCATTGGCTGTGTGATAGAGGTTTTTCAACATACACATCTTTACCGGCTTGCATCGCCCAGATCGCTGCAAGGCAATGCCAGTGGTTACAGGTTGCTACAACGACTGCGTCAATTGAGTCAGAGTCAATCAGAGCTCGCAAGTCCTTCCATCCCGTCGCTTTTGGAAAACGCTGTTTGGCCAGTCCCAGTCGTTTTTCATCTGGATCGCAGAGGCCAGCAATGTTCACGCCCTCTACTTTTGAAAATTGACCCATGAGTTGTCCGGCACGTCCCCCACAACTGATGAAACCGAGGTTGATTTCGTTATTCGCATTGGCTGCTCTGAGAGGTGAGGTGGTCAATCCCGTACCGCCAGCAGTGATCACGCTAGCCTGAATGAATTTGCGGCGATTAAGGGTGCTTGTCATGTTAGTGCCTAACCAATTTGATTGTAGTGTTAAAAGTGCGGCGCCGAGCCGCTGGATTTAATGCGATGGGTTGTGAGTATTGCTGGCTGGTTAATATTGCTCTCACAATTAATTTGCAATGAATCTTGTATAGCAGATACCAAGTAGCAATATATGAACCAGAAAAAGCGTGAGTGCTCTTTTTCGTCTTTGCGATTGCATGCCGAATCCCGCCGCAACAACTCCCCATAGACAAACTGCGATTCCGCCTTCTGGAAATAGGCTAATCGCTACGATGGCAAAGGGAAGACAGATGCTGGAGCAAAGCATCGACCCCAACAAAAAATATTCCTTGCTGTGGCTCACATCCACCATGTTGTCTTCTTGTTCGGAAGATTCTACGTCCTGAAACGGTGAACCGTTGCTCATTGCAGTGGAGAGTCCTTTCGGGTGGTCTTTTCACTTCTTCGTTCAAGTCTCGGTGTTTGCTAACCAATATAACTCGAACCAAGTGGATTATACGCCTGAGTTCATCAGGTAAGAAAATCTCGGTCTCGGAATAATCGCTGCGAAAAATTATTGATCTTTGAGGTTGAGCACGCTTTCTCTGGCTCGTTGAAGAAACTCCGCTTTGGGTTCACCTGCTTCGAGAAAAATTGGCGAACCAATGGTGATGCAGCTTAATAGAGGAACTGGAAGAACTTCTCCGCGGGGAAGGATACGGTTGACATTATCGATGTAAACGGGGACTAATTCCAAGTCTGGCCTTTTTTTCGCCATGTAAAACAAACCGCTTTTGAAAGCACCCATCTCTTCATCACCTGATGATCTTCCACCCTCTGGAAAAATGATCAGTGAATAGATGTCGCCCATCTGCTGAAGCATGATATCGATCGGGCTTTTGTGTACCTTGATTTCTTTTCGATCAACCAGCAGAGCGTTGAAGCTTCTTGCCATGTGGGGTTTTAACCACCCTTTGGCCCAGTAATCCTTCGCTGCTACAGGACGCGTGATCTTTCTAAGATTCTTTGGCAGAGCTGACCAGAGAAGAACGGCATCGAGGTGGCTGGTGTGATTGGCAAAATAGATACGCTGTGAGGTTTCTGGTTGGCAATCAATCCAACGCACGGTGAAACCGCTAAAGAGTTTCGCCAGTAGTACGATAGCGTGGCTGGTCAATGTCATGCAGATAAAGTGCCTTGTTTCCAATCCCGGGTAAACTGTTTTTCGCGTTATGGATTACAGATCCAAACCGGATTCGCCATCCCATTGCACGAAACCTTCAATCGCAGCATATTCCGCTAATCCAAGAGCATCATAACGCTTGGCGGTTTCTGCGTTTCGCTCTTCTGCTCTCTGCCAGAATTCACGAACGTCAGAACCTGGGAACAGGGCACGATCTTTCTGTGACTCGTGTTTGAAAATAGCTGCTCGCTTGCGCGAAACCTCTTGGGGGCTGAGAGGAACCGCCATTTCAATCTCGTGTGGCGCCCATTCCTGCCACGCTCCCCGATAGAGCCAAACGGCCGCGTCAGCGTACCAATCTTCCTCCTCACACTGGCGGCATGATTGCAGGATGACAGAAAGACAGGTGCGATGTGTACCATGAGGGTCAGAGAGATCGCCCGCTGCATAGATCTGATGTGGTTTTACTTCCTGAAGAAGGTCGGTGGTGATCTGAAGATCCTTGGAGGTGATCGGGCTCTTTGTCACCCGTCCTGTTTGGTAAAAAGGAAGATCTAGAAAATGCAGGTTTTCATCACGAACTCCACAGCACCTTGCACCCTCTCTGGCTTCTCCGCGGCGAATCAGACCTTTGATTCGTTGCACTTGTTCGCTATCGATATTTCCAGGTTTTTTATTCCTCAGAAACTGATCGACATGGGTCTCAAGTTGTTCAAGACCATCTGCACGAATATTGAATTCTTTGCAAAACTCTTCTGCAAACTCCGAGAAGCGTAGCGCATCCTCATCAAAGACAGCAATATTGCCCGATGTTTGGTAAGCAATATGTACTTCATGCCCCTGATCAACTAATCGGATCAGGGTTCCACCCATGGAGATGACATCATCATCGGGATGTGGTGAAAAAAGAATCACGCGTTTTGGAAAGATGTCGTCGCGGTGTCCGGGTCGATCTCCGACTTGTTTGGCATGCTCAGGTTTGCCACCAGGCCATCCAGTGATCGTGGATTGCAGGTGTCGAAATACCATCAAGTTAATGTCATACGCACTACCATGTGCAGCCAGTAAATCTTGTAAGCCCTGTTCGTTATAATCCGCGTCGGTGAGCTTCAGAATTGCTTTTCCAACATCCTCCGAGAGATCAATTACAGCGCGTCGAATGGTTGTTTCATCCCATTTGATGTCACCTAAAAGCCATGGTGACTCGATGCGAGTTAGATTCGAAGCAGCCGCTTCATCAAGAAGGAAAAGAGTGTTTGGATGGTCTTGAAGAAATGTAGCAGGAATACTAGTCGTCGCGTATCCTTCGACAGATTTTGCAACAATTTTCGCTTTGCCTTCCCCGAAAGCTAAAAGCAGAATGCGTTTTGCTTCGAGGATGTTTCCGACACCCATGGTAATGGAATAGCGTGGAACGTTTTCTGCTCCAAAGAAATCACTCGCAGCGTCGATGCGTGTAACACTATCCAATGTGATCATTCGAGTTCTTGAATTACGATCGGATCCTGGTTCGTTCAGTCCAATGTGCCCAGTACGATTGATACCGAGAAGTTGTAAGTCAACTCCCCCGAATTCTCGAATTGCTGCCTCGTACTTTTGGCAGTGGTCTGCTACATCACTTTTGCTAATTGCACCGTTTGGGATATGGATTTGATCTTGAGGTATGTCCACATGATCAAACAGGTGCTCGTGCATAAACCGCGAAACACTCTGTAGCTCGTTTGCTTGCATGGGGAAATACTCATCCAAGTTGAACGTTACTACATTCTTGAAGGATAAGCCATTGTCACGATGCCGACGAACTAACTCTTCGTATATTCCGGTTGGTGACGAGCCTGTTACAAGACCTAAAACACATTGCTTTCCCTCGCTTGCGCGATCACGAATGAGTTTTTCAATCTCATCAGCCGCTGCAATACTTGCTTCTGACGCTCGAGAAAATATATGACATGGGATGCGTTCATTTGCGGTTGTCATGACTCACGACCTCTTCTAATTGCAGTTAGTGCGGCGCCGGTGATTCCTGCTGTATTTCCCAATGATGCAAAGTCTATCGTCATTTGGCTACCAACTTGATCAAGGGTGGATTCACGGACAGTTTTCTTGATTGATTCAAGAAAACAATTGCCTATTTGATTTAAAGATCCGCCAAAGGTCATTGCTCCACCAAGCAAGACCACTGCGGGGTCGATGACTTGTCCAAGGATGCCTATCGCCCGACCGACGTATATTCCTGTATCGGTGATGACCTGTTGAGCTGTAGAGGAGCCTTGTTCGGCAGCTTCCAACAGATCACGCGTATCAAAGTCACCTTTTCGTAATATTGCTGGAATCGTTTCAGGGTCACCTTTCGCAAAGGCGTTTTTCGCTCGTTCGACCACAGTCGGAGCGCCAGCAAAAGCCTCAAGGCATCCCCGACGTCCGCAGTTGCATATTGGGGCTGTTTCAGTGAAGTCAATTGTTAGATGTCCAACCTCGCCGGCACATCCGTGGTCTCCACCGAGTTCCTGTTCTGCAATGGTAAGCCCGCAACCGATTCCTGTGCCAAGTGTTATCAAAGCCAGTGATTTTCCTTGAAGGTGCCGGTGGTTATGTTCCGCCAGTGCAGCAGCATTAGCATCATTTATTACTGCACAATTCAGGCTCGTTTCCGTCTGCAACAATTCCAGTAACGGCTGGTTAATCCAATCCGGAAGATTTACAACCTCACGCAAACACCAGGTGGATGTGTCCAAGACTCCCGGCACAGCCAAGCCGACACCTGATAGTTTTTTTGGGTTCTCACCAATTTCACTGATGGCTTCACTTGCAAAGCGAAGGCCCCAGCGAATTACGTTTTCTGGCTGCACGAGTGATTCAGTGGGGCAGGAACTCCGAGCAACAATCTCACCGTTATTCTTGCAAACTCCGTATTTGATCGTTGTTCCACCGACATCAATGCCGAGGTAAAGATCAGTAGCATTACTGTCGCGAGATGGTGTGTCAGGTATGCTGTTCACAGATCACCGGGAGTAATGAGTTCGAAACGACTTAAGTTGTAAAACACAGAATAGTAAATACAAGTCACTTGCTTGCAGCATGTGGAGCAGTGGAGTGCCCGCTGAGAAATTTGATGTGGTTTGTATGGCGATTCATCTGAGTGATTGAGCCAAATGTCTCAATCAAGGTTGGAGTCCTTCCGGTAATCGCCCTTCGGCTACCTCTTCTTCCCATTGGTCCATTAATGGCCAGTGTTCCGCAAGTGTTCCAAAATCGGCCATTTGCAGGTAAGTCTGAAGTCGCTCAATGGTTTTATTCAATAGATCCGAATCGTTTCGGAAGATTGGCCCATGGCTAGGGGCAAGCCATTTGACATCACTGTCACGTATTCTTTCGAGCGATTTGATAAACGCTTTGATATCGCTGCCGTGATGAGCATCAATTGCACCAATGCAACCGTCTCGATAAATATTGTCGCCGCTTAAAAGTATATCGCCGATCCGAAAAGATAGTTGACTGTCGGTGTGTCCGGGTGTGTGCCAAACCTGTATTTCCAGATTTCCAACCTTGATGATGTCTCCATCATTGATTTTGTGGTCAACTCTCACTGAGGGCATCGGCATTCTCAAACCTTGAGCTTTGATCTCTGCCATGGTCAGAAGGGTGTCACCACTTTCCAAGGCGTCCACCGCATTGGGGTGACAGGTGACGGAGGTCTTCAACGCTTGTTTTGCCCGCGCGAGGCCTTGGATGTGATCGACGTCTGCATGAGTGGCAATGAGTGTCTTGCATTGCGACAAAGGGAAATCCAATTGACGAATGATATCGATAAAATCTTCGACACTTTCCTCGTATCCTATGTCCACAAGGACCCATTCATCAGAGTCGAACACAAGATAAACATTGCAACCAAGGACTTCCCCTGCTTGGAAATTGAGTTCGATAACGCCAGGAAAGAGTGTTTTACGAGTGATCATATTTCGGATTGGTTAGTACAAACTTTCGGGAGACGCTATTTTAGAAACACTGCGTGTCTATCGTAATCCCCTACGCGCAAGTTGCGAAATTTCAGCCCTTTCAGGTTTTGGTCAACAATCGCGACTGAGAAGAGGCCGTAAGCCTTCCTTGTAAGTGGGATATCGTAATTCGGGTACCAGCATCCGTTTCATTTTGCGATTCCATATTCGCTTGTTACCCTCTGAGCGAAGACGCGGAGTTTCATCGGTCACGATAGGGT
The DNA here is from genome assembly GCA_964225475.1 of Candidatus Nitrosopumilus sp. Classification (GTDB taxonomy): domain Bacteria; phylum Planctomycetota; class Planctomycetia; order Pirellulales; family Pirellulaceae; genus Rubripirellula. Next base: position 53,133 of record CAXQOB010000195.1, on the reverse strand, counting down.
GAAAGACTGGTTCGGGTGCTCGCAAAAGTTTGGCCACATAGGAATAGTAATCACCTCTTCGGGTAGGTCGATCATCAGAAATCACGTATGTGGCTTGATCGGATCTTTCCATTGCTCCCAAAACCGCTTGTACCGCATCTTCCACATGTATCAGGTTCAAATAGGTGTCTGGATCTGTGTGAATTGGTAATTGATGAAGGAGTTGGTTGCAGTTAGGGATCCTTTTTGGTCCATAAATGCCTGCCAATCGGAGAATTGCCCATGATTGATTGGTCAATGTGCGTCGTATCAAGCATTCTGCAGCCAGATGCGCCTGAGCGCTCGGTCGCGTCGGAAAAGTGGGCGATGTTTCATCCACCCACAAAGCATTTTTCTGGTGATAGACGCCAGTGGAACTGACGTAGGTCAGATGGGCGGTCGGGGAAAGTCTCGGTAGTAGATTATTGAGGCCGCCCACGAGCGTATCCCAATAACTGAGGGTTGAATTCCGACCGCGACTTACGGCAATGATGACGTGAGTGAACGTCTGGAGCTCGGAGAGCGTTCGAGAGTCTGTCCAGTCCGCAACAATCGGTTTAATCCCCAAATTCTGCAGCTCGTGCAAATTTTCCTTGGTTCGTGTGCTACCCCAAACCTCATCTTCCTCATTTTGCAGGTTTTGTCCGATGACACGCCCTAGGTAGCCACATCCGAAGATGAGAATCCGCCGCCTCGAGCGTTTTGTGGATTTGGGTGAGTTTGGCTCTAACATCATTTTTCCTGACTCTGGAATCGTGACTACACTGTTAAGATATCAGCTCGCGTCTACCGAAGGTTTTATGGGGATGGTCCGTTGAGATATGTTTTTTTGTTCTTTCGTGGAGTGCATTGCAAGTTTGCAAGATCAATGATCGTTTTTTGGAGACTCCCGAAGCTAGTTGTCTTTCTCATTCTCTTTTTGTTTCCCGGTTTGTTACCGGCACAGTCCGTGGACGCGGCTCTCGATACTTCATTGGCACCAAAGGAATTGGCGTCACAGGAAGAATCACCTGTCTTAGATGTTGCTTCGAACGACTCTGTCGGTGGTACGAGATGCGATGTTGATGATGTTCTGTTACCTCTCCTTAGCAAAGGAGGAGTACCGAAAACGATCGAAACGCTGCGAGCACTTGAGAACCAGCAGCGAGAAGTCGCATCATCCGTCACTAAATGCACCGTCGGTATAAAAATCGGAGCAGCAAAGGGATGCGGTGTCATCATTACAAAAAGTGGTTACGTTCTCACTGCTGCACATGTGGCCATGCGACCAGGAATGAACGCTCAATTGTTTCTTGCGGATGGTCGTGTTGTAAAGGCGAAATCGTTGGGTATGAATCGCAGCGTTGATGCTGGATTAATGAAGATAGATCCGGATCAAAACAACGGTGAACCGTGGCCGCATGCCACCTTGGGAACGAGTGATCAACTGCTGCCAGGAATGTGGTGCATCGCTACCGGACATCCCGGAGGATACGATGAGACTCGCGGGTGTGTGACAAGAGTTGGGCGAATTTTGGCGGTACGTGATCTGGCACTCGTTACGGATTGCGCCTTGATCGGTGGTGACAGTGGTGGTCCGTTATTCAACTTAGCTGGTGAGCTGATCGCCGTGCATAGTCGGATTGGAAATGATGTGGCAGATAATCTGCATGTTCCCATTAACCACTATGCAGAGTCTTGGGAACGCATGCAAAAAGGTCAGTCATGGGGATACTTACCGGGTTTCAGGCCAATTCTTGGTGTTCGCGGAAGTCCGTCGTCTGACAAAGCCGTGATTGAGGTCGTTCGTGCGGGATCACCTGCTGATAATGCAGGGCTTAAAGAAGGGGATATTGTTGAGGAGTTTGGGGACACGCGGCTAACAGACTTTAAATCACTTCAGGATGCGGTGTCGGACACTATGCCAGGTGAGCGGGTTAGGTTACTCATTAATCGAGATGGAAGGACCCGCGTTATTGTTGTCGAAATCGGACGAGCTGGTGCATCCTGATTTTGTTGAACGTATCAAAGTTTAAAGTGAGTAGATTTGATGATCACAACGCATGACCTTTGTTTGCGTGGTTGCTTCATTGTTTTGACCCTGAGTACCGGTATTGAGGTAACGGCGGATGAAAGACGAGATAATCCTGCTGTGCTGGATCTGTTTCGACCTCTGGGAGAGCAAGTCCAGAATTCTGTGGTTCAAATTATGTGTGGTGGCACGCCGGTATCGTTGGGTACCGTTGTGTCAGCGGATGGATACGTCATCACCAAACGTAGCGAGTTAACAAGTGACCCAATCCGGGTTCGGTTTGGTGATGGACGTCTGTTTCCAGCTCGCGTTGCAGCAGTGAGGAGAAGAAACGACCTCGCTATTCTTCGCGTGGATGCAGATATTGATTTCTCACCACTGAAGTTTAATTCGCATTCTCCTGAAATTGCGAGTTTCTTGATTTCCCTTGGCCGTACTGGACGGCCCATAGGTCTTGGTGTGGTGGGAGTGAAAGAGCGTCCCATTCAGCATCAAGGACGGCTTGGTGTAATGTTGGAGGATGATTCAAAAGGTAGGGCTCTAGTGCAACTCGTTCTTCCTGAAAGTGGTGCTGCAATCGCGGGTGTTAGCCCCGGGGATCGAATCATTGCGATAAATGGCCAAGCAGAGGATAGTCGCGAGGAGGTCATCGACCGATTAAAACAAATGTATCCCGGTGAAAGTGTCCGCCTGACGATCCTAAGACCAAATGAATTGAGCGAATTCGATTCACTCGACCTCAACGCGCAGATTCGCGACATGGGTATGCTGCAAGAATCAGCAAGTGATTCAAAGGTCAATGGACCTAGGAACATCCGACTAAGCGGTTTCGATCGTGTGATCCAACATGACACAGTTTTGGATCCCGAGGAGTGCGGTGGACCTGTTATTGATTCCCGAGGGCGTGCCGTTGGGATCAACATCGCACGGGCAGGGCGGATCGTTAGCTACTTACTGCCCTCCTCGCTGATTCTTCCCGAAATGATCGAAATGCTTGAGGAAGCGAGAGCTAACGCTGAGTGATTACCAAGCCGGCGGCTCGGAGCGATCAGTCGAGGATTTTTTGTAGGATGGCAACGTCGAGCCATTCGCCTTTTAGTTTTCCAATTTCTTTCTGAATGCCAACAATTTCGTATCCATGACGATTATGAAAGCGAAGACTTTGTTGATTGCATGTAATCACGCGAGAGACAAGGTGGTGGACGCCATTGTCTCTGCAGATTTGTTCCGTTAACTCAAGCAATTTATTTGCGTAGCCATTTCCAATGTGCTCAATGGATAGGTAGATGGCGATTTCTCGAGTTAGGCGATAACCATAACGATTGCTGTAGATGCGAGCAGCCGACCAGCCAATTATCTTTGTGTTTTGTTCTGCAACAAACCAGTGATCGATCTCGTTTCCAGTAATCTGACTCGCTAGGTGGCAGGCTTGCCAGTACTCGGTTTCGAAAGTGGATCCACCATGGTCAATGTGTGAGTTGTATATTTCACATATATCCGCGCAATCTTCTTTCCGAGCAGGTCGATAGCGGACATCGCTGAATTCATTAATGTTTTTCTTCATCGACAAACAGATCACCTAGCATTGATGGATTTGTGACTGAAGCCAATGAATCCCGCCTCTAATCATTTCGTGATGCGTCGGAGTCACTTTTCCATCGTGGTCTAATCCTTCAAGGATGACTTTTTTGGAGGGACCACCGTAAGATTCGATCACTTCATTCTGCATAAAGGTGGGGACTAATTCATCTCGCTGAGATTGCAAAAACAAGGCGGGTAAAGAACATTGGGGCGCCGTAATCATTGCATTCATTTCGTCACAGAGGCTATTCGCGACTGCGTTAACTGCTGATCCGAAAGGATATTTCTTGGCAACCCTTTTTACCACGTTAATCAATGGGGGTGGATTTCGCAGGATCATTCCAGCATCAATGTCGTTGCTAATTCGTTTGGATCCGATGTGTAGAACACTAAGGCACCCGAGACTATTACCAAAAAGCCAGATCGGGATCTGATCACCATGTCGGCTTCTTGCAAAATCCCAATAAAGCAATGCTGCTTCGGCGATGTTCCTAAGGCTTGCGTTACCCTCACTGCCTCCATAGCCCGGCGGATTCCATGTCCAGATTTCCGTCTTTAGATTTGGTATCGCAAAGCCCGGAAAACTGGTGCTGCGTTCTGCACGGCCTGCGGTTCCAGGGAATTTCAATACTAGTAGATCGGCTTTATCGGGCAGTGCAAAATTCTGCTGAATAAAAAAATCAATTGACCGCTTATTGAGCAATACACACTCTCTTCGTTGATTCGAATGCTCAATCGCATGACGTGATGGTTTTAACACCAGGTAATTGAGTATTGCTTCCCGCAAGCTTTGCAGCATGCATTCGCCTCGCATTGAGTGTGGTCGCTAATAATTAATCAGTGCACTCGTTGGCCCGGTTGTGCCCCGTCATCAACACTCAAAATGAAAACATCACTACCTCCCGGACCAGCCGCGGTGACCATGCCTTCACTTAATCCAAATCGCATTTTGCGTGGTTTGAGGTTCGCTACCATCACAACCAGTCGACCGACGAGATCTTCCGGTTGATAGGCAGCTTTTATGCCTGCGAAAACCTGGCGGGTTTGATCACCACCAAGGCTCAGTTCCAATCTAAGTAACTTATTCGCTTCCGGTACCTGTTCGGCTGAGACGACGCGGGCGACACGCAAATCAACCTTGGCAAAATCTTCGATGCTAATTTCTTCAGCTAGCGGCTCATCTTTCAAAGGCTGATCGCTGTCGGTGTAAGTCGGAAGATTTGACTCGGTTGTTTCATCGGAAGTGGTTTTGCTTTCGTCAATCATCTTTTCTAGATCCTCAGTTTGTACTCGATCAAGCATGCGTCGGAATTTTGCAACCTTGGTTCCGAGCAGAGGGACGCGACTTTGGTCCCAAGAAGTAATGGATTCGTTTAATAATTCACCGCATTGTTCGGCTAGGTTTGGAAGAACCGGCGACAAGTAGATCGCTAGTTGTCGGAAAAGGTTCAATGCCACTGTGCAGACAGCTTGCAATTCTTCATGGCGATCCGGATCTTTTTTCATTTCCCATGGTTTCGCGTGTTCAACAAAAGGGTTTGCTGCGTCAGCTAATTCCATGATGCGTCGAATTGCCTTCGCATAATCTTTGGCTTCATACGCTGCGGCAATCTCGTCTCCTGCTTTTGCACCCTCTTCAAATAATCCGCCATCATCTGGGTATTCTTCCGCTAAGCCAGTCTGATGTGCAAACTTACCTACTCGGCTAGCTAGGTTTACAACTTTCCCAACAAGGTCAGTATTTACTTTCTGAGCGAACTCCTCCACACCAAGATCAAGGTCCTCAACGCGTGGCGTGAGCTTGGATGCATAAAAATACCTTAGATAGGATGGTTGAGTATGCTTCAGATAGGTTTCAGCGGCGATAAATGTCCCTTTACTTTTGGACATCTTTTCACCGTTGATGGTAAGGAAACCGTGGATATGAACTTTGGTGGGTAAGCAGTATCCCGCGGTATGGAGCATACCTGGCCAAAATAAGGTGTGGAAATAAGTAATGTCTTTTCCAATGAAGTGGTGGATTTCACAATGGTCATTTTTCCACCAATCATCAAGTTGCTGGCCATTTGCTACGCACCATTGCTGCGTCGTTGCAATGTAACCGATTGGAGCATCAAACCATACGTACCAGTAATTCCCCGGTGAGTCAGGTATTTCAAATCCAAAGTAGGGTGCAGGTCGGCTAACATCCCAGTTTCGCAATTCGTCGCTGAGAAAATGTCCTTTTAAATAGTTAGCTACTTCACTTTGTAAATGATCGCCTTGATCGACCCATTGCGTAAGAAAACCTCTGAGTTTTTCTAATTCAACAAAAAGATGAGACGCACTTTTCAAGACCGGTGTTGCACCACTCAAAGTGCTTTTTGGGTCAATCAGATCAGTGGGACTGTAAGTGTGACCACAATTGCAGTTATCACCAGCTTGATCTGTCATTCCACATTTGGGACATGTTCCTCGGACGAATCGATCCGCTAAGAAGGTTTCAGCTTCTGGGTCATAAAGTTGCTCGATGGTACTTTCTGTTACCAGTCCCGCCTCACGCAGCGAACACCAAAATTGTGCGCATAACTCACGATTTTCTTCTGAGTTGGTGCTGCCATAATGATCAAACTCAATTCCAAAATTCGCGAAGTCACGTTGGTGTGATTCACTCATGCTGGCGATTAGATCTTCTTCACTCCGACCCTCGTTGCGGGCGCGAATCATGATCGCGGTTCCGTGTGTGTCGTCGGCACAAAGGTAAATACACTGGTTGCCACGTAACTTCTGATAGCGAACCCAAATATCGGTTTGGATGTACTCAACAAGATGTCCCAAGTGAATGGGACCGTTCGCATAGGGTAAGGCGCTGGTGACGAGTATTTTGCGTGGCATGAGGCTAATTCATAACGTGAACCCAAAGCTAACGCGGTATAGGGTCGTTGCATTTGGAGTGGTTTGCGCTTTGCGGGGAAGTCATTCGACCTCCAAGCGTGGAATTGTAGTCGCCAAATGCTATGAGGACGACAGGGATTCAGTCAGTACTTTGGCGATTCATCGGCCAAGGATGGAAGACTGATGTTTTTTTCCATTTTCGTGTCGTGACACCGTCAAGAGCGACGGTTTGGCCTTGTTTTGTCGGTGCTGAATGAGCAACGATAAATGCGGTCAGAGGAGGGTTTTGATGACCACCGAGAGGCGTATCGCTCAGGCTACCGTGGCTCAAGCTTTTTTAGGACTGAGCGGGCTTGAATTCAAAACATGATAGATCTCGTGTTTTCAGGGAGGACTTGGCGTGAAACACTTGGGTTTTTCTTTCTTTTTGTTGGTCGAATTATTCGCCTTTCAAAAAATATCTTTCGCTCAGAATAGCGATTCGGTGTTGCTGTATTTTGCCTCGCCACAGAGTGCACCGTGTCAGATGATGAAGCCACTTTTAACGCAGTTGGAGCGAGAAGGGACCCCTGTTCGATATGTCGATGTGCTGAATGAGCCGTATTTTTCATCGAGATATGGTGTGCGAGCGACACCAACATTTATTGTTACTTCTGGGGGGAGTGAATTGACGCGTCTTGTTGGAGTGCAAGGCATGAGGCAGCTCCGTCGTGCGCTTGCAACTCCTGAGCATGGGAAGCTTGTCCCAACGCATTCATTAGGCGTATCGTCTCGACCATTTGAGTCGCAAAGCATTCGTCAAGACCTGCGAGCATCCGGCAGCAATCCGTTTACCAATCGAGAGATTGGATTAGGTTCGAGCGAGTCCAGATCTACGCGCAATGCGGTGACGCTGGAGCGGATGAGTGAGGTGATGCCCAATCGCTCTGTCGCACATTCAATTGAACGAGCGAAATCGGCCACGGTTCGGATGCGTGTCTACGACGCAACCGGCTATGGGATCGGCACCGGCACGATTATTGATGCACGAAATGGGGAAGCCCTGATCATTACTTGCGGGCATTTATTTCGAGATTCGAATCGTCAGACAAGAGTTGAGGTCGACCTATTTCGAGGCGGTCAGTGTGAAACGGTGATCGCAAGAATTATCGATTTTGACGCAGAAGTACACGATATTGGATTGGTGTCCATTCGAACGAACCAATTAGTACATGCCGTAAAAATCGCCGGCGGATCGCAACCGGTTCGCAATGGGGAAACCGTTTTTAGCTTTGGGTGTGATCGCGGAGAGATCCCCTCACGCCATGACACCCGAATCACGGGGATCAACAAATACGATCAACATCTTGGTTTGTCAAACCTCGAGATTGATGGAGCACCGTTGGACGGACGCAGTGGAGGCGGGCTATTCGATGAAAAAGGTCAGCTGGTAGGAATCTGTAATGCTGCTGATTACCGCGAGAACATTGGGATCTATGCGGGTCCCGGATCTATCCAGTGGCAATTGAGGCGCATTGGAATGGAACACTTGATTAGTGGGTTGTAAATCTACTTGGACGAGAATCAATGGTTATCTAGTTCCAGTGTGGAACCTCTTGGTATCTCACTTGCGGTATCTCAACGGTATGTTTGCTCTCATGAAGCTTTTTGATCTCAACAAAGGAGGACACCGTTACCCGTTATGTAAAACAGATTTCTCACAACTTTTTCATTTACTCACTACCAAAGCTAAATTCGCTCACGACACTCCCGGTTACTTTGTGATGGCGTAGAGTAAGCTCTGGATTATCCGGACCTTCCTGTGAGTATCGTATTTCGCCAGATAAGAAGCCTCCCGCCACTCGAAGGAATTTGTGATCAGGACGCAGATCACCTTCTCGCCACCCGAATTGATGTTTTTCACTACCTGGCCCACAACCGAACTCCCAAAGGCCAGTTTCTCGGTCGATGGATGCGTACTGCCAATGACGATCGCCACAAAAAACGATCGTACCCTCGTAAGACGCTATGCGATTGCGTAATTCTTCACCCTCGAAGGCGAACTCCGGGTTTGCGTGATTATCTCGTTTGTTTTTTCGGTCCGGACCAACAATGGGCGTCGGGCTCACAATCAACTTAAAAGTTGCCGCCGATTCATCGAGAGTTCGGAACAGCCAAGCTTTTTGAGCATCCCCAAGAATCGTTTTTTCGGGGCCATCCTCCGCGTTATTCGGGCTTCGGTAGTCCCGTCCTTCAAGTAACCAGATTTGCAGATCTTTACCCCATTGAATCGTTTGGTAGCGTTGGGAAATAGTGGGAAATTGTTCTTCATTGAAAATCTGTTTCCCTTCTTCAAAGGTTACTGAGCCGTAGGTTTGTCCCGGCCAACAGTCGTTTTTTAGGGTGTCATGATCATCTTTTAGGAAGTAGGCAGAATGATTGGCATAGAAATCTCGATTGTTGGGTAGAGCAAAAATCCGGTTCCATTTGTAACGCATTAAATCCTTGGTAAGTGCCCAAGGAAATGGTTTGTCGTAGTACTCGATGTCGCCCGCATGAATGGTGAAATGCGGATTCAGTTTTGCCATGCTCGGATAGATTTTGTGCCCCTGAAATCCATCGTCGCGTCGCAGGAAGTCATGGCAAGTAGTCAGGCAGAAGTTGATGGGGACTTGTTGACTAGGTTTTGGAGCTGTTCGGAAATGACCGCGTGTCACAGCGGATAGAGATTTTTGACCGATGGGACGCGTTTCCACGATTGCAACGTATTTTTGGTTTGGAAGTAATTGGTCGATCTGCCATTGATGGGCAAAGTCATTCGCTGCGATTGTGGTTTTCCAGTCGGTTGTTTTTATTTTCTTCGTCTGCTTCTCAGGGAAGTAACTGAGACGAACTTCAGCAGCCGTACCTGGGCAGGATCCCAGCATCTGATCAAGTTTGGTATTCGGTGGTAATTGGGAATTGAGCAGCAGCGTTTCGTCGTTTTGAGATTGCAAGGTGTCAGCTTGTTTTTTTGTGATTTCCAGAAACTCTGGTCCATTGAGGTTCATCCCAGGATTGCGAGTCGTCCGAGTCCAGATGGTGGCGGAGCTTTGTTTTACCCAGCCATGTTTCAAACCGTTGGCGAGGTAAGGTCCCGTTGACTCCAGTGTTTTCGAAACCACTTCTTGGTGATTGACCCAACGGAAATCCTTGAAGGAGACCCTGCCGCCATGATCTGTTAGCATGATCCTTTGTGGGTCATTGGACGATGCAAAGCTTTCGATACCCCAAAACTTGCTTTTTGCAATATTGGACTTCCATTCGACGTTATTGGTAGAGCACTCTGCGATTAGAACGCCGTTAAGGAAGTGTTGAATCTGATCACCTTTTGCAGATACTTTGGCCTGATTCCATTCACCGGGTGGAAGAATATTCTTCTCTTCACTCGGAGAGACCAAGTCATAAATTGCCCCGGTGCTTGATTTATTGATCGTGGAAGATGGGCCATTTTGATCGATGATCTGGTACTCGAGGCCAAGCCATTTATTGGCGTGTTTGTGAACTCGGTACTTTAGACCGGAATTGGTTCCCTTTTCGATCTTCCATTTCCACTCCAATGTAAAGTGCGATGCCAATGGTGGACTTAATAGGCTGCCAGATCCCCCCCTCGGTTTGACGAGGCGAATTTCATCTCCCGTAAAGTCCCAGTTATCTTCAATTGGCTTGCCATCAATGGTTGCCCAAAAAGACGGATCCAACCACGATGATGGTTCCGCCAAATCATTGGGCCGATTAGTTTCCTGACTGCGAACCGATGGTGTCGTGCTGAGGTTGATTAGTGAGAGTGCGATAAACGCAGTCAGTGTGCTAACGCGTGCTTGCATGGGTGTCGGTTGCTGGATTTGGGGCTACTTGATTTAGGGTTCTGAGGACCGTTTTATACGAGATATGAGTAATCTCAGGTGCTTATCTGTCAGCGCTGCTCGGGCAATTTTGTCGTTTTCTTATTTTTTTTGATTCTTCAGCCAAGATTCTTTCCATCAGAGCGAATAGTCGGCATGTAAGCGAGGTTCGTCACCGCTTTCCGCCGCTTTGACATCAAGCAATCTCGTCGACTATTTCACTTTAATCGCATGGCGTCAGTGCGGCGGAGAGCGGAACACGGACACGCTGTATTCGATGTCTAGATCCTATAATTCGAGGAAAAAGATGCTTAAAAAAACAATCGCCGCTGGAAGTGCTATTTGTCTACTTTCGACGTTGACCATTGGGGTCCCGCTTTTTAGTTACGCAAAATGTGGTCTGGATTGGCTGAAAACTTCCGCGAGCGAGGCAGTGCCTTTGGAGTGGGAAATCAAACGAGCCCGTCAAATGATTGCGGACCTGAAACCCGAGATCGAAGATAATGCGCATCGGATTGCAAGAGAAAAGGTGCAGATCTCCAAACTAAAGAAACAGTATGCTGAGGCGAGTAAGGGTTTGGCTGAAGGTCGCGACCAAATCGAGCGACTTACTAATGATCTGAAACGGGGCAGCGATCAATACACTTACGCAGGCACCACTTACACGTCCGTTCAAGTCAAATCTGATTTAGCAAGCCGCTTCAAGAGATTAAAGACGAAGACTGAAACTGCTGATAAACTCAATCAGATTCTGAAGGCAAGAGAAACATCACTGAGTACGACACAGGATCGCATGTCCTCGATGATGCTCGCTAAGCGACAGTTAGAAGTTGAAATTGAAAATCTCCAGGCCAGGCTCGGAGCACTTCGAGTTGCTGAGACAAATGGCAAGGTCAAATTGGATGACTCGCACCTTGCAAGAACGAGGGATCTACTTGATGAAATTGCTATTCGCATCGACGTTCATGAGGAGTCGCTGGCAGTAGATTCGGAGTACTTTGATCAGATTGATTTGGATGAACCAACAGACGATTACTTGCTTGACGAGGTGGCAGAATTCCTCGATGAGTCGGTAAACGAATCTCATCCAGGTTCATTGGTAGCCATTCAATTGGATTAAGTATTCAGTTGAATAAAAGGAATCATTCTCCAGCAGAGTAACTCATCAGCGATTTTTGTGGATAATTAACTGCCATGAGAAATGAATGTATTACCGCCGTTTACTATGGAGCGATCTCCTCAATTCTATTGGGATTCGCCTTGTTATTAGCCGCTGTGCTGCCGGGGCGTCCGAACGAATGGGGCGAAAATGCGTCATCTTGCTTACCACAGGTAGTTTTAATCGTGGGAGGCTTATACTCGATGGCGGTTTCTAGCCGCTCAACCAGCAACCAGGGCGGCAACAACTGACCTAGGTTGAATGTACTCGTTACCGTAATGATGGATTTTATAAAAAGTCCGCCGAATCGCATATGAATTACACACACACACCCGGTTCAAGGCCTTTGCCTCGATACACCATCCAACGAGGGATTGGGGTGGGAGGGTTTGGTGAAGTTTATTTTGCGCTCAGTGATGCTGGTAAAGAGGTCGCGCTAAAAGCCATTCAACGGAATCTTGATGTTGAATTGCGGGGAGCATCGCATTGCTTGAATCTGAAGCATCCTAACCTTGTTGCTCTGCATGATATTTGTCGCGTCGACGAGGGTCAGCCTTGGGTGGTAATGGAGTATGTCGAGGGACCTAATTTGCGGGATTTGCTGAAGCAATCACCCACTGGTTTACCGCTCAGAGAAGTTAAACGCTGGATGGTCGGTGTCTTGCAAGGAGTCGGTCATCTCCATGAGTCGGGTGTGGTTCATCGTGATCTAAAGCCAGAAAATATTTTCGACGATAACGGCGTGATTAAGGTGGGTGATTACGGCCTGAGTAAATTGATGGCAGAAAGTACCGCTCGACATACAGAGGGTGTCGGGACGGTTCACTATATGGCCCCTGAGATTGGTCGTGGTGAGTACGGACCGTGCGTCGATATTTATGCAATTGGAATCCTGTTGCATGAATTACTTACCGGGGAGGTTCCGTTTGATGGAGAAACTCGCAATGAGGTGATGATAAAGCACCTCACTGCCGAGCCTTGTTTAGATAAGCTCTCCGGCACCATGCGTGAGACCATTTTGAGATGCCTGAAGAAAGACCCTAAAGAGCGATTTCAGTCCATTGAGCAGTTATCCAGATCCTTTTTGGAAGCTCTTGCCTATGAAGATGGAGATGGAATTCAGGTGGCTGAACTGGTAGTGGCTGAGGAGTCAGTGATGGTCGCTGAGGTGGTGGACGAGAGATCGCCGCGGATGCAGCCTGGTGAAGTTAATTCAACTCACCTAGATCAGAAGAGGCTGGGGGGATGGAGCTCCTTTTTCTTTTCGGTTTTAAAAAATGCTTCGATCGCATTATTGGTTATCAGTGGCATAACGTTGTTCATGCTAAAGGGCTTTGAGCCCCACGCCGAGGTTTACAATGGGGACCAGCTGTCTTTATCGGAAAAGCTTTTGACACCTTGGGAGTTCATGATTCCTTTTGTGATTGTTGTTGCATGTATTTTAATTGAACGCTTAGACAATGTGTTTGGGTCGTTGCGAAGAGAACAGGTGGTAAAGCTTCGTGTGCAAGAAGATGAAGCACGTAAGACAGCTGTGTCGTCCGTGCGCTACCAAGTCGGTTCAAGAAAATGGCGTCTAGCAGTCAGGAACTATCTCGCCACAAGAGGTAGTGACATCAGACGCTTCGAATGGCTCAAATCGTCAATGGTATCGATTCCCGTCGCATTGATATTAAGTATTGTCTTTCTGTCCCTGACAAATCCAAATGGGGCTTTTGATGCCATCATGATTGCGCCTTTTGTTTGGATATTTTCGTTGATTGTGATATCCGCGATGTCTCTTACCGCACTGTCAACTCTTCTGCAATCTCGAGAGGATGAGGATTACTCGGGGGCAGTAGTTTTTGTCAGTCTGGGTGTTTTTCTCGGGGCGGTAGCATTTCTTGTGCACCGTTACCTTTTGCTGGAGGTTGATTTCAAGATAAATCGGGACGTGGATGCTACCTCGCTTCCGATGATGTTTTATCCTCAGAACGCCCCGTCGATTTGGGCATTTGTCTCCCATTTTGCCACGTTATTTCTAATCGTCCGATGGGTCAAATGTATCGATCCGATCCGCAGGCATAAACTTCGGATCTGGTATGTGTTGGTGGCGGTTATTTCAGAGTGGGTCGTACAGCAATTCTTGCCGATCGCACAGCCATCGGGAATGTTTTTTGCAGCAGGTTTAAGCATTACCCTTCAACTTTCTTCGCCATGGATACCTAATTCAGAAAGGTCGCGCTTGTTATTGACGCAAGAGGCTTCAGGATCGGAGGCAGTGCTTCAATGAAAACCCGACCGGCTATTTTCAAATCTCTTTTGAGCACGTTGTGTATGATTTTGGTGACACCGTACCTATACGCACAGGAGCCAGATTCGAGCGCGACTGAGCTATCGGTCCCACCGATTGGACATATTGAGTATGCAGAAGGCCGGCCGAGCTGGATGCAAAATTTCGGTGAAGGTGTCTCATCAAAAAATCGGATGGTTGTGGTGGCCGGACCTTTTCTGACGTCTGAGGAATCAGAGGCAGAATTAATGAATCTAAAACGGGAGGCGTCGATCACCCTCGTAAGAGCATTAATACAAGAGACGTTAGGCGAAAATAACATCAAGCCTCTATTCACGGATTCTCAGATAGATCAGATGTTTGTTGAGAAAAGTTACAAGGGATCAGTGACGATCGGAGGGAGCCAGCAATTTGAAAGCGGTGCAGAGCTCATGGTCTCGGACGCGGCCACCGAGTACCTCATGGCGTTGGTTCAACGCACACTTATCGAGAAGAGAATAAGAACACTTGCACTGGCTTTCACGTTTTTAACCTCACTACTTGCGATCAGTGTGGTCATCTCAAAGCGGAGGATTACGGAGCAACTAAGTTAGCGCTCTGGATAGAATCCTCTGAAAAAACGTAGGTTCCCTGAGAAGACACGGTGCACGTTTCGGCGACTCGATTTGAGTGGACCACGCCCTAGTCATTTCAAGTCCATTTTCGGAGCCACATTTCCAAGACCAATAAGTTCCATAGGCGATACCCGTGATTTTGTTCATGTTTGAGGTGTGCCTCACACAACTCGGTAATCGCCTTTGCTTGAAAGAATTGGTGCGTCTTTGCTCCGTCAGCGAGCAGCGTTTCGTTCACAAGCTCTTTTAATTCATTACGAAACCAACCAGCAATTGGTATTCCGAAACCCATTTTCGGTCGGGTAAAGATCCCACGGGGGATTTTGTTACCAAAGCAACGTTCGAGTATTAATTTGCCGCGGCGACCTCGAAATTTGTATTCGACAGGTAAAGAAGCAGCGAGTTCGATTAGACGGTAATCAAGAAACGGCTGTCTGACTTCCAGGCTGTGTGCCATTGATGCGATATCGACCTTTGTGCACAAATCACATGGTAGATAAGTCAGTAAATCGGTCATGGAAGCCTGTGTAACCACGTCTCGCTGGTCACTCAAGTCCCAGTTTTGTTGCAGAAATTCAAATGGATCTTCTGCTGGAAGGGTGGATACAAAATCATCTGTATAAAGAGAGGCTCGCATCGTCTCAGGGAAGATTTGTAACCAATTTAAATATCGGCGCGGCGTGCTCTGGCCGAAGGCTTCGATAAATCTTTTTGCACGCCGCACGAAGGATCTTCGGCGATTGGAATCAGGAAGGCGGCGGATTAAGCTTGTGCCTGGCAACTGATGGATTGGAAGATATCGCTGAATTTTTTGGCTTAACCAGAGAGCGCGATAACGTTCGTATCCGGCGAAAAGTTCATCACCACCGTCGCCGGATAAAGCGACGGTGACTTCTTTTCGTGTCAGCTCAGCGAGGTACCACGTGGGTACAGCGGATGAATCTCCAAATGGCTCGTCGTAATGCCAAACAAGCTGATCAAGGATTTCTACACCGTTGGGTTGGACTTCGAAGCGTTGGTGTCTCGTTCCAAGATGTTCCGCGACTTGAGCAGCGTAAATCGTTTCATCAAAATCAGAGACGGGAAATCCGATGCTGAAAGTTCGAATCGGTTCGGGTGATTGTTCCTGTGCCAGAGCTGTTACAAGCGAGGAATCGATACCACCGGATAAAAATGATCCCAACGGAACATCGCTTTGGAGCCGTAGTTTTACGGAATCCGTGAGCAATTCGATTACTTTCTCTTCTGCTTCTTCTGCGCTAATCACAGCCTGATGCTGCAAATCGATATTCCAGTATCGATTCACTGAAAGATTACCATTCTCAAACACGAGAAAATGACCCGGTGGAAGTTTGTAGACACCCTCCCAGATGGTGTGCGGATGAGGGACGTATTGATAGGTAAGAAAATCATCAATTGCTTTTGAATTGATTCGTTCGCAAACACCTTCTATTTTTGCCAAGCTTTTTAGTTCACTCGCAAAGACGAATCTTCCATTCTTGAAAGCATAGTAAAGAGGTTTTTGGCCGATGCGATCTCGAGCAAGGATAAGGCGATGCCTCGTTCCATCCCAGATTGCGACGGAGAACATGCCGTTTAACTCTTCAAAGCATTTCGGTCCCAAGTCCTCATAGAGGTGAAGGATTGTCTCTCCATCGCCGTCCGTTTTGAAATGATGTCCCGCGCCATCTAGTTTCTTGCGAAGAGTCGGATAGTTATAGATTTCTCCGTTAAAGACTAAGCGTATGTCGTTTCCCTCGTTACTAAGCGGCTGGTGTGCGCCGAGTAAGTCAATAATGCTCAGTCGCCGAAAACCTAATGCGACACCGATTTGTTTCCCGCTGGAATCATGATGTTGATCAGTACGCCAGCTGGTCGATTCATCCGGTCCCCGGTGGGCAAGCGCGTCGGTCATATCCGTCAGAAGTTCAGGAGAGATTGCTTGCTTGGGGTCAAGCCATACTGCTCCCGTAATACCACACATTTTCTGCTCCAGAGGGCGGGACGAATCTGAATCGGTGTGCAGTATGACTGGGAAACTTATGTCTAGGAAGGCAGATTTTTGAAGCCCTTAATCTTCGATTCGGTTGCATCCCCTCACATCGCTTCAAAAACCTGATCGGATGCCTGTAGAATTGAGCCTGAGGACACCCTCGTGTGGAAATGTGATAGTGCTTGTAGACGGTCAAAAAAAATGATTCGAACCTTTCTGTTATGTTCCGTTATATATGGGTTGAATTTGCTCGGCCAAACATTGATTGGTGAGAAGCGTCAACATTACGCCCTGCAGTTCACACGAGTCTCTTGCAATATTCACCCAGTGAGCGTAGCAAGTGCAGGAAAAAGCTCCTCGTCAGGATTCATTGATTTGCAAAATGACTATTTCGTTCGACAAGCTCGTGAGGATCGTGTGCAATCGAGCGTCTCACGGGAGTTTTGTCGGAGGGCGGGGCAGGGTGGTCTGACTCGTTATTGTTCCGTAAGGAATGATCCAATTGAATCTCATCGAAAAAAAATACAATTTCGTAGTACGCTCGATGGAACCTTGCAAGAAGCATTTGTTATTGAGCCCGACCAACCTATTAGCGACGCCACTTGTTTAGTGATCAACCTTCACTCTTGGAGTGCGGATATGAACCAGAGATCAGATCTCGAGGAACTGGTCTATGATAAGAACTGGTTTTATTTGTTTCCCAATTTTCGTGGTGCTAACAAGCACCCTGCGGCGTGTGGTTCCCAATTCGCTCAGCAGGACATTATTGATGCTTTGGAATTCGTACTCGAAAAATATGCTTTGGATCGCAATCGCGTCTTTTTATCCGGAACATCGGGCGGAGGGCACATGACCATGTTGATGGCTGGGAAGTACCCAGAAAGGTGGCGCGCCGCTTGTTCATGGGTGGGGATTAGCGATCTGCGTTTGTGGCATAAAAAGCATCAGGGCGGCAAGTATGGAAAAATGATTGAGCAATGTTGTGGGGGACTTCCGGGTGAATCGGCAACCGTTGATGAGGAATATAGAACACGTAGTCCTGTGAATTACCTATCTGATGCGAATCGTTTACCGTTGGCATTGTTTGCAGGAATCAAAGATGGACACCAAGGAAGTGTTCCCATCAGTCACTCAATTGAGGCGTTCAATGTGATTTGCAATGCCAATAATGATCCGCCAATCAGTCAGGAAGAAATGGCACAGCTCTCAACACCAAATGGAAGGTTGCTGCAACCGCAAGCGGGGGATGAAGGCTTCGATCATTCAATTGGTCGCAAGTTCTATTTGCGACGCACGTCTAAGATGGCGCAGATAACGATTTTTGAGGGCGGTCACGAGGGAATTGCAGCGGGAACGATGAGTTGGTTCGAGAAAGTATTGGCAAGCCAGCAATGAGAGCATTGATAAATCTGTTTGATGTTTTGGTCGAAACAAGGCGAGCAAAAACAATTGCTGTTGGTTGATTGTTATTGGTGCTATTCTGCGGACCATGCCTCATTGAAAAAACCCGCATGGACAACTTTGCCTGGCAATTGTGTTGTTGAGCCACTTGTGATGTCGACAAGAGCCCAATCCGGGAGCTTTGGTGTTTGCCTTGCATTGTTGAGGTAATCGTATTCACGAAAAGTGAAGCCGCTGTTTAGCACAACGTATCGTTTTGGATTCAGTGGATTGGGATAGATTAATATTGGAATGTGGCCCTTTTTGGGCACTTTGTGGCTTCCTACGCTTAGGGTGCTATCACCCCAGCTAAGAGGTAATTCTTGAGATATTCTTTGAATGATTGAATTCGATTCGTTGTCTCCAAAGAGAATTAGATTTGACTCCTTGATGTCTTTGTCCGTTATCTCTGAGTCTTTGATTTTTCGGATGTCACCGCGAAAATGCTTTCGCCAGTGCTGCATTGCATGAATGGATTCTGCTTGTACCCAATCTTCGACTTTTGGATCATTTGATTTTCTAGAAGGTAAGACAAAAAGAAAGCGACTCATGAAGGCATCATCCACCGGACCCTGTAGGCCAGGTCTTTTTTGAAGATGATTTTCCTCCGATCTTTTGCTACACCAAATGCCAGATTCACGCGACAATTTAAAATTCCATGATTGATCGGATTCTGGCAGAGGTCCTTTCAGAGTTTGGCCGTCGATCTGAATACTTACCGGTACTGCCTCATGAGTGATCCATTGCCCAGGCGCGAATGAGAATTCGATTTCCGAGATATTCTTTGTTTCCGCATGGACGGTCGAACCACTTACTCTGGCTCGTACATATGATTCATTCCAGTGTTTTTCTAGGCCAAGGATCGTGATCCAGTGCTGGCGGTTATATCGCAACGTGTAGGTGGTGAAATCGATAATCGGTGGCACGCTTGATGCGGCCTGATTTTTTGCCAGTTCCTTGAGACGCGTTTCAATTTCAATTTTTGAATCTGGATGAATTTTGTGACCAGTGTTAGGCCCAATAATGTGAGTAAGGCGGATTCCGTGTTTTTCGAGAGAGGTGGCCATGATATCCGCAGCTTGTTTTTGCTTATCGATCTCACCACTGTATGCGATCGTGGGGCACGACCTCAGGTTTCTCGACCACGGTGGACAATCGTATAAATTCCACAGTGTCTGTTGATAACTGGGAGCGGATTCTCTCACGTTCTCATTCTGAAAGAATGCCAAGAACTCCGGTGTCTCAGAGAAACCGGCTCCTGGGTTAGCAGCAAACCAGCGATCGGGATAATGAGTTGCAAACTGCCAGCATCCCGCGCCACCCATCGAGAAACCGCGGACACTTAGTCGATTTGAATCGATCGGAAGTTGAGCCTGTACGTAGCTCAGAACTTCAAGGACGTCCACCTCACCAGCAAATTTGAAAGCATTGCTGTAACGTCCATATGGGTGTAGAACAAACGTATTGCCAGGCGTGTACTGACCATTACTACTAATCTGTTGATTAAGAAACTGAACCTCACTCACCTTTTCCCCACGACCATGAAACCAAAGGTCGAGACGATGAGGTGCCATAATCCCTTTTTCAAAACTTGCAGGTACGACAAGGCCATAAGGTTGATAGGAGTCATCTAAATCGGATTTGAAACCTCCGATGATAGACCGTGTGCCTCTCTTCTTATGAATACCCACAACATCAGGCCAAGAACCGCCATTTTGAATCCTGGAAATACGATTCGTAGCTTCGTCTAAAAGATTTGATGCGGAATCTAAGTCTTGTGGTCGATAGAACTGTTCGTATTCGAGTGCTAATTCAACTGCTCGAGGAAAAACCAATACCTCGGGCTCCAACGCAACGATTTCATTAAATCGAATCGGATCATTTTTTGCTTTGGCTTGAGTTAGCAAGCTTCGCCATTGCGATTGGATCGCTTTGCAACGCCAGAGCAGTGCTTGTCTCGCATTTGGGTCAATAGCCATCCCCGGTGGTGGGATCACTCGAACAGCATCCGGTTTGTTGTCTGCGGGACCGTCTGCGGGAGTTGTCGAACCAAAAGCAAGCATTAATCCTAAGATTGCATTGAAGACAACAAGTCGATTAATCAGCATGCTTACATCCTCGGCTTTACAACGACCTTCATTTGATCTGGATCACCAGCATGTAATCTTTCGAACCATTCAGGTCCTTGCGCGAGACTGATTTCAGCAGTGATTAAGGGCGCGACATTAATAATCCCACGATTCATAAGGTCAATACATTGGGGGTACTCGCCGTTACAGCCGCATGTACCGTGCAAGGAAATCTCCCGGGTGACGACTGACTGCAGTGGTAGCTCAATGGTGGGTGAAACGTTACCTACCAAAGTAACATTACCTCCTTTCCGTACTGATTCAATGGCCGTTGTGATCGTACCGGTGGCTCCAACAACTTCCAGGGCAATATCCGAACCTTTTCCGCCCGTTAACTCCTTGACTTTGTCAGTAACCGAACACTCATTGGCGTTGATTGTGTGATCAGCACCAAGTGTTTTTGCTACTTCTAATCGCTTGCTATTAATGTCAACCGCTATCACCTGGCTCGCCCCGGCAGCACGTGCGGCTTGTAGCGTGAGCAAACCAATCATTCCTGAACCTACTACCACAGCAGTGTCACCCAGTTGAATGGGAGTAACGTTAACTGCGTGCACTGCGACTGAAACAGCTTCCACTAATGCGGCATGCTCAAACGGTAGAGAGTCGGGCAATTGATAGACAATGCGGCGAGGGACACTGATTCGTTCCGCAAATGCCCCGTGTCGTCTATATTCCCCACAAGAAACACCGAGCACCATACGGTTGTCACACAAATTCCCGTCGCCTTTTCTGCAGAAATCACATTGGCCACAGGACACCATTGAGTCAAATGTGACTCGGTCACCTTCTTCTAAGTCCGTAACGTTTTCGCCAATTCCGACAATCACTCCTGCTGCTTCGTGTCCCATCACCAGAGGTGGGATTCTCCTGCCCGTGCTCCCGTCATAGCCGTGAATGTCGCTGCCGCAGATGCCACAGGCTTCAACTTGAACCAAGACATCATCCGGTCCTACCGGTGGTTCGTCTACTTCAGTAACGGACATTTGTTTGTATTCAGTGAGCAGCAATGCTTTCATGTTATAACTTCACCAGTGACGCAGATTAGTTTTGATTATTAAAGTTATTAGTACACCTAGCTGCGAACAGCTAGGTTTTGAACTTCGAGATCGACGTAAACAATCAGACGTAGCAGTCTAACATAGGATGATCGTTTTTTGGATGATGAGGAAAGTCTAACCGCTTACCATGAAGCCGGACACGCAACGATTGGATTCGCACTTGGCGGCAAAGTGGAGGCAATGCAGCTCGGCGGAGAGAGCGAAGTATCAGGCGTGAGGCAGTATGGCGACTGTAAAATAGCTTGGCACGCAGTTGGCAGTGACCTCGATGTGCACTGTCAGCGTGAGATACTCACCACGCTTGCGGGACCTGCTGCAGAAATGCTTTACGCAGGGAGAGAAATTGCATTACGCAGTTTCGGACCATGGCAGCAGGATTATCACACAGCTTGGTTTTTACTAGATAGGTTTCCGATTAGCTCCAATGAAAAAGATAAACTGTTAAAAAAATTGCTTCAGCAGTTAAAGAGCATTCTGGATGGGGATGATTGTTGGGCGGCTGTGGCTGCACTAGCAGATGCACTATTAGCCCACGAGTATCTTGAAGCGGAGGAAACGGAAGAGATCTTGGCTTATTGGTTAGTGTCACACAGAAACCGACGAATTTTCTAGATTAAAAGTCGATTAGACTATCGCACATGCAAGTCGCCGATAACTGATAAGATTCGATCCAAATAGCAAAGAGATTTTTTGCTACTCCTCTTGCTTTGTCCTAACCAACCTACATTTTTTGTGTCTTAATTACAGGTTTATTGATGACGATGCGCTTTGTATTGCTGTTTTTATGCACCGCTGTTCCCACTCATCACCATTGGTCAGCGGCATTGAGTCAAGATTTGCAGATGCAAGATCGACCTAACGTTTTAATCGTTACGGTTGATGACATGAGTGCCGATTCGCTGGGTGCGTTTGGTTCCCGATTGGATGGAATATCACCAAATTTAGATGCGTTCGCGCGTACGGCCATGCTTTTCGAGCACGCACATGTTCAGGTGGGTAACTGCATGCCGGGCAGAAACATTATGTGGTCGGGTATGTATGCGCATCGAAATGGTGTGGAGGGGTTCGTGCAGAACCGGGCTGCCGATTATCCAGTGTTATGCGATCTGGCAAAGAGTGCCGGCTACTTTACTGCAATTCGCGGAAAGGTTTCCCATTCGACGCCGTACACGCCCTATGCGTGGGACGCTGTTCTTGATCAAGATCCAGAGGGACAAAAGTATCACGTTAAAGATCCAAAGAGCTATGGAGCTTCAACGCGTCAGGGTATCCGACTAGCAAAAGAATTAGGAAAACCCTTTTGTCTTATGGTCAATATTTCAGACCCGCATAAGCCATTCTTTAAACCAGGGACTCGAGATGGAAAGCGAATTGACCCATTTGTTCCTTCGCGGATTTTCGCGCAAAAAGAAGTGCCTGTCCCTGGCTTTCTGTTCGATGACGCTATCGTGCGGGAGGAGCTAGCTCTTTATTACTCCTCCGTTCGACGGGCTGACGATGCATTCCACGAGATCAAAAAAGCACTTGCTGAATCCGGTGAAGAAGAAAACACAGTTCTGTTTTTCTGTTCTGATCATGGAATGCCTTTGCCATTTGCAAAGACACAACTGTACCACCATAGCACGAAAACACCATTGATGATTCGTTGGCCAGGGGTGACAACACCGGGCTATATTGATCGAGAGCATGTGGTTTCTTCGATTGATTTTTTGCCGACACTTCTCGAGATGATGAAGTATCAGCACCCTCACCCTCAGCATCTTCAGGGCCGATCATTTGCGTCAGTTTTGCGAGGAGAAAAACAAAACGAGCGTGATTATGTAGTGCTGCAATACAATGAAAACTCCGGCGGTAGCCGGCATCCCATGCGGGGTATTCATACTCGGAAACATCTTTATCTATTCAATCCCTGGTCAGATGGACAGAGAAAGTTTGCAACAGCAACCACGGGTACAGAAACGTACCGAAGGATGAAAGTGTTAGCCGATCAAGATGCTGCAATCAATCGACGTCTGCAACTATTTGACCATCGAGAGCTTGAAGAGTTTTATTGCACGGAAAAGGATCCTGATTGTCTGGAGAACCTGATTGGGCACACCGAGCATCAAAAGCAAATCAACGATCTCCGCAACACTCTAGGTAATGCGCTTAATGTTCTTGGCGACCCGGTTGCTTCTTTGATTTCTGAGGAGATTCAGCACGATGTTGTGGAAGCTTTCATGGTTGTGGAAGATAAGCGTGCAAAGGAGCGCCAGATTCAACGACGCAAAAGCCGAGCTGCTAAAAATCAATCGGCAACGAAATCGGAAGCTTGCTCTGTCAAGATAAAGAGCGATCCGATTCCTTGGGCGGGTAAGCTTTGGAAAGTTAGAGTATTCCATGACCTGCCAAGAGCTCTTGGATCGCAGTCCTTGCACGTAACGTTGAAGCGAGCAGATATCTCAACGGGGGGAGGTTCACAAGATCGCATCGAACGGAAAGTCCTTGCCGTTGAAGGGAAGGGTGTTGCCGAGGTTTCTTTCATCATTCCTCAACAAATCGATGTCACCAGAGTGCAAGTTGCTGCGTTCGTAGGTGATGATTTCAGTCATCATCTTGCTTATGTAAGTAGCGCAGTGTCCGATGTAGCTAGATAAAGTCCGATCGGTGAAAAAAACTGTTTCTTCAGAGTTTGATCCCCCTCATGATGTCTTACTCATTAAGGAATAAATTTCTTCGCAGGTTGGCATGCTGGGCTGTGCACCTTTTCTTGTTGCGGATATCGCTCCAGCAGCTGAAGCGAACTCTGTAGCTTGAACGTGACAGCCACATTTTATCAAGTGCACGGCGAACGCGCCCGCAAAGGCATCGCCAGCCGCTGTGCTATCGATCGGTTCGATAGGGTGTGCTGGGATGATCGAGGACTGTTGTCCATCGTGAATGACGGACCCTAAGCTGGACATGGTAATAATCGCAGTTTTTGCCCCCAGCTCGATGAGCTGTGATGCTGCTTTCATTGCATCGGTATGATTCTTGACCGGCAGGCCAGTAATCAATTCTGCTTCGCTTTGGTTGGGACAGATGTAATCTACATCCAATAGGTTTTTCTCGAGGATGTTACGCATTGCGGGAGCTGGATCAAGTAAAACGGTGACTCCATGATCTTTCGCCATCCCAATCGCATATTCGACGGTTTGAGTGGGAACCTCTAGCTGAACCAAGAGAATGTCAGCACTTTGGATAAGCGTTTGTGCTAGATCAATGTCCGTAGGCTGAAGTTGATTATTGGCGCCAGGGGAAACAACGATTGAGTTTTGCCCTTGTGTATCTACCATCACAACAGCCATGCCGCTGCTTTTCTTATTGCTGAATTGAATGTTGTCAGTATCAATTCCATACTGTTTCAAATTGTCAGTGAGTTGATAACCGAAAGCATCATCACCAACTCGACCAATCATGGTCACATCACCACCAGCTCGTGCCGCGGCTACCGCTTGGTTAGCGCCTTTTCCGCCAGGTATGTAGGATGTTCCCTTGGACATCAAGGTTTGTCCGGGATCTGGGATTTGGTCGCATTCAAGTACGATATCCATGTTGAGCGATCCAACAACAATGATTTTTGGCCTTCGCATCTGTTTTAGATCCGAGATTAAATGGATTTGTTGGGAAGTTGGCTTGCGAGTCCGGCCAAAGTTTCCTTCACGCGTATCATTTGTGAAGCGTTCAGCATTAAATGCTGCTGCTCGTTTTTCGTCTCGCGAAAATGCGTGAGACCAGTTTTGTCGATTGGCACATTACCTGATTTTAAGAAACCAAAGTAATGTTGGTTGGGGCGAATAGCATAAAGGACACTCGTTAGATCCCAGGTTGGTCGATCATGGGGTGAGGGGTTGTAGGCGTAATACGCACCTTTTAAAGGCTGGTGATCAACATAATTGTAATCTCGTTCGAGACTCTGATGCAGATATCGCAGTGCGACACCAATTTCAAACCCACTCCAAATGATTCTTGTGGGCCAAGTTTGGGCGAGGGCACTGGCCGATTTCAATTCCAGGCATAGTACGGCCAAGGACCTTCGCCGCACTGATTGGGCTGCACTTCAATGAATCCGCTGCTTCCCCCAAGGGATACAAGGTCACCAGATCCTTGAGTGGCACACAGTAATAGTTCACCCTGCGAATTCTGTTTGACGAGTCGATACCAGTGCATCGGGAGAGTTTTTGTATCGGGGTTCGCTATGTTAACCGGGGCTGGGGCAGAATTCCATTCAGTGAAACCGGCAATGTATCGAAGTAATGGCATTCCGATACGGTAGCAACCAACAAGTGCGCTGACGGGGTTGCCGGGTAGTCCCAGAATAAGCTGACCCTTGGAGTTAGCAGCTCCAAGGATTGGTTTACCCGGTCGAATTGGCAATCCATGAAATGTGGGTTTCGCATCCAGCTCACTGATTAGTTGAGGAACATAATCATAGTCTCCTACGGATACGCCTCCCGTCATGATCAAAGCATCGGAGTCACTCAGTGAATCTTGCATTGTTTTCAGGAGCAATTCGCGATCATCTGAACAGTGCTCAAGCCGTTCTAGATGAATCCACGGGTGACCTTGAAATAGTACCCTGAGTGATTGCAGGTTACTGTCCCGAATTTGCCATGGTTTCGGCTCGTCATGATCAAATTTTCCAACCTCGTCACCCGTCGTGATAATTGAAATCTTTACCGCCGGAAAAAGCTTTACTGCTTGATAGCCGAAGTTTGCCAGTGTTGATGCATTGGCTCCATTGATTTGTTCGCCCTTGCGTAAGACAACCTCGCCTTTTGCAGCGTTTTCACCAGCTCTTCTTATGTTGCAACCGACTGGATATCCGCTGCTCGACGGCTTGATTTGTATCGCCGACTCAGACTCAATCGTATTTTCGCGTTTGATCACTTGGTTGGCATTTTAGGGGATGATCGCGCCCGTGAAGATTCTTACGGCGGTGCCTGCATGCAGCGGTGGGGCAGGGCCTCCTGCTTTGCTCTCACCTTGAATCGGCAAGGTACTTCCAATTTCTAGATCGCTATTGTTAATGGCATATCCGTCCATTGCAGATAAATCAGCAGCTGGACTATGTCGGTCTGCGGTGATGTTTTCCCCTAATACTCGGCCGTAGATGGGCTCATCAGGCACAGACTTTTGTGGGTTCCCAGTCGTCGAGAGTTGCTCGACTAATTCCGAAATTGCACTATTGGGACAGGTGTATTTGATCTTCATAAAGCTCATGATTTGCTTGGTGTAGATGTGATGATTTTATTCTCGCAGATCATCATGGTTCTGGTAGACGGCGAGACGTAATTAGCCACCAGAGGCTGTTCAAAAAAACAGTTTTTTCGTTCTTACGCATTTGCTTCATGCCCTAACCTGACCTACGTTTCCAATTGGAGCGCACCGCGACTGCGTTGTGACTCCATTTCAGAAAAACGCTGATGACGCCTAACTACCGACGGTTTTTACTGTTGGGGATCAATCCAGCCGGTGAGGTCGCTATGGTTAAGTTTTTTAAAGCAGAGCACCACTATTCCAGAGTGTTCACAACAATTTTTGCTTGTTTAATTAGTGATTTATCTGCACCCGTTTTGGCGGATGAATCACCGGTTTGGAAGGTGGAAGAGGATTGGGAGCTGAAAACCTATCAATCGGATCCAAGTATTTTTTCCCCTCAGATAACGTTCTTTTCCACGCCCGATGATGGGGATACTGAGACCTACTTTCAGCTCCAGATGAACTATTCTGCAGACAATAATTTTTCAGCAGGTGGTTTTCAAGTTGCTGCTGTGAAGGGTGGATCTACCGTAGACGAAGAACGAAGCGATCAGCAAATCACTCTGTCACTGGTAAGTGATTGCATACGATGGACAAATGTGATGGCGTCTGTTGACAGCAAGTTGCTCTTTGCTGTGAAGGATGGACACGGACAAGAGTGGGGTTCCTTTGGGGGCCCAGAATACCTTGTTCAAATTGAAGGCGTTGCAGCTGACCATCTCAATCACTACAGCATCACAAGTAGCCTGCAAAGTGTTGACATCGGTTTTGGGAAAAACCGCATTGAATCGATCGTCTTAAAAAGAGTTCGACGCTTTCGAATCGATGGGACTATCGAGACCGTTGAGCTGGATCAATCACCTTGATGTTGAGTTCCCGCTTGCTAACAAGGAGAGATTTCTAATGAGAAAATGGCAGCTGCTTTCGTCAGATGAAGTTAGTCGGACTCACCGCCAGATCGATTTACCAACAAAGGACGAGCGCAAGGGAAGTACCTTGGTGTTGGGCTTACTTCTTTCCGTTGGCTTGATTGGCTTAACCGCAATTAGCATGGATCTTGGTTACATTCGCGTCGCGCAAACGGAATTACGACGAAATGCGGATGCCGTGGCAATGGCAGGTTGTTGGGAGCTCCTTGATCAGTATCGTTCATCAGGTGCCGATCAATACAGTCATGAGATGATTTACTCGGTCTGTAATGAGATTGCACAACAGAACAAGGTCGGTCCCGATTACGTCAGTTTGGGCAGCAATGATTTACAGATTGGTCGTTTTCAGCCAGATGGTACTTGGAGCCAAGGTCCTGAAGTAACAGCTAATGCAGTGCGTGTCGTTTTAAGGCGTGACTCGACGATCAACGGTGAGCTTCCGCTTTTCTTTGGAATACTAACCGGACGTAACACTCAGCAATTGAGCATTTCTGCTACCGCGGCGATGTACTGTTCAATTGGTGGGTTTTATTTACCGAATTCAGAGGATTCACTGAATATTTTACCAATCGCCTTGGATCTTGAGACATGGAACGCTGCAATTGATGGTCAAACAAGTGACCAATACCAATTCAGTAATGGGATCGTACAACAAGGGTCAGATGGGGCTTTCGAAGCAAACCTCTATCCGCAGGGTACTGGGTCCCCGGGTAACCGCGGGACGGTCGATATTGGGAGCGCGAATAACAGCACAAATGATATCGCAAGGCAGGTGCTACATGGGGTTTCTCGGCAGGACTTACTCGACTTGGGGCAGCCTTTGGAATTTGACGAAAATGGTGTATTAGAGCTGAACGGAGATACTGGAATCAGTGCTGGCATCAAAGATGAACTTGCCTCCATCATCGGTAAGGTTCGTATTATTCCGATCTACAGTGCTGTATCTGGGAACGGTAACAATGCCATGTTCATGATTGTTCGCTGGGAAGGTGTGAGAATTCTCGATGTAAAGCTCACCGGCAGGAAGAATCACAAACGACTTATCGTTCAGCCGCAGAAAGTCTTGGCAAGAAATGCCATGATCGATCAAACCCAGAGTCAAGAGTCCAGTCACTTGTTTACTCCTGTTCTGCTGGTGGAATAGAACATGAATTCACGATCTATCAATAAACGTACAACCCGGCAATACGATCGATTGGGTGATCAAAAACGAGGGGCTGCCGTCGTGGAATTTGCGGCTCTCGCACCGGTCATGATTCTCTTTACTTTCGGGTTAATAGAGATTGGAAGAGTTTCAATGGTTCGGCAAACCATTACTCACGCTACACGGGAAGGGGCAAGAGTTGCAATCAGGCCCCATGCTACGACTGCTGATGTTGAACAGAGAGTGAGCGATGAGATCGCTTCGTTCGATCTAGCCGGCACAACGATTGAGACCGATCCAGTTGCTGTGCAGTTGGCTAATCCTGGAGACGACGTCATGGTTCGAGTTCGTGTTGACTTGAGTCAAGTTAGTTGGGTTCCGAATTATTTTCTTTTCTCCAATGGCGAGATGGTAGTCGAAACGGTGATGAGACGAGAGAGTACGAATTAATCTGCCGAGATATCAGCCGCACAAGCAGTATCGCATCCTCTAGATCTTGTTTGATGCTGATGTATTCTCATTCCAGTCTGCGAAGGATCGAATTCTAATTCCGTGTTGCTTGGTAATCATCTGGTTGATTGATATTTCGCAATAACGTCGAATCCAAGGGAATCCGGTTTAGCTCTTGATGCTCCATCCATCGATACACGCTCCGTTCACCGATCTGTAATTGATATTCAATCGACTTTGTAAGAATGGTCGGAATAATCGCGACAAGTGGCTCGAGCGTCGCACGAGAGAGATTTTCAACACATGCGATTCTGTCTGAATCTCTTCGCCATTTTTGCTTAACCAACTGAAGGTTATCAGAACGTAGGTATGGCATATCGATGGGTGTGAAAAAACAGGCTGAGTACTTATTCGCAGCTGCATAATTCAGGCACGCATAAATTCCTGATAGCGGCCCGTTTGAATCTTCGAGGTCGCAAACGATCGGAGCGAGCTTGCATGTGTCGGTTTGATCATTCAGCGCAGATGAGATGACGATCTTATCGCAAACGCCAGAAAAGCGATCAATCGCATGTTCCAAGAATGTATGTCCATCGGGCAGGGTCAGCGACGCTTTGGTGCGACCCATTCTTGTTGATTTGCCACCGTTGAGGACAACACCTAAAAGAGAGTTTGTAGCATGGGGTGTGGGATCATTCATTTTGAATGGCTTCATTGACCCACGACTTTGCCCGCATCATTGTTGGAAAGCCGATGGTGGGAGATGATATGATAGCGACATGATTCAGATCCTCCGCTGTGCATTCTGCTTGTATTGCTTTTCTCGCATGCGATTTGGAAGCTCCTTCAAGACCCGCCCCAATGGAGATAGCAAGTTTGACGAGGGCGATTTCCCGAGAGCTCAGTGGGCCTGCGTTTCTAGTCGCTTCACCAAATTCTTCATAAGCGCGCATCATCTCAGGATATTGATGGTGCATCGCGCGATAGGATTTTGGGATCATTCGATTGTCTCGAGGATTGCTTTGACTAAATCGTTAGTTGTGTACGGACTTGCCTCTGCTGAAACAGGCAAGCCAAGTTCTCGTAGGATCTTCGAAGTCATAGGGCTTATCGATGCAATTTTTGTCGAGGGCGGTAGCTCTCCAAAGCATCGGCGTAGGTTTCGTGCGGACTCGCCACTCATGACGGTCACCCAATCAATTTCTCCGCGTTTTGCTTTTTGGAGAATCATTTCATCGATGTCTGAAACATCTTGATGAAGGTATGAGACGATTTGTGACACCGATGCGCCAGCTGACTCGAGAATATCATTGATCTTCTGATCTCCCCGACTCGCTCGGACGATGGCCACCTCTTTTCCTGCAACACTCGAACCCAGTGACCGAGCTAAATCTTCTGTCGAGAATACTTGCGGAACAATATCAACTCGAATGCCATGAGAACGGAGCGCTGATTCTGTCTTTATTCCGACAGCAGCAATTTGAATCCCCGAGAGTTGCCGCACATCGAGGTTCCGCTCATGAAGACGATCCATGAAGTATCGTACGCCGTTCTGACTACAAAAAATCAAAACGTCTACGTGTTTTGAGCGATCAATGACTGAATCGATTTCGTCCCAGCTGCGGGGAGGAGATACTTTGATGAGAGGCTGAGTCAGAACCGTTGCACCGAGTTCACGTAGGGGCATCGCCAACGCCTCTGCCTGATCGACAGGGCGTGTAACAAGTACCGTTTTTCCACTAAGTGGACGTTGATTTGCTAGACGTTGCATTTCATGTATCTGTAGATCGGCTACCTGTCCAATGATAACGATCACCGGTGGGCGCAGTTTACTGCCCTTACTGAGGTATTTGGGGATCTCCGTCAGGGTGCAGCGTATAACTTCTTGGTCCATCAAACTGCATCTGCGAACCAATGCCGCAGGAGTATTGGGTGGTAGGCCACCTTGTATGAGGTGTTCCGTCCAACTCGGGGCAGTCGTCACACCCATGTAAATGACGAGTGTCCCTGGAAATCTTGCCAAGGCATTCCAATCCAAGGCTGATTCAGATTTTTCCTGTTGCTCGTGACCAGTTACTAAGGCGACCGCTGAGGAATGGTTTCGGTGCGTAATTGGAATACCGGCATAGGAACCTGATGCCAACGCGGCTGTAATCCCAGGAACAATCTCAAAAGGAATACCTTGAGCAGCTAATGCATCAATTTCTTCGGTTGTTCGCGCAAACACCGCGGGGTCACCCCCCTTCAGACGGGCTACTCGTTTTCCTTTTTTCGCATGCCGAATGATCTCATCAATGATTTCAGACTGCTTCCAGATTCTAGATTGTCCGTGTTTTCCGACGCAAATATGTGAGGCTTGTGGCGCGTAGGTAAGGATTTCCGTGTTGCAGAGACCATCGTACAAGACGATATCAGCGCATCGAAGCAATTCTGCACCTCGAAGCGTGAGCAATCCGGGATCGCCTGGACCGGCACCAATCAAAAAAACGCTGCCATTCATAATTTGCATTGTGCCTGATAGTCATCGAGTCTGGACAGAGGGCCAATCGGAAGCCATACTACTCGACCGCGAAAAAACACCTGTTTTCTATCCCTAGCTAGCCGTCACGTCAGACGGTCGACAAAAAGATGCCAAATACTGCCAGTGCAAAGAAACGCCTTCGCCAGAGCGAAGCACACAGATTATTGAATCGTTCCGCCCGGAGCAGTCTTCGCTCCCAAATCCGACGAGTCCAAGAAGCGGTCAAATCGGGTGATGCCGAGACAGTTCAAAATGAGTTCAAACGAGCTCAAAAATCGATTGATCAAGCCGCAAGCCGGCACTTGATTCACAGAAATGCAGCGGCCAGAACCAAAAGTCGATTAGTCAAGTTGATCAAATCTGCTGGCTGATTCTGTCTTTTTACGCTGATCACAAGAACACTTGCCGCTAATAAGATCCCGGCAAGTGTTTTTTCGTGCGCATTGAGGATTTTGGATGGAAGAGCTACTTTGGACTGCTGCACTCGTTTTTGAAACTGGCATGTAAAATCCGTTTTCTGTTTTCCAACGCCAGAAAAAATCCTACCTAGTCCAAACTTGGGTCTTCCATGGGAGGATTACCAACGCAGTTCGGCACTCTTTAGACGTCGAATGGTTTCCCTCATGAGTTCATCTTCAGCCACTTCCGATTCAGCCACGTAGGTAACGCTGAATCGAAGGAACGGTCCGGCGTCATCCCAAGGCACGGTGACAATCCCATGTTGTTCAATCAGATAGCGTGTGGCATCTTCAGCAGCTTGAAATGCCTCTCCTGATCGAGTTCCCTTTGGAGACTTGGTGTAGAGGAAATAGGATCCTCCAGGCATCTCACATTCAAAACCACATTCATTCAGTGCAGAGACTAGCTTCTCGAGTCGACGCCGATATTTGGCATTGATCTGGTCCGGAATGGAGTCGTCATCAAGGGCTGCCGCCGCCGCCTTCTGCGTTGCAATGAACTGTCCGCTATCGCTGTTGTCCTTTACATCCGCAAACGCAGATACAATATGTGGGTTACCGCACACAAAACCCATACGCCAGCCAATCATATCGTAGCCTTTGCTGAGGGAGTGCACTTCGACTCCCACGTCAAGTGCTCCTGGCGTTTGGAGAAAGCTTCGAGGTTCACCATCAAAGGTGAGTAGAAGATGAGCTGCATCTTGGATGACTACAAAGGATTTTTCTTTGGCGAGCCGAACTACTTTTTCGTAGAAATCAGCAGGAGCAGTGCGACCTGTGGGAGAATTTGGGTAGTTCAGTACCAATAGTTTTGCCCGGCGGTATATATCGTCAGGAATGGCATCAAGATCGGGAAGGAATTGATTCTCTGCCAGTAACGGAAGCTTGTATACTTCGCCACCGTAATAACGAGTATGCGTCGCAGCTACCGGATAGCCGGGCACCGTCATTAGTGTCACGTCTCCGGGATTGATAAAGCAAGCTGGAAGCATTGCATAAGCTGGTTTACTGCCGATGCAATGATTGACTTGGGTTGCGGGGTCCAGCGTTACATCGAAGCGACGTTTCATGAATCGGGCGGCAGCTTCTTTGAATTCAGCCACTCCATTGTCAGCGTAGCCTCTATTCTCGTTGTTATGTATTTCCGCAGCCATGACGTCTCGCACCGACTGGTGTGCCATGGAGTCATTCTCACCGATGCCAAAATCCAAAAGTGATCGACCGGGTTGATCTGTTAGTGCTTTGCGTTTAGCACGTTTGATTTTTTCAAACTTGTAAATTTCTGTGTCTTTTCCGTAATTGGCTCCCCCGATTCTTTCTGCAAAGAGGGATTGGAAATACGGGTCCGAATGGTTATCTGAAGCTGAATCCGTCATGGTGATGGCGTGAACTTAAGGGTGTGTGTGGGCGAGTAAAACGTTTTGGTTCGATAGGTTTTTGACGCGAGATCATGACATTATGGCATCCCGAGTCGGTCATTCGAAAAGGGTCAGTTTGGACAGTGAATCCATTCGATCGAGAATTCCATGGTATTCCGTTCCGTTGCTCCACTGAGGAGTACATAATTGATTTCTGGGCGTCTCTTACAGAAATTCACTATCTTGGGTCTATGATAGTGCCAATGTTAGCAAAAGTTTTGTTGCTTTCATCGGGGCCAAGGTGCCCAAAAGTTAGCTGAATCTTTGGATTTCTCCTTCCGTGGAACCAAAGGCATCTGCGGGCTGAGAACGGAGGGTAGTTTTTTATTTGGGTCTAGGGCACGATTGACGCGATTCTTCCATTCTCCGTTACAATTTTGCCAACAAGCTAGACATATTTTCATGTGAATAATTCAATCAGATGACCGCGCCCAATCCGAACAAACACGATAAAGTCGACCCGATGCGAGAGCGTTATGAAGAGCTCGCGGAGCTAGCGGGTTCACTTGCGCATGAAATCAAGAATCCTCTTTCCGTGATACACATGAATATTGATCTGTTGAGCGAAGACTTAACAGAAATGGATTCGAGGCTAAGCAGGCGGCTTCTCAATCGCATTGACATCGTGCGCGGTCAATGCGAACGCATGGAATCGCTGCTGAGAGATTTCCTTCGATACACAAGGCTTCGGGATATCGATTTGGTTCCTGGGAATCTCAATGATCAGATTGATCTCGTCTTGCGTGCATATCAAGCGCAAGCTCAGCAGGAAGAAGTTGATATCGAGAGGTATTTGGACGCAGATCTGCCAGCAATCCTATTGCACAGTGATTCTCTGCAAGCCGCACTCATGAATTTGGTTAAAAATGCCATCGAGTCGATGGCAGGTGGTGGGCAATTGGTGGTCCGCTCTTACACCACGCGCAATAGTGTGGCATTGGATTTGATCGACACGGGTCGGGGTGTTGATGATATTACTGTTCTACATATGTTTGAGCCTTTTTACAGTACAAAGGATGGTGGAACGGGGCTCGGTTTACCAACCGCGCGGAGAATCATCGAGTCTCACGGTGGAAGGATCAATGTGCAGAGCGAGGTTGGAAGAGGAACCAAATTTGTAATCGAGTTTCCCATTCCAAAACGTCTGCAAGCTTAAGATTCGAAGCCTTTCTTTTTAATACAGCTTCGATAGGTTCGAGCGGCATCTTCAGGTAGAACCGTATTGATCATACTTCCGGTTGCGATTTCATATCCGGCAAAACTGGTTATTCTGGGGCAGAGATCAATCGACCAATGAAAGGCCTTACGATGAGAATGTTGCTTCTTGGGTAGGGTTGAGAAAATCAAATTGTAAGAAACCGTCGGGTGCATTTCCTGAAGTGCGATAATCAGATTGCGAGTCAGGATGGCACATTCATGAAGTGTTGCGTCACTAAGTTTTTCAAATTGCGCGAGGTGTGTTTTCGAGGTCAGTCTCACTTGGAATGGAAATGCACTCGCGTAGGGACTGTATGCAATAACTTCTTCGGTCTCGCATATGACGCGTTCTCGATCGGCGATTTCACTGTTTGTCATCGAGCATATTAGACATTCTCCCACTTGATGAAGATGAGAGTTCATGCGTTGTAATTGATGTTGGATATTTCCAGGCAAGTAATTCGTGGCAATCAATTGGCAATGTGAATGAGTCATCGAAGCACCTGCTGCACCTCCAGAGTTTTTAAAAACACTAATATGCTCGATACCATTATTCTCGTTCCATGTGTTAATTCGATCTCGAATCGCGAGGAACAATAATCGAGATTCTCCTACGGTGGTCTGTGCGATTAAGTCGGTGTGTTGGCGAGTATCCACAATTACCTCATGTCCACCAACGGTTTGTAGAAAATGTTCGTCGTTGCCTGTTTTGTTTACCTTCTCACGACACGAATCACTCGAAAGGGCGGGATAGCGATTAGCAAAAACACGAACTGACCAGTCGTTGCTACCTAGCGGGTTAGTCGAGGCAGAACGCTCATTGCTGTAGATTTGCCCGGCTTTTTCTTTCCCCGACCAGAGTGTCGGTGGGGTTTGATGTTCATAATCGGGACAAAAAGGACAGGGTGGTTGGGTGTCTAGAGATTCCGGTGCTTTCTGATACTCAATTGGTCGCTCTCGTCGACCCACTGAGTAGAGAATCCAATTCGCTGAAACAGGATCGAAGCGGGCCTCTGATGCAGATTGATTAAGAGAGGGACGAGACGGGTTCATGGGTCCCTAGAACCGATGTTTGCTGGGGAAAATGAGTTACTAAAAAAGGCATGAACGCCTCTTGATGCATTGACGGGAGTTGAACGGAATGAATCTGTACTTGCTTTACCAAATGCTGCGAACAGTCTTGAGTCGCTGAAAAGCTGACAGTTAGTTGATCAAGATCTTAATTTCTTTTCTGCGAGATACTTTCCTCGTAGCAGTTGATGTAGGAATTGGCACTGCGACCCCAAGACCAATCTTGCTTCATTCCTGTGGTGACAATTTGAGCCCAGTTATCCGGTTCGTGGTAACGAATCGCGAGTGCACGTCCGATTGTCTCATCCAACGATCTGGGATCAGGACGTTGTAAATAGAATCCAGTCGCGGTTTCATCCCGAAGCGATTGCTCAGTAGTATCAGTGACTGTATCAGCCAAACCGCCAGTGGGGTTAACGATCGGTACAGCACCGTATCGCAAACTGTAGAGCTGGCTCAATCCGCAAGGCTCATAGTGACTCGGCATAAGAAAAAGATCAGATGCAGCTTCAATCTGATGTGCAAGTTCATCGCTAAAACCGATGTGCACCGCAAATTGAGAGGGAAACTCTTGAGCCAGATTGCGTAGTTCCTTTTCCAGTCGAGTATCTCCGCTGCCAAGCACAATCCATTGAGTTGGCCGTCTTTCATTAAGGTGCCAACGAAGCACTGGCAAAATAAGATCCCAGCCTTTCTGTTCCGCAAGTCGTCCTACCAGACCAATCAGCGGCACGTCTTCTTTTTCATCAAGACCAGTTTTCTGCTGCAAAAAACATTTGTTGGCTCGTTTTCCCGACAACCAATTGGTCATTTCGTAATGGTAAGGAATAAGTGTATCGGTGGCAGGGTTCCAAATCGCTTCATCTATCCCATTTATGATTCCATGTAGTTTTGAAGATGATGCTCGAAGAACTCCATCGAGTCCACAACCATGGAGAGGCTGCATGATTTCCTTCGCATACTGTGGGCTCACCGTGGTGACAGTGTCAGCGCCAAGGATTCCTGACTTTAGAAAATTCAAATGCTCATAGAATTCAAATGCTTCCGGACAAAAGTGCTCCCATCCCAGTCCGGTATATTCGAATGTCTTGGCAGGAAAGTGTCCTTGGTAAGCAAGGTTATGTATCGTCATTACCGTTGCAACATCCTTGAAATAAGATCTGCACTCTTGGTCACGCTTAACAAGTGCTGGTACCAATCCACTCTGCCAGTCGTTGCAGTGGATGATGTTGGGTTCAAGCTGTAATCGTTCCATCGCTTTCAGTGCAGCGCGGCAATAAAAAGTAAATCTTTCTGCATTGTCTGGATAATCACCGTTGCGGTCGCCATACAGTCGAATCCGATCGAAATACTTCGGCTGATCGATGAACCAAACGGTAACTGCACCGCCGGGGAGTTTACTTTTGAGGAGCCGACAACCGACTCGGTTTCCTGGACCGATTGGAATCGTAAAACTCAGATCGGTTGGGTGGACAAGAAGGCCAGCATGATAAATGCTTTGAAAGGCCGGCATAATTATCGAAACATCATGACCAAGCGCCGCGGTTCGGTTTGGTAGACTTCCGCAAACATCTCCTAACCCACCGGTGCGAGCGAAAGGTATAGCTTCGGTTGTCAAATAAACGATATTCAAGGGTTATGCAGTCCATGGGCGAGCTAACGAGACGTCAACGAGATTTCTTGTTGAATAAGTCTGCAATTTACGGAAGTTTAGCTCACGAAGTTTCGAACATCCATCGTTAACTTTGTATGCTGCAACAATCTGAATAATCTGACCACTAGGTGTGTATTTAGGGCGTTGCCCTTTCCCGTCTTTTCTCGACATTGCAGGTGAAATAGTCAGCGAACCACCAACATTGGGGTAAACTAAAAATACTGGTACCTGCATGTCTGAATGTTCTTTTCACAAGTTGGATGCATGACAATCCCGCTCAACGAATTTTGGAATAAGATTGAATCGCTTGGAATATGCGACAAGGCTTCCATTCAAAAGATATCCACCCAAATCGGGAAGAAAATAGGTAAGGATTCCGATCATGATTCTGTGACGGTCGCCAAGTATTTGATTAAGCGAGAATTGATCACTCGGTACCAAGCAAAGTTACTGCTGTCTTCGAAACATGAAGCTTTACGTAGTGGCAGTTACCTGATTTTGAGTGATGAAGCCGTGCCACCATTCGCGGGCTGGTTTTCAGCTCGCAGCCTGTTGAATCAAAAGCGAGGTTTTCTGACAAACCTCTCTTTAGAGCGAACATTGCCGCTGCTGCTTGCGGAGGGAACCTCGCAAGATCTTAGACAGGATAGCTCTTTACAAAAGTATGCAATCGAGGTTGAAGGTGATCATTGTCGTGTATTCACCTCTTTACCCGAGGGTGAGACTTTGGCGGCTCGGTTGATCGCTGAACCGATCATGAACTCACAGCACTTACTCAAAATTGGAAAAAATTTAGCAGAGGCTTTGGTGTCTCTCCACAGTGTGCGGAGTATGCGCGGGTCTTTGCTGCCGGAACATGTGTGGGTCACAAAGAAAGCAGAAGCGATCCTGCTGCTTGAACCGAGCACAGATCCCAGTGCTGCTTCGTTGCAGGGGCCTTCGTCTTGTAAGCCTCTGAATGCACCCGAGGTGGAATTGGGTGGCGAGTCGTTCTCTGAGCAATCAGATCTTTTTTTGCTTGGCTGCTTGTTGTTTCGGATGGCAACAGGAGAGGATCCGTACCCAGCATCAACGGGGAATAAAACAGCAAATCCTAATGTAGATACTTACCGAGTTCCCGATAAAGTCGCCAATGCGGGTCGAAGCACAACAACGGAATCGCTAATCTTCCGAGTGCTGGCCCACGCGATTGCACCACGACCAGAGAGTCGGTTTTCAACGGTACAGCAATTCCTCGCAGCTTGGCTCGCTGTCGAGTCATCAATGGAGGTCAAGCAAGCTCCGGCAAAACCATCACGAGCACGATCTGCTGAGGATACAACGATTGCAGTAACGGATCTTGCAGATAGATCTTCCAGTAAACTCCCGGTAGATGAACCGAGGCAGCCTAAGAAGGAGTCAATTCAAGAGAAGTCACCGTCTCCTTCGAAGGTCGGCAAAAATAAAAAGCCTAGCTCGTCCAAAATCATTGAGACAAAAAAACGTTCGAGGAAAACGACCGACGTTGATGTCCCAGCACCTCCGGCTCCTGAGCCAGCTCAACCGGTTAAAAAAGAGCCTGCTAAGGTAAAAGGCGTGGTTCCAGCGGCTAAAGCGGAGCTTAAATCACCAGCTTCTACAAACGTTCATGTGTCAACAGATACAGTGCCGGATCACGCGTCCGGGAGCATCAACGACAAGCCCCTAATTGCAAATCCTGCTAAGGATTCAGCCGATAAGGTTCCCTCATCTTTCAATGTTGGTAATGAATCCGATCTAACCAAAGCTGAGAACAAAGAGATTCAAATTGACGGCGGAAATTCGTTAGAACCGGCCACGAAAACCATTGATCCAGCCATTGCCAAAGTCACCAGTTCCAAGGACGCTCACGCCAGCGACGAGTCTGAGGTGCAGAGTTTATTTGGTGATTTAGATATCACCAAAGCAGTCTCTTTACCTTCGGATTCATTAGTTACTGAATCTTCAGCTACTCGTTCTACGACACGACGCCAGAAGAAAAAGTCCAATGCCCCATTGGTGTTAGGTGGAATGTGCGTCGCAGTTCTCGTCCTACTAATCGGCTTAATTGTCAGCGGCTCTGGTGATCCGCTAGCAGAGCCTGAGCCTCAAGTAAGACGGACCTTGCCCGATGTGATTCCACCTGTCACCAGCAAGAAACCTGCGGAGTCGGATCGTGAGCCAGAGAAGGATGTTTCGTCACTAGCAGGTTATGAAGTGGTTGAGGATGAGCGATTGCTGTTTGTTCCTCCTTATGGTGTTGATACGGATACCGCTCCATTGACTCTTCTGCCTCCGGGTCCGACAGTGATTGTTTCATGCAAATTGAGTCAATTCCTTGAACATCCCTCTGGAAAGAATTTATTAACGGGAGTCGCCAGCGGCCTAGAATCTCTCGTGGAGCGTGCCATTTCTCGATCAAAGAGTTCGGCTGACAATATTCATCGTGTCACGGTTACTTTGTTTCCCGGTGAAGCTGGATGGCCTGAAGTGGCTTTGGCCGTCGAATTAATTAATCCGGTGAAGGAGGCAGAACTAGTCGAAAATTTAGCGGTTGACCAAGCACGTACTCGAGATAATCAGACCATCTATGTCGGTGAGCAGGACGATTCAGATGCTTATTACTGGCGACTTGAGGAAGAGAGTGATCTGGTTTCCGCCTATGCAGTAGGGTCCGTGCCGCGGATCACCGAGGTGGCGAATCTGGAGGGAACTGCCATTCCTCTACCACGGACCTCTCAAGCTTTGTGGTCGTCTACAAGCGTTGATTCAGAGTTGCTTGTTTTCTTTACTCCGAACTTTCTGTTTGCAGATGGTCGTGAGATGCTTAGTGCCTCTGCGCCCGAATTGATCGATCCACTGAGGCGATTCATGCAGCCTGATGTTAATGCAGGTTTGATGGCGCTCCAATTCAATTCTGATGGCACGGTGTACGTCGAGTCACGTTTCGCACCGAGCGGGGGCATCAGCGAAGCAGCATTGATGAAGAAGGTTAGTGAGTCTATCAATTCATTACCAAGTTGGGCGGATGATTTTATTCTGGAATCAGTCCCTGACGCCTCTTGGAGGTTGTTAGCCATTCGCATGCCTCAGATGATGAATTACCTGATCACGAAAATGCGGTTCGGACTTTCCGATAATACGGTTGTTGCAAACGCTTATTTACCGCAGGAAGCTTTTCCGCAACTGGTATTTG
Organism: Candidatus Nitrosopumilus sp.; assembly: GCA_964225475.1. Lineage (GTDB taxonomy): Bacteria > Planctomycetota > Planctomycetia > Pirellulales > Pirellulaceae > Rubripirellula. The sequence goes on along the minus strand of CAXQOB010000195.1, from coordinate 12,803 downwards.
CTGGACTGTTAGCGATGAACACGTCGAAATCGGGTGGTTCCACAATTGCTGCTCCTACGGAAGAAGTTCTTAGCATTGATCAAATGTTGGAAAGACAAATGACGGTCTCCTTTGATCAAGAATCGTTGGAGTTCGCACTCGAAGCGATTTCGAACGCATTTCAAGATGGTTTGCCGGCTGGCAATCAGATGCCAAAGGCAGTGATCGTTGGGGGGGACCTCGAATTGATGGGGATCACACAGAATCAACAAGTCAGGGATTTCTCCAAGGATCAAAAATCTCTTCGATCTGTGCTTACAGATCTTGTATTGCAAGCCAATCCTGATAAGTCAGCAACAGGACCTACGGACGCCAAGCAATCGCTCATTTGGGTTGTCACTGACAGCGAGAGCGAAACCGGGAAGAAGGAAATCAGAATTACGACAAGGCAAGCCGCCGAACGTGAGAATTACACGGTGCCAAACGAGTTCACGATCGATCCTTCTTAATCCCCTATCCCTGTACTTGCCAATGAGGTTAGGTGATTGTGAGCTTCATTACTCGAATGGGATGATCTTTATCATCAGGTAGAGCGATTGAAGATTCTGAGTAGCACCAATTTTTTTGATTCTGAATCCATTCTGAAAATTCGTTCGCGATAATTCGAAAAGGATCACTGAGAAAAACCACTCCTCCAGGAGCGAGGTGGTCCTTGAGGCATTGAAGCAGTTCGGGCCACAGTTGCCGAAGGTAGGTCACGTCACTTCCGAGAATGATAGGGAACTTCGAATCAATCTTATCAATTCCAAATCGGAGTCTCTGAATGGTACAGCGTTCTCGTACGTTCCAAGTACTCAGGTGCACGAGCAGGAGAGGGTCCGTGACGCCATCCGTCAAAGTAACATGAGCGCCGCGCAAAGCTGCGGATAGTCCCACATGACCCGTACCACAGCCCACTTCAAGAACTTGCTGGTTCTGCAGGTTGATGCGATTCAAATAGCGATCGAGGCCTGATGCAGCACGCCAAGTCGTGGCCCAAAAGGGATCGATGACTCCCTCTTCTCCAGCGTCTTGTCGACGACACGCATCGAGAAGCATTCCGTCCGGATCCGACGCCACTGCGATTCGGGTCTTCTCATTGGCGACTTCTGTATGCTCCCAATGCCACGGGAAACCAGAATTTGCCCGATGGACTAATTCATCGTAGCTTAAACCAGAAAACTCTTCATCTCGTTGACCCATGTTATTCTAATCTTGCTGTTTTAACCATGTTGCGACTTCGGCCGCGAAGTAAGTCAGAACACCATCGGCACCGGCCCGCTTGAATGCCAAAAGGCTTTCTAAGACCGTACTTCGTCGATCGAGCCAGCCCTTTTCAGCTGCAGCAGAAAGCATCGCGTATTCTCCACTCACTTGATACGCAAAGGTCGGTACTCTGAAAGTCTCTTTCACTCGTTGCAGTATGTCTAAATAGGGCATGCCCGGTTTTACCATGACGCTGTCAGCTCCTTCCAGAAGGTCAAGCGCGACCTCGTGCAAGGCTTCATCAGTCTGGGAGGGCGATTGTTGATACGTTTTTTTGTCACCGCTTCCGAGATTACCTGCTGACCCGACTGCATCCCGAAATGGACCATAGAAAGCGCTCGCGTACTTCGCGGCATAGGACATGATTTGAACCGCCTCATGCCCTTGCTCATCAAGTGCATCTCGTATCTCACCAATGCGACCGTCCATCATGTCGCTTGGAGCGATGATGTCACAGCCTGCATCTGCCTGAATAATGGATTGCTGACAAAGGAGCGAGATGGTTTCGTCGTTTAGAATGACTCCATTTTTTACTAAACCATCTTGACCGTGGCTGCTGTACGGGTCGAGAGCGACGTCGCAAATGATTCCTATCTGATCACCAACCGCTTGTTTGATCGCTCGAACGGTTCGGCATATTAAGTTATTCGGGTTGGTAGCCTCGATCGCATCCTCCGTTTTGAGATCCCGGTCGGTTGCTGGAAAAAGAGCGATGGCAGGAATTCCTAAGTCACATGCTTTTTCAACAGCCGGAATGATTGCGTTGGATCCCAATCTTTCAACCCCGGGAAGACTGGGCACAGGTTCTGACTCTGCTTGATCCACAATGAACAACGGCCATATCAGGTCATTGGTTGAAAGAGAACTCTCTTCAACCATCTTGCGCGACCATTTGTAGGCGCGATGACGACGCATGCGAGTCGATGGAAACGGGCCCCTAGCAAAATCTGGCATTTGATCCAATCTCTTTGTATTTCGAGTCTTTCAGGCATGTGATGGATAAATCGTTGCACTCGGCTGTTCTAGAACAATGTACTGGATTCTGTAGCCTCTCCAATAGATTTGAATCGCCAATGTGGTAATCCCTACGCAGTTTAGCCAAATCGGAAAGAGGCCAGAAATATAATTCAGGTCCAGAGAGGAACAGGATCGCGCTGTTTGATCGATTCGATTACGCGTAACTTCTTTTATTTACCTGAAAAACAAGTGCAGCTGCGGGTGTTCTTTCAGCATGGTTTGCCCCTTTTTGAGGGTGTTTCTATGCCGTTGGTCGACTGCTCAACACTCCCCAAAATGAGAAGGTGACCAAACGTGTCACAGGCGGGTGCGATGAAAGGATTGCAACGAGGAGAAGGAGAAGGCAGGGATGTTCTCTGTCTCAGTTATTCATTATTCAAAGCGAAATACTTCTGTATTCACATCGATTCATGGGTGGGTTAGATGACAAAGTTTTATGTTCAGTCCGGATCATTTCGTCAAGTTATCGAGGCTGAAACTGATCGAAAAGCAGCTATATCGGCCGTTCAACAAGCAATCCAACAGGTCCTTCCGATTGACGAGTCGTTCACGAAACCATCGAAAGATAGATCGTCCGAGGATCGACCGAATACCTACGCGGTGCTCGCCGGTAAAATGGTTGTCAGCGAGCTCGGTTTTGATTCAAACGAGGCACTGGAATTACCAACCCGAGAGGTCGTAACGGCGTGGAATCAATTGATCTCCACTCTCGATCGCCTTGAGCGAATGCTTGATTCCGCGGTTTGAGCTTTATTTACCGTCGTCTGGATTTGCTCTGAGATAACCAGCGCTGGTTTGAAAAAATCTTCGTTGCCTCGAGCGTTTTTGTTCTTCAGGTTGGCCTCCGGTGAGAAGGTCCGCGCAGTTTGCCTGGCAATAGCGGCAGCCAATCTGATTTAGATGAAATCGAATGTATTCAGTGCGTTCGAGTTCAAGTTCATCTTTAATAAACGAATGAAGTTCATCACGCGATGGACATGATGCCTTTGAACGCTGCCAGATATTACCGAGCGTGTGTATGCCAGCAGCTTGGAGTCCTCGCTGTTCAATAAGCCGTTGCTTCAGATATTGATCTTCTGGAAGGGCTTTTTCAATTTCCGATGAACGCTCGGGAGATAAGGACTCGTCGAGAAATGCAATGAGTTCAGCGTCACTAAACATTTTACTCATTGCAGTTATTCGCTCTGAAAAGATAGATGGTTTGTCGCCTTAATCTTCAAACTGGCTCAAGCAAAGACAGATGTTCTGGCCTCCAAAACCGAAGCTGTTGTTAAGAGCGTAACGAACCGTCGCATCTCTTGCGTGATTTGGAACGTAGTCAAGATCACATTCAGGATCAGGATTTTCATAGTTAATTGTCGGAGGGATCACGGAATCCCTCATTGCCAAAAGGCATACAATCATTTCCGTCACCCCCGCCGCAGCGATGAGGTGACCCATCATGCTTTTGGTGCTACTGACAGGAACTTTATCTGCTCGTGAACCGAACACCTCTCGACAGGCTTTCGATTCTACCTTGTCATTCACAGTGGTGCTGGTTCCGTGAGCATTCACGTAATCAATGTTGTCTGGTGTTAGATTTGCATCCGCTATCGCCATTCGCATCGCAGCGATGCCTCCATGGCCGTCCGGTGGAATGTCTGTAATTCGATACGCATCCGCCGTGGTTCCGTATCCGGCGATCTCACCGTAAATCTTCGCGCCACGATTTTTCGCGGATTCTAATTCTTCCAGAATCACCATTGCAGAGCCTTCACCGAGTACGAAGCCGTTTCGCAATCGATCAAAGGGTCGACTCGCCTTGGTGGGCTCATCGTTGCTTTCACTCAAAGCAGTTAGAAGATTGAATCCTGTCACTCCAAAGGGATGAATCATGCTATGAGCACCACCAGCTAGCATTACATCTGCATCACCTCTCCGAATCAACTCAGTTGCTTCTCCGACTGCTTGACTGCTGGCAGCACAAGCGGTGAGGCAATTAAAGTTGGGGCCTTGGGCGTTGAGCATGGTTGCCAGATGAGCTGCCGGCATATTCGGCTCTTGCTCAAGTTCGGCTGCTGGATTGAGGAGTTCCAGTCCTGCCTGGATGAATTTTGACCCATCGTAACTGCCCTCTGAGATAGCAGCGGCCATCATCTGGCTGAAGGTAGTGAAATCTTGGTTGCCTTCTCCACTTCCCAGATAGACTCCAAATCGAGTTGGATCTGAAATACTATCGAGCACGTTACTATCAGTGACCGCTTGTTTTGCAGCGCCAGCGGCGAATCTTGTGTGCCTGCCTCGGTTCTTCCAAAGTTCGGGTGACTCTCCGGACTGCGAGATATCCCAGTCCTTGACCTCCGCACTGATTTGAGTGGGAAATCCAGTGGCATCAAAAAGCGTAGTTCTTCCAACACCGCTTTTGCTTTCTTTTAGTCCGGACCAAACCGTTTCGGGGTCGTGCCCCATTGGATTGACCATTCCTATTCCGGTGACGACAACACGGCGACGCATTGGGATTCTCTCGCAACTAGTGGGAGTTGTATTTTTCGACTCTCCGTGATGGAGACAAACTAGCCATTCTCGTCACGCAACGCCGGGTATTCACCAACGGCGTTGCCCTCGGAATCTACCGCGACCGAGAAAAAATTCATCATCCGAAGCATGGTTCTTAGATCACCAGGGCCAAATAGCGGTCCATCTGTGAAACGACCCTGTTCTAAAAAAGCAAACATCAAATCCACTTCGGCCTGTACTTCACCATCACAATGACTGACGGCATTCACGGTCGCTCCGAGATCCTGAACGCTATCGAGAGTGACGTTGTAGCGAAGTTGATCTCCGTTTCTTGCGGGTCGCAAAAAACGGGCTTTTGCTACCTTTGCAAGAACGACTTGTTTCTCAAACTGATGTAACTCTGCAACCAAGATGCCACCGAGTTGCGCCATTCCCTCGATGATGAGCGTTGGCGGCAGGACGGGGTAATCCGGCCAGTATCCATCGACGACTTCTTCGTCCATGGAGACATTCTTGAGTCCGTTCGCGCATTGACCACTAACAAATTCAGTGAAGCGATCGATCCAAAACCAACGCATTGATTAGAACTCTACCAGCGGATGCTTTAAATGGTGCTTGCGTATAAATCAGCTCGAGACACGTGGTCGGCAGTGCTACGCAGTTTTGCTGCCGACGTAACCTACAAGGTCACCTACAGTTAGAAGATTACCAAAATCTTGCACTCGAGGATTTTCAGCGAATCCGTCGAGATTCGCCCAAGGCATGCGATTTTTGAGTTCCGCAATGCCCTCGCTCGTTACGATTCCATCTTGAACAAAATTACTGTCAGTCAAAATATCTTCTGGTGAAAGCTCTTCTCGAGGAATTTGAATATCAAATGCCTTTTCTAGCTTGAAAACGATATCGAGAAAATCGATGGATTCGGCTCCAAGATCTCCCACTAAAGTCGCCTCTTGAGTGACTTCATCATCATCAACGCCTAGTGCATCCACGAGCGCCTCTTGTACTTTTTCAAAAATCTCATCTGGTGAGAGTGCCATCTTTGCTCATCCTTCGAATGAATATCTTTTAAGGAAATGTTTACGGATACTTGTTTCGTATTTGCTAGTTCAGCGATTGTGGAATGTCTTCCGGGCTTCCAAATCGATTGTGAAATAGCTTTTGTGTAAGGTTTGTCACTCGCTCGTCGGTTGCAAGCCACTCAGGATCCTGACTACAGCTCCGCTCCAAAGTTAGCCTTGCACTAACGGTTACTCGACCAGCTTTGGACGCAGTTGCTTTGAAAGTTGCTTGCTTCCCGTCATCTTTTACGATCTTTGCAGCAATCTCTAATGTTTCCCCTGGACTCAGGAAGTCACCAAATTTGACTCCTTTTGCTTCACACAACGTTATCAAGGGATACTTGAAGCCGTCTCCGACATGCAAAAGCCACGCTGCAGCTTGATGCAATGCTTCGAGCATCATGACCCCCGGCATCACAGGAAACAGGGGAAAATGATCCTTGAGATACTCTTCTTCGGCACGCAAAGTCCTTTCAGCCGTTAATTGGCGGCCGGGATCTAGAGAGGTGATGCGGTCGAGTTGACTGTATTTCATGAATCGGTGTTAAATGTTTTGCCAAATTCGCCCAAACCCGGGCTGTAATGAGACACAATACAATAGGGTCAGCGAATCTTTGTCTCAAGTTGGGTATTCGGGTCTTGAACACGGTTTCGCCAGTTTCCCTAGGTTTTTTATTGTGCATTAGGTCCTCAGCGGTCGAACAATCCGTAATTGACAATTATGAGCCGTCTCAAAATGCAGAAAATCGGATTGTTTACCCTAATCACTCCGAATTCCAGCTGACTTCTCGTTCTCTGCTGTGGGATTCGAATGTTTCAATGCTGGCGTTTTTTCAAGTCGTTTAGCGTGCACAATTGCAAAAACACCGGCAATGAGCAGCAATGCTCCAAAAAGCCGCATCGGCGATGCTGTCGCCCGTGGATTACCCAGCAGTCCGTAGTGGTCGAGGAGAAGGGCCGCAAGGGTTTGTCCTGTCATGATTGCTGCAAACCAGGGCAGGGAGCCGATTTTTGGCACTAAGATCAGCGAAGTCGTTACCAGAACGACACCAATCAAACCGCCGGTCCACGTCCACCACGGAAGACTGGTAGCAGCTTGTTGAAAGCTTGGTGGGAAGTTTCCACTTACAAGGCAGAGCAAAAACAGTAGGGCGGTTCCCGTTCCGAAGGAGATCAGGGAAGCTTGCAGGGGGTGGCCAACATGGCGTCCCAAATAGCCATTAACGCTTGGTTGCATTCCTAAGAGACCGCCAGCCAAAAGACCTACGGTGATAGCGATGATCAGGAGGCTAGTGTTTTGCACAAAATTTGCAATCAATCGATCGAGGACGAGCGTTTCATCGGCCCGGCAATCTCCGGACCTTGATGTTTGATCTGATTACCATCATCCACAAAAATCAGTTTCGGGTGATGCTCCGAGATTTTGTCGGATGGTACTAGGGTGAAGGTAGCAAGAATAATTTTGTCTCCCGGGCGGACCAAATGTGCTGCAGCACCATTGGCACAAATATCAGCCGATCCCGGTCTGCCAGGAATGGCATAGGTTTCGAGCCGAGTCCCTCGTGTGGTGTTCCAGATGTGAACCGATTCGTAGGGAACAATACCGGATGCCTCTAGCAAGGCGGGGGGAATCGTGACGCTACCTTCATAATCCACGTCGGCAGCCGTCACTGTGGCACGATGAATTTTTGCAGCGAGTAGTTTTCTCAGAGGGTTGTTCATCCGATCGATCTGTTAATGCGGCGGATCCGCGTCCATCAGCGGTTGGAGTTTCTACGTTTTAAGGGCAGTGCAAATTGCATTTTGTCTAGGCAAAGATCGCCAAAGACCGGATTACTCTTCTAAAAATGGTCGAAGACACTCACGTGTTGAAGGAGCTGCCATTGCGAGCTTCCCAAAGCCACGTTCGCAGCCAATGGCTACGGCTGCGTCCTGATGATCTTCGAAGTTCGTTATCAACATGACCGGTGTTGAACAGAGTTGTGAATCTGCTTTGATCGCTTCGGCTATCTTGATCCCGTCACTGTAATCTTGATCCAGTTTTCGGTTTATTGTGACTAAGTCAACTTGCGTCTCACGTAATATTGCTAACGTGTCATCCAAACCATGCGATTGAATGATGTTGGCTTTAAAAGCTTGTGAAATAAGCCGCTTCATGCTTTGGTAGTCGGGTTGGCAATTGCCACAATCAAGTAGCGTTTTTGGCATGACGTCGTAAGCCTCTCTCTGCTCTGTGTGATTCCAGCTTATTCTTTCTTTTCGCTGATCGAAAAGAGCTTGTCTTTCGTGCTGATGTAGAGCGTGTCATTTGCGGCAACTGGCGTGCTGTAAACACTACTGCCCATGTTGATTTCGTCAATTGGTTCGTTATTTTCGATACCGAATTGGAAGATAGCAACATCACCATCTTCATCCCCGATATACACATGGTCGTTAGCAATCAGCGGGCTACCCCAACTTTGTGCGAGCATGTCGTAGGTGAAGTGGACGATTGCTTTTCCATCTTCAGAACCGCGTGCATCCAAGCAATGAACCAAGCCCGAGAAATCAGCAACATACAGCACGTTGTCTTTGATTGCACAAGTGCCAATTGACCGATGCATTTCCTCTTCAAAATCAATTTCGCCGTCACCGTTTGCGTCATTCATGCTGTAGTGCCACACCACGCCTGAGTTAGGATTGTCCACTTCCACTTCACCGTTCTCTGGCTCGACCGCCTGAATACGTTTATGGGCAATTTCAACTCGCTCCCCATTCTCGGCTATCTTCATCGCTAATGTCGGTGAGATATTGCCTCGCTTATTTGGGTCGATGCACCAAAGATGCCCTTCACCTTCACCGTGCTCCGGATCCTGTCCAACCGCGATGTAGACCAGGCCGTTGTATGCAACAGGCGTAGCAATCAGATTGTTCCGGGTACCCTCGCCACCAAGAATCCATTTGCTGGTTTTGGGGTTGCAGTCAAATTGCCAAAGTAATTCTGGTTTTCCTTCCGTTCCCGCATCAGCACGGAAACTGTATAGGATTCCATCACCGCCCGCGAAAAGTACTTGTGGTACGCCATTGAAAACACCGATCGATGGACTGGACCATTGACCATGGAGAATGTTTTTCCCAGGTGAGCTGTCGCTCCATAGCAATTCGCCAGTGTTCTTATTCATGCAGATGAAACTTGGAGCATCAGGCGCTGGAAGATTCAAGTGGGATTCATCGAGTCCATTGCTGGTATTAATGAAGAGTAGGTCTCCGTAGCTCGTGACACTGCAAGAGCACATGTTGTGTTGGCTAATGCCCATTTGTGGACCCATCATGTTGTAGACCCAAATGACATCCGCATCGTGTTGATCATTCACACCAAGATTTTTGAAAAATGAAATCCGAGGTCCAATCTGCCGAGCGGTCAACGTTCGTTTGATGCCGTTGAAGGATCCTGTTACTTTCCATGCTTTTCCCTCCGTAACCGTCTCGACGGTCACGTCTCCCTCAACTGCTTCACCTGCAGTTTCCAAAAGACCGCGAGCTGCATCGGAGAGCTTGCCCTGAGCAAGATCTGCGATTGTTGCGGCATGCGATTCAGCCGAAGGTCCGGCGTTCATGAAAGCAGCGACGAAGGCAACTTCATCTTTAACAGGTCCGTCATCTTCGCCATCGTAAAAACCTTCTGTGTCAACACATCGAACTTCACCGCGACTGGTGACGAACCAAAGACGATTCCCTTCCACGAGTGGAGCACAGCAAATGCCCTGCAAAGGCCAGTCATGGACGCGTCCGGTGATTAGCTTTTCACTGCTGTGCTGCCATAGAAATTCGCCTGATTTCTCATCGAACGCCAATAGGCATCCAAGGTCCACCTCGGAGGGATAACGATCTAAGTGCCCTGCGCCATTGTTGGTTCCAACATAAACCTTACCGCCTGCGACCACGGGATTTCCGTAAGTTTGGCTACCGAGGTTACCGTACCAATTGATGTTGGCTGCCTTCGTTTTATCCCACTCACCCGTTCGGCGATCAAACTTTCCGATGTTCCAATCGATTGGGGCATTTTTGACACCGGGGACATTGTTTTTTTCCCGTGTGCCACCCCATTGAGGCCAGTCGCCGCCAGCCGAGAGCACTTGTTCCGGTGTCGCAAATTCTGCGGCATCTACTTCCGCTGAGTCAGCTTTCTCAGTGTTCGAATCGTTGTCGGCCGTTGAGTTCGTGGGTGTCTCAACAGAGCTGTTGGAGCCTGCGGTGATGTTGCTGTCAACAATTTGATCGTTACCGGTAACATTACTCGTTTCAGAGAGATCAGGCTGATACTCTCCTGTGGAGATATCAACGTTCTCTGGAGCGGGAGGCTTGCAGCCGCTTGCGGCGACAATAGCAAGACAACCGGCGAGTGCAGCACCAAAGAGAAGCGACCAAGCGGAGAGTTCTTTTTTAAACATTTTGCAGCTTGAGGTGGACAAAGGAATGGTTGAGTTGGCGAGAAACGATTGAATACGAGAAACAAGTAATAAGAAGATTCCGATGCGGAAACTTAATCCGATTTACCTTTAAGGTTCATCGCTATTTGCGACTACTTCAATGTTATCAAGGTAGAGTTCAGCGACTTTTGCGTTGCCGTATAGACCTGGGCTCGCAGATAAATTGGGTGATTCGTCCGTGGCAGTAATGGTCCAATCTTGAGGCTCCGGATCTCCTTTTGGCCAGACCTTTCCTCGTAGGATTGCAACGGCTGCAGGTGGTTCGCTTTCAATATCAACTCGGAATTTCATTTGGTACCAAGTATCTTCCTTCCACGCAAAACTGATGGTGGAGGAATCGTTCGCAAGTGAAATCCGATTTTGCGCAGACCAAGTTCTAATCTGCAGTTGCTGACTCTCGCCCATCAGGTCGAGGACATAGCCGTGGTTGGTTAATCCAATGTCGGGCAGTTGATCGCTCATTCGGGAGCCTCGGACATCCGCGCTGATTGTGTAGTCCTTCAGATTACTGGGTCCCATCCATGCCCGACTTCTTGCACCTTTTGGGATCGTGTTCACTTTTACTAGGGAAGGTGATTCGTCAACGGTCCGAATGACGTGCCGGTACCTCGCTCCCACCCAAGATAGCGGTGGGTCTTTAAGGTCGTCGAATGTAAATTTCCATGGAAGTTCAGGAACAATTCTGAGACGCGTCGAGCCAGAGACGGCACCAAGTGTGGCTGTGATGGTCGCACCTGTGTGACCAACATCCTCCGGGGCGGTGTAGACATTGCCAGAGATTGATCCCGGGCCATCAACTTCGAGACTTAGATCACCGGATACGGCAATCGTTTGTCCAAGTTTGTTAAAGCCACGAACTTGGATTTCTAGCGATTCGCCTGGTTTCAGAATGGTTTCGGCGGGGTAAACCAGTAGTTGGGAGATTTCGGGATTTTCTTGGACCGGTGTTTCGCTTCCCATCAATTCCGAGAGAACTTCTTCTTCCTGTTGTGATTTTTCAGTGGCGACACAATACAACGCCGTCGTGCTTGGGAAGTAAAGCTTGGCATCGGCAACAATCGGGGAACCCGCGAAGTCGCCATCTCGGATTCGACCTTTGTTCAGAACCTCAAAGCCATCTTCAGTTGGAGCCACAACGGCCCATCGGCCGTTTTCACTGAGCACGTAGATTTTTCCGTCGGCATGAAGTAACGCAGAGCGCTGTCGGCTGCCAACAAAAGCTTTTCGTTCGACAATCGGTTCACCGGAGGCAGCATCAAAAATCCACATCTTGCAACGATCGTCCACAACATACAGTCGGTCACCAATCATGACGGGTTCGCTGTACCCACAGACAACTTCCATCTGCTTCCATAACTCCGTCGCTTTGGTGTCATCCCCGGTTCCCGAAATGTCAATGGCAACGACTCCGCCCATTAGGTTATTGAAAGGGGCTACGTTCTCTTCGCTATGACTTGCAAAGACACGGTTTCCAACAACCAAAGGCGTGGCAAAAATACCGCGGCGGGAGAGATTGTAATGCCACAGTGGTTTCCCTGTTCTGGGCTGGAAACCCCATATCGCACCGTCACCTGCTCCCATCACCAGTTGTCGTTGCCCATTGATCGTCACCAGGCTTGGAGCGGAGTACGTTGTATCGTACGGCAGGTCTCGAGTTCCGCTAAACCAACGGACCTCGCCAGTTCGCTTGTCCATCCCAATTAAGCGATGGTTCGGTTTTGCAGCGTTACCCCAATTGATAATGATTCCGCTGATGATGACCAAGTCTTCGTGCACTATCGGGAAGTTTGTTCGACCTCCGTAGGTGCTAAGCATTCCAAATTGTTCGTGCAGTGGACGACTCCAAACGGTTTCGCCTGTTGATCCATCAATACAACTGAAGATATCGCAGGCCCCAAGGACGTAAACGAATCCTGTTTCCGGATCGCCAACAACACTACTCCAACCAACTCGCTCTGCAGGAACATCCGAGAGCCATACGTTGTAGCGGTTCTCCCAAAGTGTTTCCCCCGTGGCGGCATCGAGGCAGACAACTTTTTCTCCCTCTCGAGCAGTTCCGGGCTCTGAGCGTTGAATGGTGTAAAGTTTTCCATCCATGACAATCGGCGTGCAGGGACCACCAATGTCATCACGAACCCATAGTAGATTGCTGCCTTCACCTCCTTCAGGATCCCAGTCGTCTGGAAGTTCAGATGCTGCAGCACTTCCATTGAAATTGGGTCCGCGCCAATAAGGCCAGTCCGCAGCTAGTGCACTCTGTGCAACGCTCAAGTAAAAGGTGAGAGCGAATGACGCAGGCAAGATGTGCGTATTTGAAAAAAGACGCATAAAATTGGCTCGGGAGGGAGTTGAGGTGAGTTAGATATCTAACAATTGGATAGGACAGCAGTAATTGCTTCGCTCAAGAGTTTACGCGAAGCAGACGTGTTCTGAAATCCTCTAGAGCTGCTCATCCTCAGGATCAAATTTTGGGTTG
>CAXQOB010000194.1:0-17421 GCA_964225475.1 Candidatus Nitrosopumilus sp. | reverse complement strand
GCTGCGGCGTCACTTCCGTAAAGGGAGAGTCGAAAGCCACCGCGTCCTGCAGCAGCACCATGACACGCACCACGATTGCATCCCGCCTTTGTAAGGACCGGTGTGACCTCTCTCTCGAAGGTTGAGGCTGATGCATGCGAGCAAGCAAACACCAACGCAACCTTCATTGACAATAAGGCGAGTGCGTGTTGAAAATCTCGGAGCTTCGACTCTATCGCAACCAAAGATCAGCCCTCACATCCTATTCATTCTGGAGTTTTCGTTTCCGCAGGAGCGAACTCTTCATACTGCTTCTGCCATCGCTTGAGGACCCGCTGAGCGGCAGTTGTCCCGTAATTCTCGAGCTTACCGGATCGAATAATTGTATTCACAATTCGAGCGATTTCCCTTTTGCCCTCAGGGTGCAGTTCTAAATAACGCTCGATCCTCAGGGCTCGTTTCTCGACCTCTGACTCGCTTGCGGTCTTCGAAATCATCGGTCGTAATTGTGCTGCCAATTGTGGGTCCGTCTGTGGACGAGCGTTGCTGACTTCACCCTTGCTAGGTCGACCCTCAGAATCTGAATCAGGCTTGCCCTTCATTCTCCTCATCCCATAACCCTCTCCCATCAGACTCGCGAGCGTTGGCACGTCTCCCCCACCTGTAACCTGAACAATCGCCTCAATCATTTTCGGGCCATCTGCTTGCAACTGAGGCTGAATCAATGCAAAGTTTTTAGTGACCTTACCCTGATCACTGACAAGCGTTGTGAGTGTCACATTACGATTTAAGCCAAAGGCACCTGGACCAGCAATTCCATCGGGTGACACGGCATACAGAACAGAGGGACTAAATAAACGTTTCACACCTGTCGCCCAACGAATGGTTTCACTCTTATCAGCGGTCAGGAAAACAACCCCAACTTGAATGTCTTGAATCGAATCGACCTTAGATTCACCGGATGCATCCGTGTCACCCTTTCTCTCTGACGCACCACTAAAACGGCTCGAAGCAAATTGACTGATCGTCCGCATCAACCCAAATCCGGGACGCGTCAATTCGTGGACAAAGATAATTAAATTTGGACGTGCGCCAAACTCTTTCACCAAATCAACTTCCTCACCCTCACGGTCTCCATCCAGTATTTCCACCCGGAGTGATGGCAATACCTCCCCCGGCTGAGGTCCAGAGAAAACCTCGTCAGCCGTATCCTCCGCATCACAAAGACTGAAAGACTGGAAAACGATTACTGTGAGCAAGAACGCTAATGAACGCACGACGAAGACTCCACGGCGGAAAAGAGAAATAATCTCATTCGAATACACAACCTCTGATGCAATCGCCGCATGAACAAAAGCTGAGTCCAGGCGATTTGTGCATCAATCTGACTTAACTTCAACAAAGCTCACTGCCGGTTTGAAACGCATATGAAGCACCCCCTTACTCCAGTTGCAAGGACAGGATGCCACTAACGTCTTGACTACAAACAGAAATGATGATTCAGCAATGAGCTCGAAGGTAAAGTTTAGCAGATATCGGAATCACCTTAAAATGAGACCGATGACCCATAGAATTGTTGGAATCAAAAAAAAGTCGCCAGAGTCACCCCCCACTGATTAAAATCATGAAACACTCGTCTTTTACCGGCTGATTCACCAAGAGATTGGATAGGTTCATAGTGGACGCGAGGTAAAGCAGCCGCTAGATCGGACAGAACGCCGTCAAAACTGACAGAAGTCGTTTTGGCTCACCGCGCGGGACGACTGAGTCCGAGCATCACTTGTGTTATCGATACGCAGACCCGACGCTTAAAAAGCAAGTTGAAATCTGGCAAACCGAGCCGGTTTTGCCGATGACCCATCAATCCCACAAAGCATTAAAAATGTCGCCCAAACCCCTTTTGATAGTCCTGATCTTTTTGGCGGTCGCCGCGACGCTGGTTCCGCTTCTAGGGTGGACCTGGTCGGAGGACGAGAGTCAGGGCTACATGACCCACACCATCCGTCGCGGTAACCTGAGCGTTACGGTGACTGAAAACGGAATGTTAGAAAGCTCTAAAAACGAAGAGATCAAGTGCATGGTGAAAGGTGGCAGTACGGTTCTCTGGGTCATCGAAACGGGTACCTTTGTAAAGTCCGGCGATGAACTCGTGCGACTTGATACGTCACTGATCGAGGACAACATCACTCAGCAAAAGATTTCCTACGAGCGGGCGGTCGCAAACCAGATCATTGCTCAAAGCGAAGTCGATGTCGCGACAACAAATATCGAAGAATACATCAACGGTACTTATGTCGAGGAACGCAACACACTTGAGAAACAAATCTTTGACGCCGAAGAGCAAGTCAAGAAAAGCCAATTAGCATTTGAGTCTTCCGAACGCATGGCCTCCAAGGGAATGCTAAGAACCCTTCAACTTGAAGGTCAACGATTTGCAACAGAATCAGCACAGAAGGACCTTGATCTCAAACGCAAGCAACTCGAAACGCTCGAGAAATACAAACGCACCAAAAAGCTTCAGGAACTGGAGAGCTCCCTGGAGGCAGCCAAGGCGCGACTGGCCGCAGAAGATGCATCACTCAAGTTAGAAAAAGATCGACTGGACCGCGACGAACAGCAACTCGAAAACTGTGTCATTCGTGCAAAAAGCGAGGGCATGGTTATCTTTCCGTCTGCAGCAGAATGGAAAGAGACGCCGGACATTGAAGAGGGTGCTGTTGTCCGAGAACAACAAACCCTTCTCATGATCCCAGACCTAAGCAAAATGCAGGTTAAAGTTGGTGTACACGAATCGAAGGTTGCAAGACTTAACGTCGGAATGCGTGCAGAGGTCGAACTGCAAGACAGTGACTTGGTGGGTGAAGTTGCTGAGATTGCGGAAGTCACCAGACCGGCAGGCTGGTGGACCGGCAACATGGTGAAGTACGACACTATTATCGAACTACCCAACGAAAATGGACTGAAACCGGGAATGAGCGCGGTGGTCGATATTATCCTCGCGGACCACAAAGATGTTTTACAGATTCCTGTTGCAGCAATCGTAGAGACGGCAAAAGGTTTTGTGTGTTGGGTTGAATCCGAATCGGGTGTCGTCAAGCGAGCCATTAAACTCGGCGACACGAATGATGAGTACACCATCGTCACTGACGGAATCCAAGAAGGAGACAAGGTCATCTTGGATCCAACTGCCTTCATTGAATCTGCGAGAGCGGAAGCAATGAAACCAACCGAAAATGATCGCATGAATGCCGAAACCGAATCAGCGGAGAATTCAAAATCGGATGACGGCTCAAATCCGAAAGGACCAAGTGCAGACGGCCAGACGGAAGAGGCTGCAGAGTCATGAGCCCGACATGGCTACAGTCGTTAAGACTAGGTATCAAAAGTCTTTTGCTTCAAAAAATGCGCTCGGCGCTTGCAGCGACGGGGATCTTCATCGGTACGACGACCGTCATCTGGTTGGTCGCGATCGGGGAAGGCGTCAGTTACAAAGCTCAGCAGCAGATTATGGAGCTTGGGGCAACCAACATCATCATTCGCAGCATCGAGCCACAATCTTCGGAGAATCAGGCCGATCGAGTGAAGTCCTATGGCCTGCTTCGAGCTGATTATCAGCGAATCCTCTCCAATGTTCCATCGATCACGAAAGCGGTGCCGATTCGTGAGGTCTCTCGGAATTTTCTGGCGGCCGGTCGAACAGCAAAAGTCAACTTAGTCGGCAGCACGATCGACTATAAAGATCTCAACCGTCTGGAACTGGCGAGGGGTCGTTGGCTCAGCGAACAGGATGGCAGGGACAATGTGATTGTCTTGGCTGACCAAACCGCAAAACGACTTTTCCCCTTCGGGAATCCCGTTGGAAAAAAGGTCGGCGTTGACAGTGACGTTTACACCATCATTGGGCAAACCAAAGCCCGCGCCGCATCAGCAGCAATTGGCGGGAGCCTCGCAGCCCGTGATTATGCGTTCGATGCGTACATCCCGATCGATACCTTTCAACATCGAGTCGGTGATCAAATCATGACGCGAGTCGGGGAAGGGCGAGGGTTTGACTTTGTCGGTGAGATTGTTGAGTTGACTCAAATCACGCTCACCGTTTCCTCAATGAGAGAAGTGGATGAAACAGCGGCAATCATTGAACGTCTACTCCGTCGCTATCACACTAAAGAAGACTACGCAGTGATTGTGCCCAAGGAACTGCTCCGACAGGCTGAACGGACTCGAGCAATGTTCAACATGTTGCTCGTTGTCATTGCTGGCATCTCGTTGCTCGTTGGAGGGATTGGCATTATGAACATCATGCTTGCGACGGTCACTGAGCGAACACGTGAAATCGGAATCCGTCGTGCATTGGGAGCAAAACGGGACGACATCATTCAGCAGTTCATCACTGAAACACTCGTGCTAACCGGTGGTGGAGGTTTATTGGGTGTCGTCTTTGGCTTGCTTTGTGGACCAATCTTTCGACTGACACGTACCGTCACCGACATGATCAATCCAGACTTATTGCCACCCATCGCCTACACGATTGAGCCCCGAATTGCATTGTGGTCAATCTTCTTGTCAGTCTTCATTTCGCTCGTCGTCGGTCTAGTCTTCGGTGTCTACCCTGCTCGTCGGGCGGCAATGATGAATCCAATCGAGGCTCTGCGGCACGAATAAAAGACCGATCTAGGCCAGAAGCTCTGGAATGACTTTCCCCGGCTGGCCATCTAGCAGTGACTGGTCGCGAGCATTTTGCTCGTAGGTGAGTTGTGTAGCATCCAAACCGAAAAGGTGAAGGAGTGTCGCGTGGTAATCGTAATGATTAACGATTCCCTCAACAGCATGATGCCCAAACTCATCGGTCGCACCATGCATTCCGGAACGAAAGCCTCCGCCTGCGACCCATTGAGTGAATCCATAAGTATTGTGATCGCGGCCAATATTTGCTTCATTCTGAATGACAGGCAAACGCCCCATTTCGCCTCCCCAATGAACAACCGTGCTATCCAGTAATCCACGTTGCTTCAGATCACGAACAAGTGCGGCAGCAGGTTTGTCGATCTTCTTACAGGAATTAGGGAGTGATTTGACGATTCCACCGTGGTGATCCCAGTACTGATTCTTGGTGAACAACTGAACAAAACGAACGCCTCGCTCCACCAAGCGTCGGGCGATCAGACAGCGCTCACCGAATTCGCGAGTCGCATCATCGTCCAACCCATACATCTCATGAGTCTCTTTGGATTCACGACTAAGGTCCGTTGCCTCCTCTGCAGAAAACTGCATCTTCTCAGCAAGCTCATAATTGGCGATTCTTGCCTGCAACTCCAACTCGCCAGGACGTTTCTCAAAATGCTGACGATTAAGGTCGGACAAGAGCTTTAGATAGTTCGCTTGAACTTTTCCCTTCATGAGCGATGGTGGCTGTAGATTCAGGATTCGCGGCTCTACCGGTCGAATTACGGTTCCCTGATAGAGAGACGGCAACCAACCATTGGACCAATTCAACACGCCTTCCACAGGCAATCCGCCAGGGTCAGTCATGGCAACGTAAGCGGGCAAACTCTCACTCTCAGTTCCCAGACCATAGGCCAACCAACTACCAAGGGCTGGCCGCCCGGACATTGGACGTCCATTATTCATCGCATGAATGGACTGCCCGTGATTATTTACCCCTGTGTGCATCGAACGAATAACCAATGCGTCATCCACGACGGAAGCAAAGTGAGGTAATAACTCCGATACATCCGTGCCATGCTCACCGTACTTCTTAAACTCCCATGGAGAACCAAAAACCTTGGAGCTCGCCTGTGCAGCGTTGTCATACTTGATCTTGCCGGGAAACTTCTGCATGTGAAGTTCATTCAGGATTGGCTTGGGGTCAAGAAGGTCCACCTGGCTAGGCCCCCCCTGCATGAACATCGAAATCATTGCCTTGGCGCGGGGTGGGTGATGCCCGGGTTTAGGAGCCAGATCAAAGTTCTGTTTTTTCAGGTTTGGCTTCTTCACCTCAGCACGTGCCTCACGTGACATCATGCAAGCTAGAGACAAAGGCCCCGCACCGATCACGGAACTCGCTAGAAAATGACGACGACTCGCAACCTTTCGTGTGGCGTGATCCATCCAATGCCCCTTTGAATTCAAGTACTTCTTCATTTTACTGGACTCATTTTGCCTTCATCCAATTCTCTGCAACACCGCACAAGGCGGCAGCTTTGGAACGTCATCACTGCTCTTCCCTGTGAGCCAACACTCTGATTTTCTAATCGATGTACAGAAATGCATTGGAGCTCATCATTGCCTGACACGCGCTCGCCAAAGCAAGTGTTTCATTTTCGCCCGCCTCACGTTTTCCATCCTCTTCCGCGAATACCTTTGCCTGTTGCTCTACAAACTCAGAGAGAGACTCCAGCGTCTGCGAATCAATTGGCTTGGCGAAGCACCGTTCCCACGCAATCACAAGACGCTGCTTCGGATCAGCGGTGAGCTTGATTAATTGTTCGGCAAGTCGTTCGGAGCGTTTAATCACGAACTCGCTATTCATCATCATCAAAGACTGCGTCGCAACATTCGAGTCCACCCGTGATTCACAATTCGGTGCGATCGTCGGAAGATCAAACGACTCTAAAACTGCCAAAGGACGGCTGCGTCTGACCTGAACGTAGAGACTACGACGATACGCTCCCTTCCAATCCGTATCTCCCCCCTTTGGTTTTCTCTCTCCATCAAGCATCTCTTTGCCAACAACAATCTGGCCCACCGCATCCTCTTTCACCGAGACCGGCGGCCCATTGAGCTCAGACACCAACTCACCGCTGACCCACAGCATGGTGTCCCGAAACGCCTCCGCCTCCAAACGCCGAACCGACATTCTCGCCAACCACAAATTATCGGGATCTCTCTGCTCAAGCGTTTCCCGCCGGATTGAGGTCTGTTGATATGTACGCGAGAGAAGAATGAGTCGGTGAAGTCTTTTGATAGACCAGCCCGAACGCATGAATTCACCAGCAAGCCAGTCCAACAGTTCAGGATGCGTGGGCTTCGCTCCGAGTCGCCCAAAATCACCGGGAGTCGCAACGAGCCCTCGCCCAAAATGATGCATCCAAACGCGATTCACGATTACCCTCGCCAGCAATGGATGCTGTCCGTTGGTCAAAGACTTCGCGTATGCCAGACGCCGTCCAGTCGTCGGTAGGGATTCATTATCCTGCGGAATCACCGAGTAATCACCCGACCGCAGAACCGTTAACTCGCTTGGCTCCATTTCGCGATCTGGTTGTTGATGGTCACCCCGAATGAAGAGATGTGTTTTCGGTACGTGGCCAGATGGTTCCTGCAGTACGCGAACAAAATGCTCCTTGGGAGCGGAAGCACGAATCTCTTTGACCTGGTCCAGCATTTTGGCCAGCTCGGTCTTCGCGTCGGTGGAACGGCACGTTGCTGCAGCTTTGCGGTATTCCTGCAGCTTGGCAAAGCCCTCGGGATTCACCTTCTCGAGTTCCTCAACGCTGACAGTGATTTCGCTTAATTCCTCACCCAACGCTTTTTGCTCTTCGTTCCACTCCGATGGATCGACCTGCAAAAGTTCGCGAAGGTTTGCAAGCTTGGATTCGTCCAAATCACCTGCTCGCTCCAGGGATGCACTGATTATGAATTCACGCTGCTTTTCATTCGCAACTCGCTCAATGTCCCCCGCACGCCGCGCCCGCTGTTCTGCATAAAGATAAAGCGATCCCGAGGAGATGTTGCCAATGCTTGGAAATTCCTCCAGCAACGCGGTTTGTTCTGCTGTTCGCTTCTCCTTTGCTGTCTCGTAAGCTTCCTTCAGCGAGGCTCGCTTATCATCCGGAACCACGAGCAACTCCTCGTAAAGGGTTCTGGCGATATGCTCTGATTGTCGCTTTGAGCGATCTTCCTCAGCAGCTTTCGCTTTCTTCTCAACGCCCGCTCGCGTCTCGCGATCTGACTGTGTGTATAAAGAGACTCGGCGCTGAGTGGGGGTCTTCCATTGCTTCCAATCAAGAGCAGGTTCGAAGATTGCCCGCAACCGATAATAATCAGCCTGACTGATGGGATCATAGCGGTGATCGTGGCATCGCGCGCACCCTACCGTGAGGCCGAGGAATGCGGAGCTCATAATCTGAATCGTATCTGCGATATTCTGGTTTGCAGCCTCCGCGCGATCAACGCCGCCGGTAGAGGTTCCATCGGGAGCCATACGAAGAAATCCTGTTGCCGCTAACTGTGAGATGCGTTCCACCGAAAGATCACCTCCTTCAGCACTCGCGTCACTCATTTCATCCCCCGCAAGCTGCTCGCAGACGAATTGATCAAACGGCTTATCGTGATTCCAGCTTTCGGTGACATAGTCGCGATAGAAGTAAGCAAATTCACGCTCGATATCTTTCTCGGTATATCCATCGGAGTCTGCGTAACCAGCTACATCGAGCCAATGCCTACCCCAACGCTCACCATATTCAGGCGCTGCGAGTAACCGATCCACAAGACGCGCGGTAGCGTTCGGTCGTGAGTCATCGATGTAACGAGAGATCATTTGGTCCGTGGGTGGCAGACCCCACAAATCAAATGCCAAACGGCGAATCAAGGTATGACGGTCTGCTTTACTCGAGAAGTCCAGTTGATGCTCGCGTAACCTGCGCAGAATAAATGCATCAATCTCATTGTTGATCAACGACGCGGTTCCTGATTGTGGCTCAGCGGAAGGATCGGCAATTACATTGGGAACGGCCGGACGGCGTATTGGCTGAAATGCCCAATAGCTGAGTTCTTCCTGAGTAAAATAATCCCCACCATCAAGATTCTCTGGCTCAGGCCTGGCAGTAATCGCTCCGGCATTCAACCACTCCTTGATGATTGCTTGCTCTTCAAGGGAGACTTGCTCATCACCGGGCGGCATCTCTCCGGACTCCATACGCTCAAGCAAAAGAGACTTACTCGCATCCCCTGGCACAATCGCTTCACCTGATTCTCCACCTCGCATCAACCAATGACGAAGACGAAGGTCAAGTCCCGCCTCAACAACCCCAGCCTCACCATGACAGTGAAAACAGTGAGCCTTCAAGATTGGGCGAATGTGTTTTTCAAAGCTTAATGGTTCCTCTGTAAGCTCGACCGGCTCAGCTGCCAGCGAATTTAGGGAACTCAACAGCACAAGGGTTGTTCCGATAACGGCGTGAACCAACCGAGAGAAGGGGACAGAGTTCATACTTCGAATCTGGTGGGTGGGTACTGAACGCAAGACAACCTCAAACATGATGACGTCAATCATTCGAGCAGCGGGCGAGTCAGAGACCTCGCTCCGACCCAAGGGTATTTTAAGCAAAAATGCCGTAGGTTTCCGAGGTTATTGTATTCGGATGGCTCAATACCGTAGGGATTCGCCCGCCACTGGCTCACACCACGAAGGGATTCATCGCACAGAAAGTCGTAAAAAACAATCTTTTGTCGGCACGTCGCCGTCGCCACATTGACTCGGCAGTAGGCACTAAAATGGTCGTTTCCCAAAAACAGAGAAGCACAAACAGGCTTTGCCAACCGTGCGAACCAATGCAAAAATGGCGACGGAGACCGGAATCTCGATGAGGGAAAATGCGGTTAGACTAACCGCTGCAATTCCAGCCCAAAACCTGGCAGCCACACTGCAGACGGCTGTGGTACCTTCTCTATCTCGCACCTTGTTGTCGTGAGTTACTGCGAAGTACCCACGAACGTCTGATCCCCGATTTCACCGCCCGGTCATTCAATCACGACCTCAATCCAATCACGACCTCCACCGATTTAAAGATAAAAAATGAAAACCGAGTTATGCCGTTTGCTCTTGCTGATCACGCCCTTACTTTCCGCATCATGGAGTCAATCTGCGTGTGCCCAAGCAAAGTCGATCAAAGACACCGCATGGCTTACCAAAGCTCCTGTGCCCAACTGGATTTGGAGTGAGAAAGGTTCCTCTGACGGACAAGTCCTTTATTTACGAAAAGACGTTGTGTTAGCGGCCCCGGTTAAATCGGCAAAGCTCTACACGACATGCGATAACCGAATGCAGTTGTGGATTAATGGAAAGGAAGTCCATAGCAGCAATCAGTGGGAGAGTCCTTACCTGGTGGAAATTGGCAAGCTTCTAAAAGCAGGCTCCAACTCATTTGCGGTCCGAGCTCAGAACGACGGTGGAGTTGCTGCATTCGTCTTCAAGCTTCTGGTCGACCACGGTGACGGAAAAGAAACCACACTGATCTCAGATAAAACATGGCATGCTTCTGACAAAGCACCCTCCGATCAATGGTTCAGCGGCAACCAAGGCTCACTGACTTGGACAGCCAAACTGACTTCCGTCAATCGACTCGGTGGAAGTCCTTGGGGAATTCCGAGACCGGGAGGCGGTGGCGGCGGAGGCGGAGGCGGCGTGATTGCAACTGAAAACATTGGGCTACCAGAGGGTTTCGTGGTGGACTTGATTCATGAAGTGGATAGTAATATGCACGGATCCTGGGTCTCTCTTTCCAAAATGGGAGATGGCCGATTAATCGCATGCGATCAGGCAGGGAAAGGTGCCGTGCTGATCCAAATCCAAGAGTCGGCCGACGGACCTGAAGTGACACTTGAAACACTCGACGTCAATTACCCCGGAAGCAGCAATCGCCTCAGCGGTGCACAAGGTCTTCTATGGGCATTCGATGCTCTCTGGTTTCATCGCAATGGCGGTAACCTCTATCGAGTCACCGATAGCGATGGTGATGGAAAACTTGACGCGGCCAGCGTTGTCCCCAGTCAAAAAGGCGGGGGAGAACATGGAAATCACGCAGTGATTTTGACTGAAGATGGAAAAGGCATTTACATGGACGGCGGTAATCATGCCCCTCTGGGACCGATTGCAAGATCAACCATCAGCACCTGGGAGGAAGATTTACTGTTGCCTCGAATGTGGGACGCCAATGGCCATGCAAGAGGCAAATTGGCGCCAGGTGGATGGGTGACTCGCCTGAATCCAGAGACTCTGGAACAGGACCTGATATGCATCGGTTTTCGCAACCAATACGACATCGCCTTAAATTCGCTTGGTGATCTTTTTACCTATGATGCAGACATGGAGTGGGACATGGGATCACCTTGGTATCGACCAACTCGTATCTGCCAAGTAGTGAGTGGTGGAGACTATGGTTGGCGGAGCGGTACCGGAAAATGGCCAACCTACTACGAAGACAGCTTACCGCCAGTTGTCGAGATTGGCCCCGGCTCACCGACAGGTGTTGCATCGGGTGCAGGTGCCAAATTCCCATCCAAGTATCAGGACGCGATCTATGCGCTCGACTGGACCTTTGGAACCATCTATGCAATCCACCTTGAGCCAAATGGTGCCGGCTATCAAGGCACCAGTGAGCCGTTTGCCACCGGTGCGCCTCTACCCGTAACCGATGCGGTGGTAGGTGACGACGGATATTTTTACTTCACCATTGGTGGGCGAGGTACCAAATCTGCCTTGTATCGAATTCGATACGTCGGCAAGGAGTCGACGGCTCCAATGTCCAACCCAGTCATCGACGCTAAAACAGCACACGCTCGAGAAGTTCGAAAAGCCCTCGAACAATATCACGGCCGTGAGCTAAAAGCCACCGAGGCCGCCAAAGCGGTCTCCCTGGCTGTGGAGAATCTCGGAAGCGATGATCGCTTTCTTCGTGCGGCAGCACGTGTCGCGCTCGAATCTCAACCTTCAGACCTCTGGGCGGACAAAGTGCTTCATTCCGACTCACCCCAAGTGAGAATCACAGGTGCTGTCGCTTTGGCTCGAGTTGGTAAACCGGACCATCAGGCCGATGTGGTTAGCAGCTTGAATTCGCTCGATTTAAAAGCGCTTGAGCGTGGGCAAAAGCTTGGATGGTTCAGAGCTCATGCCCTGACCATGCTCCGCCTCGGCAAGCCAACGGCAAAACAGCGGGAAGCGATCATCACCATGACGCATCAAGTTTTCCCAAGTGATGATGGCGATATTAACACCGAGTCCATCAGGACCTTGGTGGCTCTGAATGATGCAGGGGTCGTTGAGCCGGCCATGCAATTAATTGCAGAACGTGGCGATCCCGAGATCCCAGACTGGTCCGAGTTGGCCACACGCAACGCACGTTATGGTCGAACCGTGCAAAGCGTGCTCGACAACCACCCACCCAGTCGCCAAATCGGTTTCGCCCTCATGCTCAGGACCATGAGAAACGGTTGGACAATACCCCACAGAAGAACGTATTTTGAATTCCTCAACACGGCAGCAAAAGGATCTGGCGGATCAAGCTTCCCCGGTTTTCTGCGGAATATTCGAGAGGAAGCGTTGAGCAATTCCAGTAATGAACACCGAAGTGCGGTTCAGGAGATCACTGGCGAAAACTTTGACCCCGTTCCTAATTTTGAGATCAAACCCATTCAGGGACCCGGCCAGGCTTGGACGCTCGATTCGGCAAAGAAGCACACTAAATTCGGTGAGGCCTCATTTGAAAATGGACGCAGTCTCTACTTTGCAGCGAGCTGCGGTAAATGCCACCGCTTTGCCGGTCTCGGCGGAAACGTTGGACCTGACCTCACCAGTATCCGAAATAAATTCGATGTGAACTACGTCATCGAACATATCATTGATCCAAGTAAGATCATTTCGGACCAGTATCAATCCGCGGTCGTCCTCACTGCCGATGGCAAATCCATTACGGGATTAATGTCCGAGGCCGATGGGAAGGTGGTTGTGTATCCTGCCGATGTGAATGCTGACCCAGTCTACCTTGACTCCGAAGAGGTGGAAGCAATCAAGCCCTCACCGATCTCCCAAATGCCGAAGGGCCTCCTTGACACTCTCAATGAAAATGAGCTGCGAGATCTCTTGGCGTACCTGATGAGTGGTGGTGACCCTAAGGATCGCCGTACTTACGGCCGTTAGATCACATCGCTTTCACGGAGCTCTGCTTGAGTCGAATACTGGCTCAAGCTGAGCTCTAAGATAAAGAATAACAAGGGGCACTCGTGACTCAATGCAGCGAGTGACATTGCGGTGGGTAAAGTAACCTTACCGCATCTGCTAGAGCGCGTGTGGCAACTTGCGAATCACCCTTCACGGAAACTACGTGGAACGACGAAAAGCACACTTGCTTGCCTACCAAACTTCAAACCTTTCTCGCAAACCCGCTTCTATTCCCTCTAAACGCGACTGAATCAAATCATGGCACAAAGAGTCAACATGACAGCGAGAGTGAATCAGTACTGCTTCATTCTGACCTTCCTGATGTTCCTGCAGATCAACACCGCACCTGCCGCTGAAAAATCGCTTAAGGTTTTTATTCTCGCGGGCCAATCAAACATGCAGGGTCATGGTGTCGTCCCCGCGAACCCACAACGCAATGAGGGAAAAGGATCCTTGGAATACGCTGCCTCGCATAGCCGGAATAAGGAAATTAAAAACTGGCTTCAAGCCGATGGCACCTGGGTTACCCGTGACGACGTTTGGATTCACTACATGGAAAGGCATGGCAAATTGTCCCCATCCTTCGGAGTCCGCGAAGATTGCATCGGACCCGAGTTAGGATTTGGAGCGGTTGTGGGAGACCACTTCGGCGAGCCGGTTTTACTCATCAAACTTGCATGGGGCGGCAAAAGCCTTGCTAAAGATTTCCGACCACCGTCCGCGCCGGGTGGAGAAACCGGCGAGTACTATACTGCACTTCTCGATGGCATCAGGAAAGTTTTGGGAGAGTTTACTCAGATCTTTCCAGAGCTCGAAGGAAGGTCGCCTGAGGTCATTGGATTCGGTTGGCACCAAGGGTGGAATGACCGAGTGAACCAAGCACACAACGATGCGTATCAGCAGAACATGACACATTTCATTCATGACTTGCGAAAAGATCTAGGCAAACCTGAGCTCCCCATCGTCATCGCAGAAACCGGCATGAGCGGCTACGAGGAGAAGCACCCACGAGCCGTTTCATTGATGGCAGCTCAGGCTGCCGTCGCTAAGCAACCTGAGTTCGTTGGCAATGTCGCTTTTGTTGAGACAAAGCCCTTTTATCGACCGGCTGACCAAAGTCCCTCCGGGCAAGCGTACCACTGGAACACCAACGGTGAGACCTATTACCTGATCGGCGAAGGCATGGGCAAAGCAATGCTCGGCTTGATTGGCAATCCATAGCCTGCGAGAACACCAGCCGCCTAGTGAGATCTCGCCACGGAAGTGTGGCTCGCAGAGGAAGACGATGAATCAATCTATTTACGCGATAGGGACCTTTGACACGAAAGGTTCTGAACTCGAGTGGATCGCGGAACGCCTTCGACACATCGGAATTGCTGTCAAAACGGTCGATGTGGGTACGCTATCACCTCCCACCCTAACGCCCGACATCACTCGCGAAGAAGTTCTTGATGGTGTCAATCTCCCTAGCAACAACCACCGTGGAGATAGCATTCGAGTGATGGGGGCAGCACTGCGTAATTATCTTACTCGTGAAGTTGCTGCGAACCGCGTTGCGGGTATCATTGGACTTGGTGGTAGCGGTGGTACCTCACTGATCACTGCGGGAATGAGGGATTTGCCAATTGGCTTACCCAAGTTGATGGTTTCAACGGTCGCGAGTGGGAATACAGCGCCCTACGTTGATTGCTCGGACATCACCATGATGTATTCGGTCGTTGATGTTGCCGGACTGAATGTTGTATCTGAAGCAGTGATGGGTAATGCCGCCCACGCGATCGCGGGAATGGCTCAATTCCAGCAGAAGCCGCAAACGACAAGAACCACGCTTGGTTTGACGATGTTCGGTGTAACCACTCCTTGCGTTAATCAAGTGCGTGAAACGCTCGAAGAAGCAGGCCATGACTGCCTCACCTTTCACGCGACCGGGACCGGTGGGCGTGCCATGGAAAAACTCGTGGATTCCGGAATGATTACAGGCGTCCTCGATATTACTGCGACCGAAGTGGCAGATGAAATTGCAGGAGGCATCTTTCCAGCAGGACCTCAGAGGTATGACGTCTTTGCGAAAAAGAAAATCCCCTTGGTGATTAGCTTAGGTGCCATTGACATGGTCAATTTTGGTGCAATGGAAGCAGTACCTGATCGGTACAAACACCGGAAGCTCCACGTCCACAATCCACAAGTCACCCTGATGAGGACAACCCGAGACGAGAACGTCCAAATTGCAAAATGGATAGCGAAGAAACTCGAGGGGATTGAATCACCATGGACGCTTGTCATCCCAGAGCGGGGAGTTTCCTCCCTCTCCATCAAAGGTCAACCCTTCCACGATCCAGATGCAGACGCAGCCTGCTTTGAAACACTGGAGCGGGAAATCGAACCCTCACCCATTCATCAAATTATCAGAGTCAATGAGGAAATTAACTCGAATCGTTTCTCAGCTCGGCTCTTCCAAGAGTTTCAATCACTCAATTCTCAGATCAGCCGATAGCAATCTGTCGCAAAAACGAAATGCATTGAATCCATCCACCGACTGGCACGTGACAGGAATCACGTGCACGCCACCATCAATTGAAAGAGAGTCATGCGAGAAACTCGAAGTGACATTATCAAGCGGTTACGAACAAAGATCGCCCAGGGCATGCCGATCATTGGCGGAGGCGCGGGAACGGGCATCAGCGCGAAATGCGAGGAAGCCGGAAACATTGACTTGATCGTGATCTACAACTCTGGACGATTCCGTATGGCGGGCCGCGGTTCTCTTGCAGGATTGATGCCCTACGGAAACGCTAATAAAATCGTTAAAGAGATGGGCCGCGAAGTTCTAACTGCTGTTAACCATACTCCAGTCTTGGCCGGGGTTTGTGCTACGGATCCTTTTATGATTCGCGATCATCTACTCCATGAACTTAAACAACTCGGCTTCGCAGGGATTCAAAACTTCCCAACCGTCGGTCTAATAGATGGTACCTTTCGAGACAATCTCGAAGAAACCGGAATGGGTTTTGATCTGGAGATCCAGTGCATTGCTGCTGCGCACGACATGGATCTCCTGACCACCCCCTACGCATTTGATGCGAACCAAGCGGAGAAACTGACCGAAGCAGGCGCAGATATCATCGTCGCGCATATGGGCTTAACAACCAGCGGAACCATCGGAGCCAAAACGGCACGAACCCTCGAAGACTGCCTACCAGTGATAAGCAAAATTACTGATGCAGCCAAATCGGTACGATCCGATGTGATCGTACTTTGTCACGGAGGGCCGATCGCGATGCCGGAGGACGCTGCATTTGTTCTCGATCACTTGCCAGAAGTAGATGGGTTCTACGGGGCGAGTTCCATGGAACGACTGCCAACAGAAAAGGCTCTGACCTCACAAGTCAAAGCCTTTACGAGTATCCGGCGCAAACATCTCTAGGACTGCTGTCGAAATGAACCTCAGTTGTCCTTGTAGCTTGCGTTCACTCAATCGTTGATTTCGTCAGCTTCATGCCACCGGTATACCTAGCAATTCCATCAGGATTCCAACGCATCCCCAAGCCTGGCGAATCTGGGATCGAGATTTCTCCTGTCTCTCGAATCTCAATCGGATCCTGAAGCAAGTCATCGATGTACCTTGAAGGCGTGAGGTACTCAACCCACCGAGCATTTCGTGCCGCGGCTACGAGCTGTAAGTCGGCAGCGAGGCCCACAGCGGTGTTCCATCCATGGGGAACGAATAGTACCGAATGATCATCGGCTAAATCAGCAATTCGATGCTCCTCACTAATCCCACCCACCTTGGTTACATCGGGTTGTACGTAGTCAATTGCTTGCTGTTCAACCCATGGTGCAAATGACTGGCGCCGAGTGAAAACCTCGCAGGCCGCGATCGGAATTGGAGCAAGTTTCGTCAGTCGCTTATATCCCTCGAGATCGTCCGGACGAAGGGGCTCCTCAAACCATGCCACATCAAACTCAGCTAGCATCTTCGCAGTGCTTAACGCCCACTTATAGCCATGCGGCCAAAACGCATCCGACCCGCCTGCATCTACCATTAACTCGGCTCCGCTCCCGATGATCGACCTGGCCCTTTGAACGATTTGCCTATCGGTCGTCGCGTCTTTTCGCCCAAAGGGCCCCCAACCAATCTTGAAGGCCCGGAAACCTTGCTCCAGGCCAGACTCCAGAGCGAGTTCCATCTGACCGCAATCATCCATCAACAAAGAAGCATAGGGCTTGATGGACTCACGATACCGGCCGCCCAACAGGCGACTTATTGGAAGACCAGAAACCTTTCCCAGGATATCCCATAAAGCGATATCGATACCGGAAATCGCATGCGTTATTGCCCCGCCCCGACCTTGCCAAAAGGACTGTTGATGCAATGTCTCTGATGTTGCCGGGGGATCAATTGCTGAGGCTCCAATCCGGACCGGCCTGAGAACTTCAATGGCGCCACGCACCAACGCCTCCGAAGTGAAAACAATACCGACTCCAGTCACCCCCTCATCGGTAAT
>CAXQOB010000193.1:0-30534 GCA_964225475.1 Candidatus Nitrosopumilus sp. | reverse complement strand
TTGGGTAAGCCGTCTGGCCGATCAAATCTGTGGAGAATTGAGAGTGTACTTGGCTTCACTTCCTCGCTTGGCCGAGTGAAATCGCCTTTGATGTAGACATTCGTGGTACGTGGCTCGCGTCGCTCACTGAGAACCATGGTTGTCGGAACGTCATTGATCCGTTTGTTGACCTCGGCATATTGAGCTCGATCTGATCGAAAATCCTGAATTTCATCATCAGCGAGTACGCCAGACGCCTTGTCCAAGAGTAAAGCTTTGTCGTCAAAGCTTCTTTTGCCAGCGGGCTTATCAAGCACTTTCTTTATGTCGGAACTCAATTCCTTCTTGGATTGGTCCGTTAGAGTTTTTTCCCACTCAGCAAGAGCATCCGAGTTAGCTTCGATTCGCTTCTGGATCGCAGATTTGACTTCATCCCTGCTCGCAGCCAGCAATTCCACATCTGTGCCATTCGGATACACCTTGATCGATGGCTCATCCTGATTATTAAAGAAAGCGAAAAGCTGATAGAACTCTTTCTGAGTGATCGGATCAAACTTGTGGTCATGACATTGTGCACAACCCACCGTCAGCCCCAACCAAACCGTCCCTGTGGTTCCCACTCGATCAAAAATACTGTCAATTCGAAATTGCTCCTTATCGATTCCACCTTCTTGGTTGATTTGAGTGTTGCGATGAAACCCGGTTGCAACCTTCTGAGACGTTGTTGCGTCAGGCAGTAGATCCCCCGCAAGCTGTTCAATGGTGAATTGATCAAAGGAAAGGTCACGATTTAGAGCATCGATGACCCAATCGCGATACTTCCAAATCGAGCGAGGAGAATCAATGGAATAGCCATTACTATCGGCGTACCTCGCTTGATCAAGCCACCATCTCGCCCAACGCTCACCGTAGTGATCGCTGTTTAAAAGTCTCTCCACGAGTTCTCCCCAAGCCTGCTCTGCATCCTGCTTCCATGCTTCTTCAAAATCTGTGACCTGCTTGGGGTCGGGTGGTAAACCAATCAAATCTAAACTAACGCGTCGAATCAGCGTTGCGGGCTCAGCCTGTGGCGCAGACTTAAGTCCCTCCTGCGATAAACGCTTGCGAACTAGCAGATCAATTGGATGCAAGGATTGGTCCTTGCCTTGAGGAACGGGCAAGTCGGGTCGCACGGGGGATTGGAAGGCCCAGTGTGAATCATAAGACGCGCCAGAGTTGATCCAGTCAATGATCTGTTGCTTTTCATTTAATGTCAGACTTTTGCCCGTCTCAGGTGGCGGCATGACAACATCCGGATCGTCAGCTCGTAGACGCTCAACCAGTTCACTTGCACCGGCGTCTCCGGCAACAATCACGCCGTGCCCTGAATCACCACCCGTTGCACCCTCGCGTGTGTCCAACCGAAGTCCAGCCTCTCTTGCCTCTGCATCAAAGCCATGACAAGCGAAACAATTCTCCGCCAGAAGCGGAAGAATATCTCGACTGAAATCGGTGGAATCCTCCGCAGAACTGTTGGACACTCCGATAAGACCGACGAGTGCCAAAAAAGCGGGAATCACGGCAATGTACTTCATTATTTAAATACCAAAATCCGAACACGCAACTTTGCGTGGGCCACTGATTAGTCAAGTTTTATCTTCTGGGAGTGGTCTGATTGAACTGGCAGCTCTGAGTTTCCCGAATTCTAAAACCATGAACAACTGCGAAAACCAATCAAAAACGCGAAGGAGCCAGGATGTACATCTCCGAAATCACCGAAACACTGGGAGAAACACCTCTTTGCAGCAAAGCCTAGTCTACTCCCGTCGGCAGCAAGCCACTATTTACCTTCGGGAAGAAGCTGATGTTTCGCAAAATATTCTTCCATCTTAGCTAGAGTTTCCTCGAAGAGCGACTGATCGAACATGAGATAGCCATGCCTGCCGCCGTCGTGGGACACCAACTCGCAAGAGTTACCTTTTTCCCTCATTGAGGTCGCGAACGCCGCAGCGCCAGCGTAAGGCGTCACCGTATCACCCGTTCCGTGAAAAATCAGCGTTGGCGGTATTCCTTTGACAACGCGGTGAAGTGGGGATAGCTGCGCCCAATCAACACCGATCTTTCGTTGTCCGTAGCCCTCTTCGGAAGTATCAATCACAGGAAATAACAAGACGAGCGCCTTGGGTTTTGGATCAACTCCAAGATCATCTGCAGGATCATTAACTTCACTGAACATTGCGGTTGCAGCAGCAAGGTGCCCGCCCGCAGATCCTCCACTGATGACCAATCGATTCGCATCAATTCCTAAGTCATCGCTGTTTGACTTGATAAAGCGAATTGCGGATCGAACATCACTGACCGAATCAAAAACAGTGGCACCACGCTTTGAACTCATCAATCGATATTGAACACTAATACCCACCATTCCTAAATCGGCAAAATGGGATGCAAATGGATACATCCTTCTTGGCTCTCCGCCAGTCCATCCACCCCCATGGATCACGACAAAGCAAGGTCGTCGTTGACCAGCCGACCAGTCCTCTGGCTGGAAGACATGCAAGTAGAGTTCGCGTCTAATCCGCTCACCATCACTCGCATTCTCGTCAATGGTCTTGTAAACGATTTGGCGAGATGGCTCTAACTGAATCGCAACTTGGTCAACGGGGTCCAGCTTTTTCTTCTTGATGCTGACGGGGTCACTCGACAAGCAGTGCTTAACAATGAAATTCACAATCGGCATCGGATCCGAAAGTCCATGCGGATGGTGCCCGACACCCGGTTTCTGAATCAAGTTGATCCGCCCACCCAGCTCTCGGTAACGATCAGCAATCAACCCAGTATTTTCATCCCACGGAACCACCTCGTCAGCGTCACCGTAGACGTGAAGTAGGGGCACATCTTGTGAGACAAGTTTGGAGAGGGTGTCGACGGGATTACCCTTGTAAGTATTTGCCTCCGTGTCGGAAGAGAACCCATACTCTTTGATTACTAAATCCCAATCTCGCTGACTGCCTTTACCAACACCTTGACCTCCCGGCCAACTCTTAAAATCGCAAACCGGTGCATCACCATAGATACAGGCAACCTTTTCAGGATTTTTTGCAGCCCAGTTGTAGCAATACAGTCCACCGCGACTCAAACCCACTAACGCTACCTTATCTGCCAACTCGTACTTAGAGGTCAGTTCATCATAGACTTGATCCCAATGTTCAACGGCTATCGGCGCACCGAGTAAATTGGGTACGCGCGTGTAAACAATGTGAAAGCCCTTCTTTAACAATTCTATATCGGGTGCTGGTTTGTGCCCGAAAAATTCGCCATGCCAGACCCATGGATTACCCTCAACAGCTTTGTTTGGCGCGACGATCAGAACAGGCTTTCCGTTAAGCTCAAAATCGTGCCGGTCAAAACCATGCCATTGACTGACTTTGCCCGGAAATACAATCTCCGTCGCGGCATCCTCAGCATGTAACAATGGCCCAATCATCAGACCAATCGCCATCGCCACTGTCGGCATCACACGTCTTGATCTTTTGCGATCGTAAGCATCACGCACACTCTGAAATGGATCTCGTGCAACCAAAGGTATTCTCCTGTTCTGCATGCTACCCGCCACCGCTGAATCAACAGCTGGCGAGGCTTTCGCTTATCTGCTTGAAAAAAGAGTTGAATATTAAGCCTTGTCAGCCGTGTGACCGGACGCTTCTGGAGAACAAGGATTCCGACTCTTGTTGACTCAGATGGATCAACAGATCGACCAAAGCCCGAAAAACCACCGTAATCTTACCTAACCACCCGTTTCGCCCCGCTGCCAGACGGTTATTCGTTGCAGCAGATGCCGGATTGTACGACAATTGAGCAGATCCCGCCAAAGCCTCCCTCACCTCCTCACGAGCCCAACCTGCTGTGATTCGCGTTAGCTGCATCAAACTGATTGCCACTCTCATCATCTTGCTACCGCAAGCTGTAGTGAGCGCGAATGACAAGGTCGCTTTCTTTGAGACAAAGATTCGCCCGATTCTTGTCAAACACTGCTACCCATGCCACTCATCCGAAGCAGACACGATCGGCGGTAAACTACTTCTCGATACAAAAGCGGGCATCCTCCATGGAGGAGAATCCGGACCCGCACTGGTTGCGGGAGATACCGAATCTAGCTTGCTTTTACAAGCGATACGTTACGATGGCATGGAGATGCCCCCCGAGGAACCATTGCCGGAATCTGTCACCAACGATTTTGCCCGCTGGATTCGAGAGGGCGCTGTCGATCCTCGGGTTGAGATGAAGCCACCGAAGGTCGATCAAACTGAATCCAAGAATGAAGCATCACCTTCGTCCGTGACACAACACTGGTCGTTCCGACCACCTACGCCAAAAAGCAGCCCAAAAGTTCAAAATCAACATTGGGCGAAGAACTCGTTGGACTTCTTCACTCTCGCGGCAATGGAGCGTGCAGGCACCCAACCGACAATCGACTCATCCCCTCGGACACTGATCCGACGTGTGCATTACGATCTGACGGGGCTACCCCCAACCATGGAAGAGATCCATGCATTCGAGAGCGCGTACCAAGTGGATCGGGAGCAAGCGATACTCGACCTCGTTAACCGACAACTGGCGAGTCCACAATTTGGAATCCGCTGGGGCAGGCATTGGCTCGATGTGGCCAGGTACGGCGAATCAAATGGAGACGATGGACTTGGCCGAAATGCCAGTTTTCCTCACGCGTGGCGTTATCGAAACTACGTGATCGATGCCGTCAACCGAGACATCCCCTATGACCGATTTCTGATGGAACAGATTGCAGGTGACCTTTTACCTTTCTCTACAGCCGAGGAACGAAACCGTTTACTAACGGCAACCGGATTTCTAGCCATTGGCTCCAAACCTGCATCCGCGATGAACAACAATTTCGCGATGGATATCGTTGATGATCAAATTAATGTGATCAGCACGGGAGTCACGGGACTCAGTGTTGCATGTGCAAGATGCCATGATCACAAACACGACCCAATCACAACCCGCGATTACTATGCCCTGGCCGGCATCTTCACCAGCACCGAAACTCTTTACGGCGCTGCTGGAAACGAAAAACTCACGGCCCCCCCAACCCCGCTTCACCAACTCACCTCTGAAATCCCTCAGGTTGAGGCACACGGAATCGATCGCTCAGAGGTGCCTAAACTTCCGGAAGAATATTTCAAAGCAGTTGAATCTTTAAAACCAGACCGATACGCCAGCCTCGTTGAGAGCCCCACTGAATTTACGGTGGATAATGTTTCAGATTTCAACAACGACACCTTTGCGACTGTTAAAGACTCTTCACTTCGATACCAATTGACTGAAAAATCAAACGACTATTCGTTGTCTTTTTGGTTTAGAAATGCACTGAAGAACGACGCGAGGCCCATCACCACGTATCTCTTTTCGCGTGCGACTTGGGGCGACAAAGCATTACCTGGTGATCATCTCGGAATTGGTGGTACCCATGAATCTTCCCGTACAGGAAAGCTCTTCGTTTTCAATGGCAATGATGCAAAGCAATCGGTCGCCGGATCGACCGTGATCCCCCACGACACATGGAACCACGTCACTTTTGTCCGTGAAAAGAACCAAGTTCGGGTTTACCTTAATGGCCAGCTGGAAATCAGTGGCGACTTACCGGCAATGCATGGAGATTCCACAGACATTTCAGTCGCGATGCGGAGCGACCGCTTTGCTCCGCTACAGGGTAACCTCGGACATCTGGCAATCTACAGCAGTGCAATCACAAAGCAGCAAGCAATCTCCCTACACCAGGCGTCCAACCAACCACCGGGTCCAGAACCTATTGACACGCTGGGCTTCGCGATGGGGGTCCGAGAGAAAAACTCCAGCAGTAATTGCAAAATCCACATTAATGGTGAGAGCAAGAAGTTAGGTGAGGAAGTCCCACGCGGTGTCCCATCGGTATACGGGTCTGCGAAATCCCTAAGCGAAACCATTCCAGAAAAAGGAAGTGGACGACTCGAACTTGCCAAATGGCTTACCTCATCGGAGCACCCTCAAACGGCGCGGGTCATGGCGAACCGTGTTTGGATGCATCTATTCGGAAAAGGTATCGTCACGACACCAAACGACTTCGGAGTCTACGGTGCCAAACCATCACATCCGAATCTACTTGACCACCTTGCAGCAGAATTGGTTGCAAGTGAATGGTCAATCAAGCAGTTAATTCGCCATATTGTTCTTTCTCGGACATACCAGTTGGATAGCCAATACAGTCAAGAGATCAACGCAACAGATCCATCCAATCAATGGTACACGCGTCATGATCGGCGTCGTTTGGATGCAGAAGCAATCAGAGACAGCATTCTCTTCGCAACGGGTACATTGGACCCCACGACAAGGGAAGGGTCGGACGTTGATGATGTTGACATGCTGATTAATTGGCCACCGGGTGAATCGACCAACTTACATCGCAAAACCACGCGACGTAGCTTGTTCCTCTGTTTTTTACGTCACGCACCACCAACTGAATTGGCCGCGTTCGATTTGCCCGATGGAGTTCAGGTGGTTGGACAACGAGAATCAAGCACGCTACCCACGCAATCGCTTTTCCTCATGAACAATGATTTTGTCATTGAACAAAGTCAATCACTTGCAGCTCAAATTGAATCAATTGAAAAATCGAGCGCAAAAGTCAACGTGATTTTTAATCGAGCGTTGCAACGAAAACCAACAGATCATGAGACTGAGGAAAGTTTAGAATTGGTCAAAGTGATTGACCAACAACTAATCAATGATGTTACCGATCCGGCAAGACGTGCGTCGCGAGTTTGGGCGAGCTTCGCTCAGGCAATCATGAGTACAAACGAGTTTCGATACGTTGACTAATGGAACGAACCATGACTCCATCACGCAACATTTCACGACGATTCCTCCTGCAAAACGCTTCGTGCGGTTTTGGTTTTTTGGCCTTTCAAGCGCTGTGTCAGAATAATCTACGCGGAGAAACCGCTGGTAACGCTGACAATGTGATTGCCAAAGCCCAGCTTCCACTGGGTAGCGCAAAACGCGTGATCTTCATGTGCATGAGCGGTGGCCCGGCACAAATGGACACATTCGACTACAAACCTCAAACCTCAAATAAACCACACCCTGGATCGGTCTACCCCTTCCAGAAACGGGGCGAGAGCGGCATGTGGATTTCGGATTTGCTGCCGGAGACCGCGAAACATGCGGATCGCCTTTGCGTTATCAATGGAATGTACGCCGATACCGGTAACCACGCGCAGTCGTTTCTACAGATGCACACCGGTGAGCGTTTACGTAAAAGACCCAGTATCGGATCGTGGATCTCATATGGACTTGGGTCAGAGAACCAGAACCTTCCAGGGTTCATCAGCCTGAATGCCGCTAAGCCATCGGTCTATTCCAGTGCGTTTCTTCCGACCGAATTTACAGGCACACCGATTGGGACAAATGGCGAAGACATGTCCTTGGCAACGATCCGCGATATCGAGGGTGGGCCACTACCGAATCGAGTGAAGAGGTCTCAACTTGACTTCGTGCAATCCATGAATCGACAGCACCTCGCCGATCGCGGACAAGACGCAGAACTTGAGGGTGTCATCGAATCAATGGAACTTGCTTACCGAATGCAAGGTTCTGCTCAGGAGATTCTGAATCTCAATAATGAGACTCGGGCAACACTGGAACGGTACCGGGTTGGGAAAAAACTATCCGTAGGAACCTGTCGGCCAACCGATTTTGGGCGGCAATGTCTGCTCGCCAGACGGTTTATTGAAGCGGGAGTCAGGTTTGTTGAGGTCAACCATGGGGGATGGGACCAACACAAAAATCATCGACGTGATCTAGAAGCAAACTGCGAGACAGTTGACGCTCCGATGGCTGCACTACTGGAGGACCTCGCGGTACGCGGATTGCTCGACGAAACCCTCGTGGTGTGGGGCGGTGAATTCGGTAGGCCAGGCTTGGTACCGGACGATGGAAAAGATGAATCGGGGCATAACGAGAAGGGTTTCACGTTCTGGCTCGCCGGTGGAGGCATGAAGGCAGGCTATGTGCATGGCAAAACAAGTGAAACCGGTGCGAAAGCCGTAGAAGGAAAAGTTCACTTTCGTGATCTTCACGCGACAATCTTGCATGCCCTAGGCCTGTCACACGAATCACTTACCTTCGATCATGAAGGGCGAACGCATCAACTAACTGGCCCAGAAAAGGCAAACGTCGTACACGAACTTTTCGCATGATACAAAGCAAGACCCCAGAGACCCGACACTGCAGACGGAAAACGAATTGAGTGCTGATCGGCACGCATCCTGTTTTTTGCATTAACCATTCACCAAGACTCACACCACAAAGCTTTCTTCTGATCATGCCCAGATCACGGCCACTGCTCCCATCAGTCTTTCTCTTCATCCTAATACCGTTCAACCTTTTACAAGCGGTGGAAAGGATCGAATTCGATCGAGAAGTGCGACCTATCCTCTCCGACAAGTGCTTCTATTGCCATGGTCCGGACAAGGAACACAGAGAAGCTGGATTGCGTCTCGATATTCACGACCAAGCCAAATCTGTCATTACCGCAGGTGATCCGACATCAAGCGAGTTCATCAAACGCATCCTTGCTGATGACGAAGAAAAGATGCCACCGGAGGAATCAAAGAAAGCCCTGACCGATCAAGAGATTCAAACCCTCACCCGCTGGGTAGAGCAGGGGGCCCAATGGACGGATCACTGGTCGTTTATCGAGCCAAAAAAATCAGACAACCCAACATCGCTCCCTCGACAAATGATCGATGTAATGGTCAAGCAAAAAACACCGAACCATCAGCTTTCGAAACCTGCGACAAAAGAAACCCTAATACGTCGAGCAACTCTTGATCTCACCGGACTACCCCCAACCCCGGACGAAGTGGATCGCTTCCTTCAAGATCATTCACCCGAAGCTTACGAGCACCTGATCGACCGGTTGCTCAAGTCGCCCCGATATGGACAACGAATGGCAATTGATTGGCTTGATGCAGCGCGTTACGGGGACACAAGCGTGTATCATGCGGATGGACCTCGCAACATGTGGGCATGGCGGGATGCAATTGTTGAAGCCTTCAACCAAAACATGCCCTTCGATGATTTTTCCATCAATCAACTCGCTGGTGACCTTCGACCAAACGCCACGGACCAACAAAAAATCCTTGCCGGCTTCAATCGAAATAATGGCACGACTGATGAAGGAGGTGCAATTGCGGAGGAATATCGCGTTGAGTACGTCGTTGATCGTGTTAAAACAACATCAACAGTATGGCTTGGGTTAACGATGGAATGCGGTCAATGCCACGATCATAAGTATGACCCCATCTCGCAAGAAGACTACTATCGCTTCTATGCGTTTTTTAATGCGAGCAGTGATGGTGGGATGCAAACACGCAACGGCAATGCTGCACCAACTCTTGACATTGCAGACCCGAAAAAGCAGGCGAAGCTCCCAACCACCGAGCGTGACCTTCAAAACACGAAAGACACGCTTCAAGAAATCGAGGCATCCAGCGAAGAAAAATTAGCTGCCTGGATTGCCACGCAAACCAACAACCCAAATACCTTATTGCCTTATCTTGAGAACTGCATTCTGCGCGTACCGTTACTGGAGGGCGAGGGCAATAAGGTCACAGCGTCACAACCCGCTGATGTTGAAGGAACGATTAATGGGGATGTCAAATGGGTCACCTCCCGAGTTGACTGGGGACTTCGCTTCAACGGAAAGACCTATATCGACATGGGAGAGATCGCGGATTTTGAACGAACCGACGCGTTCTCTTATGGCGGATGGATCAAGCCGAATAAAGGGTCAGGACAGAATGCAGTGATTGCAAAGATGGACAATGCAAATCAACACCGTGGCTACGACATGCTCGCCGGTGCTGCTCCTGTCTCAATTCACTTGATTCACCAATGGCCCGGCAACGCAATCAAAGTTACCACCAAGAAGAAGCTTGCTGCAGATCAATGGCAGCATGTGATGATGACCTACGATGGATCGAGCAAGGCAGCAGGAATCAACATTTTTGTGAACGGAGAGAAATGGGATTGGAATATCGAGCAAGATGGATTGACCGAAACGATGCGGACCGACAAGACACTGCTCATCGGTAGTCGACATCCCGCATCTCGTTTCCAGGGAGAAATGGATGAAGTACAGATTTATGATCGCACTCTAACACCGGAAGAAATCAAGCAGCTTTCATCGCTTGCGCCCATCGGCGATCTTTTGAACATTCCAAGTGAACAGCGAACCGAACCTCAATCCTTGGCCCTCAAGCGTTACTTCCTGCGACAAGACAGCGGTGAATACTCAGATTTGGAGAAGAAAGTCACCAAACTTCAAGCTGAAATCTCAGAACTCAAAAAGCCAATGACTTCCGTGATGGTGATGGGAGACATGGCGAAACCGCGAGAAACCTTCATTCTCAATCGTGGAGCTTACGACTCGCCCACAGATCAAAAAGTGGTGGCTGGAACGCCGAGCGTCCTCCCTCCCATGAGCGAGAATTTACCGAACAATCGTTTGGGTCTAGCGAAGTGGCTGTTTCAGGACGATCATCCGTTAACGTCGCGAGTTGCAATCAATCGCTACTGGCAAATGCTCTTTGGAAATGGCCTCGTCGCAACTCCTGAAGATTTCGGTGCACAAGGTGAGTTTCCATCGCATCCAGAACTTCTCGATTGGTTGGCAACGGATTTTAGGGAAACGGGTTGGGACGTCAAACGCATGCTAAAAGAAATGATGATGTCGGAAACCTACCGACAATCATCTTCCTGCACCACGGAGGAGTACGCCGGAGATCCCCAGAACCGATTACTTGCCAGAGGTTCTCGCTTCAGACTCTCTGGTGAATCGATTCGCGACTCAGCATTACTCATCAGCGGTCTATTAGTAGATCAGTATGGTGGGCCAGGTGTAAAACCTTACCAACCTCCAGGTCTTTGGGCAGAAGTCGGTCTCGGCGGCAACCCCAAGTTTGTTCAAGACCACGGGGATAATCTCTATCGAAGAAGCCTCTATACCTACTGGAAGCGTTCGGCACCTCACCCTGCCATGCAAATCTTTGATGCACCCACACGCGAGAAATGCACAGTGCGCCGCGCGAGAACCAATACCCCGCTTCAAGCGCTCGTCACATTGAATGACGTCCAATTCGTCGAAGCCGCTCGGAAGTTTGCCGAACGAATGTTACTCGAAGCCGCAGAGACAGATTCCCAACGCCTTCAAAGTGGATTTCGCCGGGTGACTGCGAGGCTCCCAACCGAAAAGGAATCGAAAGCACTCCAAACGCTTCTTCAAGGAGCAAGAGAAAGCTACTCTTCAGACCCGGAATCTGCAAAAGAGCTACTCCAGGTAGGTGAATCCAAGGCGAGTGAAGAGCTCACGCCAGAGGAACATGCGGCATGGACGATCATTGCGAGCACATTGCTGAACCTCGACGAGACTTTGACACGCGAATAAACATTATATAGATCGAATAAAATGAACCCGATTGAAGAGTACAGTAGAAACCTCACTCGTAGACAATTGATCTCGAGAACACGTGGGTGCCTCGGTGCGGCAGCTTTGGCAACCTTGGTGAATTCAGACAAAACCCCTGCTGGTGAGGACGCAAATTCCTCTTACCCGGGGATTCCCTCGCTACCACACTTTGCTCCCAAAGCAAAGCGAGTCATCTATCTCTTCATGGCGGGTGGCCCGAGCCACATTGATCTGTTTGATTACAAACCTGAAATGAGAAAGCTGCACGGGACGGAGCTACCAGATTCGATTCGAAATGGACAACGCCTGACAGGCATGTCCAGCGGGCAGAGCACCTTCCCCTGCGTCGCGCCGATGTTCGAATTCAAGAAATTCGGTGAGCGAGGCACATGGATGAACGGGGAACTACTCCCTCATACCACCAAGATCGTTGATGACATCACGATCGTTCGAACCATGAACACCGAAGCGATCAACCATGACCCTGCGATTACCTACATCAATACCGGTACGCAGCAACTGGGACGCCCCAGCATGGGATCATGGCTCAGTTACGGATTAGGAAGTCCAAACGAAAACCTGCCTGCCTACGTCACGATGATTTCGGTTGGAGCAAAACCAGGACAGGCTCTCTTTTCTCGACTGTGGGGATCTGGATTCCTACCCTCAAAGCATCAGGGCGTACAATTTCGCAGCGGTGAAGATCCGGTGCTTTACCTTCGCAACCCGAATGGCATCAATCAATCCACCCGACGAAAAATGCTCGATGGTCTCGCTAATCTAAATGCGACGCATTTTGACTCCGTCGGAGACCCAGAGATCGAAGCGAGGATCGCTCAATATGAAATGGCCTATCGCATGCAAACTTCGGTACCTGATTTAATGGACATGTCTGCTGAAAGCGAAAAAACGTATGAGCTCTACGGTGAGGATTCCAAAAAACCCGGAACATTTGCAGCAAATTGTGTTGTCGCGAGAAGACTTGCAGAACGAGGCGTTCCATTCGTGCAGTTATTCCATCGCGGATGGGATCAACATGGGAACCTTCCGAATGAAATTCGCAAGAACTGCAAATCGGTTGATCAAGCGGCCGCTGGACTTGTCCAAGATCTTAAACAACGTGGAATGCTTGACGACACGGTTGTAATCTTTGGCGGCGAATTTGGTCGAACCATCTACAGTCAAGGAAAACTTACTGAAAACAACCACGGCCGAGATCATCACGGTCGATGCTTCAGCACATGGGTTGCAGGTGGTGGTTTCAAAGCGGGATTTGATTTTGGCACAACCGATGACTATGCCTACAACATTGTTGATAATCCCGTTCACATCAACGATTTTAACGCCACAGTCCTCCATACACTTGGCATCGACCATGAGCGTTTCACCGTGAAATACCAAGGGCTGGATGCCAAATTAACCGGTGTTGAACCTGCCAGGGTGGTTCATGAAATCTTGGCCTAACGACAGAGTCAATTTCAACACCGCCTTCAAAAGGAGCTTTGATTAGAAGCCGCATTTGAGTAACCATCGATCAACCCACTGCATATCAGGACCATGGAACAACCAAGAACGAAAGCGTCTAAGGTTTTTACTCGAACCATCATTCACCGATTTCTTCTGTTGCAAGCATTGGTTTTGCTCGGCAATTCAAACTGCCAAGCAGAAGAGACATTATCTTACGAACGAGACATCCGTCCCATCTTTCGTGCGCACTGCTTCGACTGCCACGGCGCTACCGATGAGATCGAAGGCGGTTTGGACCTTCGGCTTGTCCGTTTTATGAAGCGAGGTGGCGACAGCGGTCCAGCGATTGAAGTTTCTAAACCCGATTCCAGTCTACTTCTTGATCGAATCGCGAGTGGTGAGATGCCCCCTGGGGATTCCTCCGTCACAGAAGAAGAGCTCGCAACACTAACACTGTGGATTAGACAAGGATGTAGAACGCTGCGTCCAGAACCAGAATCAATTGGTGATGGACTTGGAATCACTCCGGAGGAACGAGCGTTTTGGGCATTTCAACCCATCATGCCTGCCTCCGAGGAGCTGCTGCAAAATTCAGTTCCGGATTCAATTTCAAAAAGCTATGTCGACAAGCAGTTTATTTCGGAAACAATCGATCTCTTACTCGCAAAAGCGTCTGATTTAAACGATGACCCAGAAGTCTCGAGGGAACTTCGCAAGGAATTAGTCAACTCCTCCATGGGAACGATCATCTCGAATGAAGCGTCAAAGGCGACTCTCATAAGACGCGTCTACTATGATCTCTTAGGACTACCGCCAACCCCTGAGCAGA
Organism: Candidatus Nitrosopumilus sp.; assembly: GCA_964225475.1. Taxonomy (GTDB): domain Bacteria; phylum Planctomycetota; class Planctomycetia; order Pirellulales; family Pirellulaceae; genus Rubripirellula. The sequence continues at coordinate 16,753 of CAXQOB010000193.1, read as the reverse complement.
TGAACCAATGGCTACTTTGCAGTGACCCGAATTGGTATTCCGAGATGATTGATGAACTTCTCTCATCTCCTCAATATGGCGAGCGTTGGGGACGGCACTGGCTCGACATAGCGGGATATGCCGACTCAGAGGGATACACCAATACAGACGCTATTCGCCCGTGGGCTTGGAAGTTTCGAGACTGGGTTGTTGAGTCTTTTAATGAAGATAAGCCTTTTGATCAGTTTGTGATCGAACAACTCGCTGGTGATGAGTTAGCGGGTTCACTTGAAGGTGATTTATCTGATTCGCAAATCAAGCTACTTACAGCAACGGGTTTTCTGCGGATGGCGGCAGATGGAACCGGCAGTGGATCGAATACACCAGAGGCACGTAATCAAGTGATTGCTGACACGCTCAAGATCATTGGAACCTCTCTTCTTGGTTTATCAATTCAATGTGCCCAGTGCCATGACCATCGCTATGACCCCATTCCACAAGAAGATTATTACGCCCTGCGAGCTGCACTCGAACCGGCGATGAATTGGCAAAAATGGAAAGTGCCAAACGCGAGACTCAGGTCCCTCTACACGCAAGCGGACCGAGACATCGCTGCATCAGTCGAAGAGGAGGCGCAAGTAGTCGCCAATGAACGAAAAGAATCGCTTGATCGGTACATGAGCGATGCATTATCGCAAGAACTAGAACGTCAACCAGAAGAATTACGCGAAGCGTTACGAACTGCATACGAGACACCCGCTGGTGAACGCAATGATGAACAGAACGATCTGCTAAAACGGCATCCTAGTGTCAATATTACTCCTGGAAACCTCTATCAATACATTCCTGAATCAAAAACAAAACTTGCTGAGTTTGACAACCGAATCAAACAAATTCGTTTGAAGAAACCAGAAGAACAATTCATTCGATCACTCACCGAACCCTTAGAAACACCACCGGAGACAAAGCTATTTCATCGAGGTAATCACGAGCAACCGAAACAAATTGTTCATCCGCACGCACTGCAGGTTACTTGCCCGGAAAATCAAATAAACCAATTCGATCAGGAACAACTCAACACAGAAACCTCCGGCAGACGCCTCGCTATGGCGACTTGGATCACAGGTGAGGAACATCCGCTTTTTGCCCGCGTGATCGCAAACCGAATCTGGCTTCACCATTTTGGAAAGGGCATTGTTGAAACACCCGCTGACTTTGGGCAATTGGGAAGTCGCCCCACCTATCCGAAATTACTTGATTGGATTGCAAATGAGTTCCGAACAGGGGGATGGAGTTTAAAATCTCTACATCGGACACTCATGAATTCCCGCCTTTATCGTCAGAAACGTGGTACTAAACTCGAACTCCGTGATGGATCCCCACAACGACTATCCGATCAAGCAATTCAGTCACTAAAGAATTACGACTTTAAGTTTGCGAACCTAATTCGTCTGGATGCGGAAGTGGTTCGTGACTCGATTCTGATGATCAGTGGAAACCTCGACACAACCCTCGGAGGCAAACCGATGAACATCAAAGAGGATGATACCGGTGCAGTCATTGTGGATGGAGAGGAGAACCGACGAAGCCTTTATATCCAAGCGAGACGTACAAAGCCGGTCTCAATCCTTCAGGCCTTCGATGCCCCAGTGATGGAAACGAACTGCGAAATCCGTGTCAACTCAACAGTCGCAACACAGTCTCTCATGATGCTCAATGGGGAATTCATCTTGAGTCAGTCAGAAAAATTGGCAGAACGAATTGCTCGAGAAGCAATTAATTTACCCAAGGAGAAGCTGAAGACGCTGCCAACGATACCAAGCCCAAAAAGGTCACAGTGGAGCTACGGTTTCGGCAAATACAACGCGGAAGCAGGTCAACTTGATTCGTTTCAGCCCTTAGCCCATTGGACAGGATCACAGTGGCAAGCAAGCGAGAACCTTCCTGATCCTCAGCACGGGTGGGTTTTGTTGAATCGATCTGGAGGTCATCCCGATTCTGTGGAACGCAGTGTGATTCGACGCTGGAAGGCTGCGGACTCAGGCACAGCTAAAATTCAGGGCACACTCTCTCATGGATCACCAAATGGTGATGGAGTGCGCGGTAGAATCATCATCAATCAGTCAACAACAGCAGGTAGCTGGGAGATCAAAAAGGGAAGCATCGACACGAATCTTGATGATATACAGATAAATAAAGGAGACCTCGTCGATTTTGTTACCGAATCCATTGAGTCACACACGTCAGATTCATTCAACTGGCCTGTGGTAATCAAGCTGGTGAACTCTGCGTCCAAAGTAATCACAATCCAGTCCGAGTCTGATTTTTCTGGTCCAGAAGAATCAGTTAACGTGATTCCTGGGCAGATTGAGCGAGCATGGCAGTTGATCTATCAAAGACAACCTTCTGATAATGAAATGGATCGCGCCTGCCGTTTCATTGCATTGCAAGTTGCAACCGCTAATGACAATGAAGATGAAACGAAAGAAAAACGTGCTCCGCTTCGGCAATCCATGACCAATCTCTGTCAGATGCTTCTAAGTTCAAACGAGTTTTTCTATGTTGAATAATGAATCGACTGATCACTTGGCAGCAACGCGCCGCGCATTCCTTCAGCAAAACTCGTTGGGTATTGGCGGGATCGCTTTGGCTTGGCTGTTGAAACAGAGTCCGGCGATTGCGAAAAAAAAATTACTCCCGAAAAATCGTCAGAGCTTTGATCTGACTGCGAAAAAACCGCCGAAACCGGCCAAAGCCAAAGCGATGATCTCCTTGTTTCAGCACGGAGGTCCATCGCACATGGATCTGACAGATCCCAAACCAGAGCTCTCCAAGTATGACGGCACCGAGTACAAGGGAGAGGTTGGTTACAGCTTTGTTAATGAAGCAAGTAAAACCTTGATGGGTAGCCCATGGAAATTCCAAAAACACGGTCAAGCCGGAACCGAGATCTCGGAACTTTTACCGCATATCTCGGGAATTGTTGATGACCTGTGCCTGATTCGAAGCATGCATACGGGTGCAAATGGGCATGAAGTTTCCATTCGGTATTTTCATGGAGGAATACCCGGTGTCCTCGGGCGACCGCATCTAGCATCTTGGTTGCTTTATGGCCTGGGCTGTGAAACGGAGAACCTGCCAGCGTACATGGTTCTCACCGACCCAGGCGGACCTCCCGTCGATAGCACCAATAACTGGTCAAGTGGTTTCATGCCGGCTCTTTTTCAGGGAACCGTCCTAAGACCACGAGAACCACGTATCCTTAACCTCAATGCTCCAGCACACCTTGAGGGTATCTCGCAGCGACAAAATCTTGACTTCCTCGAGTCAATCAACCAAAAGCATGCCGAAAATTTTCCGAATGCAAATGAACTTCAAGCACGCATTGCCAGTTACGAACTTGCAGCAAAGATGCAAGTTGCAGCGACTGATGCGCTAGACATAAGTCAGGAACCAAAATACATCCACCAAATGTATGGGCTTGAACAGGATGAGACACGCGAATATGGAACAAGGTGCCTGATCGCAAGACGCCTCGTTGAACGTGGTGTTCGTTTCGTGCAATTATTCCTCAACGGGCAACCTTGGGACAACCATAGTAATCTCGGGACTAACTTGCCTTCCGTTTGCAAGAAAACGGATCAACCCTCTGCTGCCTTAGTCAAAGACCTTAAGCAGCGAGGAATGCTGGATGAGGTACTCGTTCACTGGGGCGGAGAAATTGGACGATTACCGGTGACTCAGAATCAAGGTGCTCCCGAAAAGCATGGCCGAGACCATAATGGACAAGGCTTTAGCATTTGGCTCGCTGGAGGAGGCATTAAGCCTGGCATGACTTTTGGAGCAACCGATGAATTCGGCCATAAAGCCATCGAAGACATCGTTACGCCGAACGATTACCAAGCTACATTGATGCATCTTTTTGGAATCGATATCAATGAATTAATCTTCCTTCACAACGGACAGGAACAAATCCTTTCTGCGGGTCGACCAGCCAGAGTTGTGGAGCAAATTCTTACTTGAGTGAATACTTAAACAGCGACAGGCAAACGGATCAGAATCCAAACAAAAAAGGAACCGATGCAAAGCAGTCAAACTGAGGCATTGCCCAAGAGGCAATCAAGAAGAATAGGCTGTGAAAGCAAGGCTTGTCACTGGATCAAACCGTTAATCATGCTAGTTTGTTTCGGCTTTTAAAAGGGGTGGCGAGCAATTGAACGATAGCCTTGCAAAGGCGTCTCGTTAAAATCCTCCACTTTCTGCTCGCAAGACAATAGAATGAGACTCTTCGATTCGAGCCGTAATCGTCTGACCAACAAACAACCTTCCAATGGTTCCTAGGACACTCACTGTAAAGATGATTCAAATGCAGGGTCGAAATCAATCACTTCGCAGGCGGGCAGAACCTTTGCTCCTTGCGTCGCGACTGCCGACTTCAATGCTGATGCTGATTTGCTTACTACTCGGTGGCTGTGACCCAAACGCCAGCGTGCAGGACAACGGCTCGGACGTGATTACGAATGAGGGCGGCAACCCCACCGAGAAAATGCTTAGTGCAATCCAAAACAATGACTGGGATACCGCAGCACAGCTTTCAAAACAGGTCCTGATTGCCAACCCTGAAGATGCGGACCTGATTACAAAGGTCGCGCTGATAACTGCCAGAGGCGGTGATGAAAAGGAAGCGGCTGAATTACTCGTTAGCGCAGCCAAAGTCGCTGGGTTTCGCCCGAGCTCCAGAGTCACTGACGCCGTTCAAGGTCTAATTAACGTTGGCGAGATTTACGAAGCGGTTTCTTTGCTGGAAGAATCGTTGTTAGCGTTCCCTGAAGAGCATCAACAGAGGCGAATGCTAGTTGGTTTTCTCTCAGAATTACAGCGTACCGAAAAACTACCTGAGCATCTTCAAAGGCTTTTTAAGAGTCGTCAATTTGATTTGTCACTGCTCTTTGCTACCACCGACACATCAACTAGGCGAATGTCAGTCAAAACCATTGACACGATTTTCGAACGAAACCCGAGTGATCATCGTGTGAGACTCGGCAATGCTTTTCTACTCCTTTACCAGCGAGATATCCCCGAAGCAGCCGCCGTCCTCGAGGAGATCATTAGCAACCATCCGGATTTCGCACCCGCCTACGCAACGTTTGGACGTGTACTCGCGACCCAATCGCGTTGGAAGGAATTACAAGACTGGTATGAAAAGGCTCCAGCCGATTGTTTTGAGTATGCAGATGCTTGGGTTGCAATGGGTGACCTCGCTGCGGAAAAACGCAGAACCGATCAGGCAATTCGAGGCTATTGGCAAGCCTGCATCCTCAATCCCTCACACAGCATGGCATGGAGTCGTCTATCCATCACCCTCCAGCAAATCAAGGGAAATTCTTTGGGAGACTCGCTGAAGGTCACCGACGATCAGATTCAGCTTATCACAGATTATGCCAGCCGCCTTCAAGCGTTTCGTGAACAGTTCAATCACTTTGCGGCGGGACAAAGAAGCAATCAAACCGAGGCGATTGAAATTGCTTTGAGGTTACTTGAACTCGGACGAGCGTGGTCCGCAGAGGCATGGTGGGCCATTGCGTCAACACTGCCCGATCAACCATCGAGCAAACTGGATGAAACGAGAGAAAGAATCATCAATCAATTGCGATCTGACTCTGCATGGCAGTCTAAACAAGCTGAAGTATTCCAGATTGATTACTCACAATTACCGATGCCAAGCATTGAAGCAGGTTTACCAATCGAGGATGACCCGCGACTGGTTCCAAAATCAGCGTCGATTGAATCCCTGCGATTGTCAGACCGCAGTCTTGAGTGGGGATTAAAAGGTTATGGGTCGGGGAACTCTCCTGACGACGCAAAACTTGCACCGCTGATTCGTTCCACGGGTGCAGGAGGCGGCAGTGTCGACTTTGATCTAGATGGACTCCCTGACCTGATGATCATGAATGCAGCAGGGAGCATGCTCAAATCTGACTCCAAGCCCAATAATCTGCTTCGGAACATTGGTTCTCGCTTCGAAGATGTCTCCATCGCTACGGGTGTGACGGACACCGGTTTTGGTCAGGGCGTGGCAGTGGGAGATTTTAACGAGGATGGATTCCCTGACCTGTTTTTTGCCAATCTTGGGGCCAATCGACTGATGCGCAACAACGGAGACGGGAGCTTCACTGACTGCAGCGATCAAATACTTGGAGATATCAAAGTTGCATGGTCTTCATCAGCTTCGTTTGTCGATATTGACAATGATTCGATTACGGACCTGTTCGTCACCAATTACTGTAAGCCAGTCGCCAACTTAGTCTCTGCCTGTCCGGATGAACTTGGTAACCCAGGACCTTGCCACCCTCTTCGCTTTCCCGCAGACGTGGACATGGTTTTCAGAGGTACCGAAGACGGTACCTTTGTGAATATGACTGAGGACTGGATTGGACAACCGCTACCCGGTCGCGGACTAGGTATTGTTTCTGGCCAATTAGTCGACAACAAACTCGGCATTTTTGTCGCCAACGACATGTCTCGAAATGCTTACTATACTCGCAATGATGAGCCAACCTTTCGACTAAACGAGACTGCTGGGGTTCGCGGAATCGCTCTTGACGGAATGTCTCGGTCGCAAGCGTCGATGGGTATAGCAAGCTGTGATTTCGATCACGATGGTGATCTTGATTTCTACGTGACTGGCTTTGGTCGAGAGTACAACGTTTACTATGAGCAGGTTGCACCGGGTTTGTGGAAAGATGAAACCAGCCGGCTTGGTTTGATTGAACCCACGCTACCGCTGATTGGTTTTGGAGCACAACCAATCGACATCGAGAATGATGGCGTAGAAGAAATCATTGTTACCAACGGGCACATCGGCGAATTCGATAGCCCGGATGTTCCAGACTATGACCTACCCTTGCAGATTTTCCGTCGAACAACCTCCGGAAAATTTGAATTAATCAACGATGATCCTTGGGGTGAATACTTTCAATTGGCGCATGTTGGACGTGCACTATGGACTACGGATGTGAATTGTGACGGACGTAACGATGTTTTCATCACACACATGAATGAACAAATCAGGTTATTGCTCAATGAAAGTAGCGATAACAATCATCGCATCAGTTTTCGACTTGCTGCGACACGCAGTAGCCGAGATGCGGTCGGTGCAATTGTGCGTTTTACCGTTGGTGACGAACCACGAACCCTGTGGGTATTGTCTGGAGATGGATATTTCTGCAGCAACGAGAGAACCTTGATTTCCGGGCTCAGCGACCAACAGTCGGTGAGCAACGTCAGTGTCACTTGGGCTGATGGAAAAACCGAAGAGTTTGGTGATCTGCCAGCAGATGCATGCTATCTCTTAGTCCAAGGTTCGACCGAAGCATTCCTACTCAAGGAATACTCGATCCAAAACCGTAACAATTGAATAGAAAAAGGGCAGCCATCACTGGCCGCCCTTCATAGCATGAAGTCGCAGATCCGTGCTCAAAGGTCAGTCATCACTTACTGAAATCCGACCGTTTTTCATCGATCACTCAGCCTTCTTATAAGTAAATTCTGGATTACCTATTCCAATGACGCCGGTTGCAATGCGTGCTCCAGCAGCCCCGGAAGGCTGACTCTTCAAATCATCTTTACCTGCGTGGACAACAAAAGCCCTTCCAAGCACGAAATGCAACGGCGTGCCTTTCATGGTGATATTCACCTGGGCAACGCCTTCTTGATCTGCTTCGATGTTCCCGAGATCACCGCTGTGGCTGTGCCCTCCGGGGGATCCATGATCATGTCCCTTGGGATTGTAATGACCACCAGTCGCCTTACCGTCACTTCCGCGACGATCCCCAAATTCATGAATGTGAAAACCGTGCTCACCGGGAGTAAGCTGAGTGACCCTACCCATGATCTTGATTTCATCGCCCTTCTGCACTAGCCGAAGAACACCCCGCACCTTATTTCCCTTAGTAGGCGTAATTACAGCTACACCCAATTTTGGCAGTTGAGCACTCTCATGCTCATGGGTTGCGTCCTGTGCTTGAGCGACCAAGCCTGCAATCAAACCAACTAGCAACAGGGAAAAAACCGATCGTTGCACTAGCATATCAAACTCCAATCAATGAATTCTAAAATCAATTTAATATCGTACTAAGATGAGTGCCGCACCCGAATTAATGCCAAGCATTAGAAGATAATGCTCGCTACTTTTTCACGACCCAAACATTACGAAAAACAACCGGATTGCCGTGATTTTGCAAGAACAATGAATCAAGCTCTGGTCCCTCCGCGTGTCGTCCTGGCGTCCCGTGCGCCAATTCTCGATCATCATGAATCACAAATCCATTATGCCGAATGGTTACTCTGGCATTGGAGGTTTTCTTGCCAGCCGTATCGTAACGGGCTGCAGTAAAATCGATGTCATAGGTCTGCCATGAAAGAGGTGGATAGCACATGTTCACGTCAGGTTGAGAGATTGAATAGATACCACCGCACTCGTTGTCTTTTCCTTCCAAGCCGAATGAATCGAGCACCTGGACTTCATAGCGACTCTGAACATAAACACCGCTATTGCCTCTTCCCTGACCTCGTGCCTCAGGCATGAAGGGCGTTCTAAATTCGATGTGCAAATGATGATCCCCAAACTTCTCCTTCGACCATACATTGGTGGCACCCAGCCATTTTCCATCAATGAGCTTTGCGTCATTGAACTGATCCGTATCGTCACCGTTGAATAATACCGTCGCTCCCTCGGGTGGCTCTTTCCCCAGTGTAGGACTCTTACGGTCAAGCTTCTTCAGGACTCCAAGTAACTGCCCATCGTATTCAACATTGATCTTGCCATCAGTGAGTGACACAACCGCATCACCGACGGGGAAAATCAAGCTGCCGTTCTCAGCGTGAACTTCGATTTCATTTCGTTTGTCACCGCGGCTCCAACCATCACCGGGTAGTCCACCAACATGCCCAATCACATTGAACTTACCGCCTCCGAGGGCGATCACCTGCACACCGATTCTTTGAGTTCCATCTTGATTTCGAACCTCTCCAAGGTATTCACCTTGCATTTTGAAATCTTCACCCGCCTTCGACGGATCCGTGAAAACTGCATCGGAAGGATCAGCAGCGTTTGAAGAGGAAGCCATCACAAAGAAGCCACATGCGAGAACCAAAAGTATTTTTCGCATTAATGTTTCCTATAATAAAAAGAACCAAGTTGTTGATTGTTTTGTTATCCAGCGAATCGATAAGACGACTCCTGCATCGATGCAATAGCATAGCGGATAGACGAGCTCGCCGTTTGACTCATTTCAACGCAAAACGTTACGTATCACCAATGCATGACGTAACCGCCGTCAACATTGATGATCTGACCAGTAACCTCAGAGGCAAGATCCGAAGACAAAAACAAAACCATATTTGCGATATCTCCGGGTGTCTGCCAGCGACCGAGGGGGACCTTTGCTTTAATTTTTCCCTCAGCCCACTCCTCATAGCTCAGCGTTTCAGATTCAGGCTGTTGATCAAGCCAGCTTCTCCATACCGATTGATTCAATTCGGTTTTCACCATTCCGGGACAAACCATGTTTACCCGAATCTGATCCTTTGCTAAATCTCTCGCCATACATTGAGTGAAATTAAGAGTAGCAGCTTTGGTTGCACTATAAGGTGGATCTGTCTGAGATCCGATCTGCCCTGCAACGGAGCCAATCACCACGAAACTGCCACAGCCCTGCCTGACCAGACTCGGTGTCACTGCGTGTGCCAAATGCACCAACCCCATCATGTTGACCTGCATTGGCTTGTGCCAATCTGACGGCTCAAGCTTCAAAAATGGGAATCCATAGGATCCAGATCCGATTGCTGCAGCGTGAACGACGTAACGCAGCGGTGAAAAACCATCATCATCCACTTCTTTCGTTGCCTCGAGCACGTCTCCTTCACAAGCGAGATCCACTTGCTTACCAACGGTGGCGACGGAAAAACTGTCTGATATTTCCCTTGCAACCTCGAGTACCTGCGACGACTGGTCCCAAAGACGCACCTCACATCCCTCTTTAGCAAACTGCTCGGCCACCGCACGACCAATACCGTTGGCTGCACCCGTTACCAGTGCGGATCCGCCTGTTAATTTAAGATCCACGATTACCCCCTAACAGTAGCGCGAACTAATCACCCCATCAACGCAGTACCGTTACCCGTAATTGCCACAAGTATCTAGACTGAGCATTGACAATGAAATCCGAGCGAATCGGGTCACCGCTCTTCAACAATCAAACTCAACAGCACTCACCGGGCTCGCAGCACGAGTCCCCAATGACCGTGAGATTATACCCTTTGCCCTTGGTCTCACTCGGTCGCCGTTCTTCACCTGTGCAGCTCATTGGCTTTGCTTCATTTTCCATCACTTCCTGATGCGGCGGGACAGGAACGAAATCATCACGGTAGGGAGCCACAGCCATCTTCTGGAAGGTCGAACGGCAGACTTTACTACGCTGCCCTCGACGGTAAACATGGCCATCATCATCGATGACTTGAGCATACGGCCCACGATAAATCACCGCTTCGTGGTAATCATCGCAGGATCCCTCAGGTATTTTGTAAGCAACTACTGTGACGGATCTAAATTCAATACCCTCCACAACCTGCCACGGCTTCTCTTGATAGACGGCAATTTCAATACCCGTGAAACCTGCGTTCTCAAAAGCGAGCAGAAACTCCTGCTCCTGAAACGCGCCTGAAATGCAACCACTCCAAAGCTCAGCATCGTTCTGCATTGCTATTGGCACCACCTCATCGCTAACGATGTCACTAATGACAGCTCTTCCACCCGGCTTGATGACCCGAAACAACTCTCGAAACAGTTGTTCTTTTTCTCCCGAATCGACAAGGTTCAGAACACAATTACTGACAACAACATCGATCGAATCATCCGCAATCATGGGACGAACTGATCGCATTTCGCTCAAATAGGATTCAAAATCACGAAGGCTTTGTTCATCCGTGACCGGATGCTCCATTAGATGTTTTTCAGCCTCATCACGATCAATGGCAAGGTCCTGTATCTTCCCTCGCTTGAATTCGACATTGGAGTAACCTATTTTCTCGGCTACTTCGCCTCTACTCTGCCTTGCCAGATCAAGCATGGTGTCATTCATATCAACACCAATCACCTTACCCTCAGCGCCGACAACCTGAGAGGCAATGAAGCAAATCTTTCCGCCGCCACTACCTAAATCCAGCACGGTCTCGCCCGGGAGAAGGTATTTGGACGGATCACCACATCCATAATCTCGATCGATTACTTCTTGCGGAATCACTTTGAGATACTTTGCGTCGTAATCAACGGGACAACATAAAGATTCCTCTCGCTGCTCGGCGGCAGCGGAATACCTCTCTTCAACCGCAGAAACAGTATCCAAAGTGTTATTGTCTTCAGTCATTTTTAATCAAACCTTGGTCAACCCACTAAGACCTTAAAGTCGGCAGGTTGAAAACGAAATAAATAATAAGAAAAGCAGTAAAACCAACATCATCACGTTATCAACCAACACTCGGGAGGCTGAATTCTTGACCGACACAATGCATTGGCATCTCGAGTAACCGAAACACAGGGTCGAAACGAAACCATGTTAAATGGTAATTGCTCCACCACAACTACTACCCGCACCTGCTGTACAAGCATAGCAATGATCCGCGACACAAATTGATTGTCCAACCATATCCTCGATCGCTTCAATTTCCCAGATGGTAGCGGGAGCTTGGTCTGCTGTGGACAGGCCTAACATCTGATTAAAATCGCAATCATAAATCTTTCCATCCCAACTGATCGACAAGAGCGATTTACACATCACATGCTTGGCTGCATCTGGATTGAAATGCCTCTCCAGCAGATGGAAATACTCTTCCAATTGGCCACGTTTTTCCAGAAACTTGGCGAATCGCTTCACTGGCAAATTGGTGATTGTAAGAAGTCGATTGAAAACAATCCCATATCTGTCCTGAAGCTCTTTCTGATAGGCAATCTCGAGGCTCGCTTGCTCCGGAGGCAAACTTGGACCATTCGGATTGTAAACAAGATCTAATCGGAGCTCTGAGTCAGGCTGACCAAAACCAAGTGAGTTCAATAATCGCAATGCTTCGATGCTTTTCTGAAATACGCCCGAGCCTCGTTGCACATCCACATTGTCCTCGAGGTAACAGGGCAGGGACGCAACCAAATCAACCTTCTGTTCGGCTAAAAAATCTGACAACCATTCCATGCCGGATTCAAATAACACGGTCAGATTGCAACGATCGATCACACGCAGTCCTTTTGAGCGAAACTCCCTCACCAACATTTTGAAATGAGGGTTTAACTCCGGAGCACCTCCAGTCAAATCGACCGTCGTCAATTGATCGCAATTCAGTGCGAGTTCCAAAACTCGCTCAGCAGTCCGCTGGTTCATATTCTCACGAGTCTTTGTTGGCCCAGCTTCAACATGACAATGGGTGCAAGCCTGATTGCAAAGCTTGCCGAGGTTAATCTGCAGATCCGTTAATGAATGACGCGACATTTCAACAGAATCGCTTCTTATTCGATCTGAAAAAGGCGTAACCAGTCCTGTGTCGTGACCAGCATCGATGATTGGTAAGAATGATTTCATTTCGTTCACGGTCGTTTTAGGTGATGCAGATCAGGACGAGAGCCTCGTTAGCGGTACCTCGATCGTTCAGATTATTCCACAGCTTGCTCCCGGCGTGAACCGAACACACTTTCGAGCACCCTGAGCGTTGAAACAATCCAACCCAAAGAATCCACCAGAGACGCTTCTCTAAATGGCAATGCATAAAAAATGCGTCAAAATGCTTCTAACAACAGGAGCTTCAAGGGAAACGGCAGTCAAAAATGGGGTATTCAATGCAAAACGCCGTGTAGAGGTATCCAAACAATTACCGGCGGGTTTCTAGGAGTGCCACATGGGCCAAAAGTATGGTTCGAGCTATATTCGACAAACAAAGAGGATTTGTTATTGGGCCGAGACTTTATGGCCAGAGGAGGGTCGACGGACACCCTGAAAACTCCCAAACGGCAAGTCAATTACTTGATTACTGACGATTCGCCAATTCGAAGTACAAACTGATCAAAATATCTCCTCAATGAGATTTCGATGATTGTTTTCGATCAGCGCATTTTATCTAAGCGAACCTAACGGTGTTCAGCTTTCAAAATTCAACCATCCCCAGGTCATGACGCAAGAATCTTCACAACACGATTATCAGCTACTTGCGACCTGTGCATTTGGACTTGAATCATTGGTTCGTCGTGAACTAGAGGCGATTGGATGTTCGGCAAAAGTGGTGGAACCTGGAAGGGTTGCTTTTTTCGGCAATCCAGAAACCATCATCAATGCGAATCTGTGGTTGCGAACGGCAGATCGAGTGCTCATTAAGGTTGCAGATTTTCCCGCCCCAGATTTCGATGCGTTGTTCGAATCGACTCGAGCCGTTGACTGGAACCAACATATTCCTCAGCGAGGGCAGTTTCCCGTCACTGGTCGCTGCCTGCGGTCAACGCTCACAAGTGTTCCAGCATGCCAGAGAGCGATTAAGCGAGCAATTGCTGAATCATTGATTCGTGGGCACTCCCAAACAGAACTGCCCGAGGACGGTCCACGTTATGCTGTTGACTTTACAATATTAAAAGATCGAGTAACCCTCACCATTGACACTTCGGGCAGTGGACTGCACCGCAGGGGCTATCACAGGCCTGGATCATCGCCTCAAGTAAAAGAGACGCTGGCTGCAGCAATGGTCATGCTTAGCTATTGGCGGAACGGACGCCCCATGATTGATCCCTTTTGTGGTGGTGGAACTCTCGCAATTGAAGCGGCGATGATTGGCCTCAACATCGCACCTGGAATTAATCGCACTTTCGCTTGCGAAGAATGGGGGGAATTGTTTCGATCGGCGTCAGATGACCTGCGACCTGATGCGTTAACCGCAGCGGAGCATCCTATTGAGAATAGAATCTTGGCGTGCGATACGAATGTAAGAATCCTTCACAAAGCTCGCAGTAACGCAAAGTTCGCTGGAGTCGACAATGCAATTCATTTTGACTGCAAAAACCTTCAGGAAATACGCAGCCAGAAACGATTCGGTTGTTTGATTGCCCTGCCGCCGGCCGAACAAGAGTACCGTTCCCTCAGGGAACGAGATGAGGACTACCGTCAACTACCTGAGCTCTTTCGTAGGCTACCAACATGGTCTCATTATGTTTTAACCGACATGCGACGACTCGAGTCACTTCTAGGAAGACCAGCTGACCGACGGCGCAAGCTTTATTCGGGTGGAACAGCCATGACCTACTTTCAGTTTCATGGTCCAAAGCCTGTCACTAACCCGGCAACGAGAACCGATCCGTCCCAACTGGAGAAGGATACAGGACCAGGATTATCATCCCGCGATAGTGGAACCTCCATTGAAACGCGCGAAGGCGGGTCAACGATTGAATCTGGAGGTTCCTCTGGTCGGAAATGTGGCACACAATCAGAGACTTCGAATAATCAGAAGAAAGAATCGAAGGTCCAAATGGATTCCGTGATCGATTCAAAGACGCCGGCATTGAAAACCACCAAAGCTTTACCCGAGACTGACACAAAACTATCAAAGGCTAACGATCAGCAACCGATTCAGAAGCGGCATGAACACGCCTCGGGTCCGGCCGCATTCGGAGAACTATCGACGAAGTCACGTGAGCAGGCGGATCTTTTCGCCAGCAGAATTCGCAAACGAGCGAAACATCTCCGGCGTTGGCCAACGAAGCGTGGAATTTCCTGCTATCGACTCTATGAACGAGACATTCCAGAGATCCCGCTCATCGTGGATATCTACGAGGATTGCCTGCACATTACTGAATACGACCGTCCTCACGAGCGAGACATCGCTGAACATGCCAATTGGCTTGACCTCATGGCCGATACGGCAGCGATTTCCATGGACATCCCGCGGCAAAATGTCTCTTTGAAACGAAGAGGAAGACAAAAGGGAAAGACCCAACATGACAAGATTGCCGAAACGCACTTAACAAAACAGGTCAGCGAGGGAGGGCTTAAATTCTTGGTCAATCTCTATGACTATGTAGACACTGGCTTGTTCCTCGATCACCGGGTGACTCGGGGGATGATTCGCGAACAAGCCAAAGAAAAAAGCTTCCTGAACCTATTCTGCTACACAGGTTCCTTCACCGTTTACGCAGCTGATGGTGGGGCGAGTCAAACCGTTAGCGTCGACCTGTCTCGAAACTACTTGGAATGGGCTCAATCCAACCTTGCACTCAATAATCTACATGGAGAGCAGCATCAATTTATTGCAAAGGATGTGATGCAATTTGTGCAGGAGCATCCACAAAAACCAACTTACGACCTTGTCGTCATTGATCCACCAACCTTCTCGAACAGCAAACGTACCCAAGATGACTGGACCGTTCAGGGAAACACAGAAAAACTACTGCATCAGGTCCTACCCTTGGTTAATCAGGGCGGAGTGATTTACTTCTCCACCAATTTCCGGCGTTTCAAGTTTCAGTTTGAGAGCCTGCCAGTCTCGGAGGCGCACGAAATCTCACGTCAAACCGTACCGGAAGATTTCCGAAACCGTCGAATCCATCGTTGCTGGAGGCTCGTTCGATAAAACGGATGGACGGTATCGCATGCCATAGTCATAGAACACCTCAGTCGTTAACTTTTGGATCCAGCTACCAAAAGCTTCGGACAAATAACCTTTACTGGTAAACCGACTTCGCCCACAAAAGAAACACCAGATGAACTCGAACTTTCATTGATCCCAATGGACTCTCATCACAACGCCACGGATTAGGTGTTATTTTGAAATTTCGGCGAATGCAGAAAAGCATAAAGCCCGATCAGGGTTTTTCCATCTCGAATCCTACCTTGCTCAATCCAGCGAACGATTTCCTCCCGAGTCGCCACTCGATTCTCAATGTTTTCAACCGCCTCCCGAGCATGTTGGCCTGAACTTAATCCCTCTGCGACATACAGGTACATCAATTCATCACTGATACCGGGAGCAGAATAAAACTCATGCAACAGCGTAAAGCTTTCAGCTCGATAACCCGTCTCCTCAGCTAATTCCCGAACCGCGGTAGATTCGGGAGGCTCATCCCACTCCATGGTTCCAGCGGGTAATTCGAGCAAGGTTTGATTAACCGTCGGGCGTGCATTCTCGATTAATACAACCGTATCAGGATCAAGCATTGGCACCAGCACGACAGCACCCGGGTGGCGAATCACTTCGCGTTCGTAAGTATTCCCGTCACGACCTTCCAGCTGCATGAGATGAACATTGAATCGATTTCCTTTGTGCAAAACAGTTTCTTTCGGTTCAGATGACATTGCTCTCTCTTCCGTACATGAATGAAACGATCAAATAAACCACGAAAAAACCAGTCGAACCGCGACGACAACCGGCATTTAGGATGAGCTTCAATCACCGAAGTTTCTTGCAACGATGCGCAAAAATCATTACTCGGTAGAACCCCTGGCATTTTCGTTCTCTGAAAGCACCATATGAAACTGAGCGAATCAGAATCAACGCAGGTGTTCAAGCATCCAAATTGATGCGTATGATGTAAACCTAACGACGAAACCTTTGATCGATAACCCCTAGCCGTATAAATTCTCTACTGAATCGTTCAGTCATATTTTCACGTTTGCAACACCTTTCATATCAACAAAAAGAATGAGCTCGTTTGGATTTTTACATTGCTACAAACCATCCTGGATCACCTCAC